>NZ_VOYU01000009.1:0-172645 GCF_013420135.1 Acinetobacter sp. YH12023
AAACTCTTCAGTTTAAAATCAATAGTACATATAGTGTACCAATCTTGGCTCATCAATTACTGACAAAAATTTGCTCAAATAAACTTCGAGTAATTTCTACCATCAATCAATGAAAATAATTTCGATCGATCAATCAGTAAAAATCCACACAAGTTGTTCTTCATAATCTCTTAATGATCTTCTTAATGCTTCGTCAGCAAATAAGAAAACAACATCAAACAACTAAAAAACTTACGTTTATCGCTGTCTGCGTTGGTATGCAGCGTATTCTATAGAGTTTCAAAACAAACACAAGCCCCTATCATAGAAATTTCTATAATATTTTGCTTGAGTGTATATTTTTTAAACTAAAAGCAATTTATTGCTTATTTAAAGATCAATATATCCGTATATTTTGCTTTATGAAAGACGAATTTTATAATTCTTAGTGATTTTTATATTCTTCAATCTAAAAAGCCCGTAATTCAACGGACTTTTCAAATAACACGGATTTTAAGAAAACTAATGAAATTACAAAAGTGACTTTAGTTTGCTTGCTCAGCCAACCAACCCATGAATTTTTGTCGTTCAGCTTTATTGGCCTTTTGCCAAAGCTGAATTAATTGTTGATCTGCCCCATTTTCATTAATAGTCACATTTTTTGGAGTAGTTATATGAGATGCTACATTCGTTGATTTTACAGTTACGGATTGTGCATAAACAGGTGACGGTTGATTTTCTGGCACAGCTTCTTTCTTCGCAAAATCTACAGCATTACCCAAAACACCATTGGAGAAAATCGATTTTTGTTCTTTCTTCGCCCCAGCTTGCTGCACAAGTAATTGATTAGATCTGTCATACAAACCAAATATCGGTTGGTCTTTATATTTTTGCGCAGCATCAAAATCTTTTGGTGCATTGACTAGACCCAAACGATACTCTTGCCCATCAATCAGAGCTGGAGTACGAATGGCGGCAACACCTGACTTTAAAATATCGTGAGAATTATCAGCATGTTGAAAAAATTCACTATAACGTACCGTTAATAGGTTTTCACCTGCATCTAGCTTATACTTCTCCGTAGATCGAAATAAACCACCAGTAACTTCTTGATCATTAACTGCAACTATTTTAATTTCTTCTGGAACAGTCAAAGTTACAGCTGCAAATCCGGCACTACTTAACATCAGCGCTGCAGCAGCAACAGTTAATCTTAAAGTCATCATTATCACTCTTTATCAATTATTTAGTTTCGAATGCACTATGCAATGCATATGTGACAATCTTATGACATCTAACAATCACTGTATATTTTGTTTCAAGACATTATTTTGATATTCATTCAAGAATTTTGCATATAAAAAAAGGATGCTTAATGCATCCTTTTTAATTCATCACACCATCATTACTTGAATGTTTTGAATCGTTCTTCATCTGCAATAAAGGTTTTTTCACCTGCAGGTGCTTCAATCGAACCGAAAACAAGTTGTGCACGTAGTTTCCATTGATCTGGCACATCAAATGCCGCAGCTGTTTCAGCATCAACAATTGGATTGTAATGTTGTAATGACGCACCAATATTTTTTTCAGCCAAAGCAGTCCAAGTAGCAAATTGAGCAATCGCCGTTGAGTGTTCAGACCATACTGGGAAATTATCTGCATAAAGTGCAAATTGTTCTTGGAGAGCTTTTACTACAGCCTGATCTTCATAAAATAATGCTGTACCAAAACCTGCTGCAAAACTATTAATCTTGCCATTAGTTCCTTCAAATGCATCTGCAGGTACAATTTTACGTAAAGTTTCACGTACGATATTCCAGAATTTTTGATGTGCATCACCAAACAGAATAACAACACGAGACGTTTGAGAGTTAAATGATGATGGACTTAAACGTACAGCATTTTTAATGGTTTGCTCAATTTCATCTTGCGATAAAGTAACGTTATTACCAATAGAATAGATTGTGCGACGTTGTTCGATTTGATTCAAGAATGACATTACAAGACCTCTTTTTATTTTCAATTAGCTGACTAAGTTGAGATTTATAATAGGTGAAGTTTTTAACCGTTGCATGACTATATTTACAACATTGTGTCTTATTTCTAGAACAATCAGTTGTAAGCATCTAAATACCCACAACTCATTTACATATAGATTTTAGTTTACTGCTCTAAAAAGCAGAGATCAAAGCAACTTACAGCACATAGAAATTACTCATAAATTCTAAACTGATCTTGATCTTCTGGTTCTAAACGTTCAGGCGCTTGACCTTCAATTGAACCAAAGACCAACTGCGCACGTAGCAGCCATTGTTTTGAAATATTAAAGTGTTCGGCAACAGCATAATCAATGTGTGGATTATAGTGCTGTAAACATGCGCCTAGACCTGCATCTGCGATCGAAGTCCATACTGCGAATTGGGCCATGCCAGACGTTTGCTCCGACCACACTGGAAAATCTTCTGCACTTAATGGCACTTTCTTTTGTAATTGTTGAATCACAGCTTGATCTTCATAGAAAAGTACAGTTCCCAGGCCAGCTGCACACAGATCTATTTTGAGCGCCACACCTTCAAATATATAACTCGCAACATTCTTGCGTTGTACGTCTTTTACAATGTCCCAAAATTTTTGATGAGATTCGCCAAATAAAACCACAATACGTGTGCTTTGCGAATTATATGCAGATGGACAACTTCTTACAGACTCTTGAATCAGTTCCGCCAAATAAGCCTGACTATAATGTACCTTCTTTCCAAGCTCATAAATACTGCGACGTTTCTTTAGTTGGTCGACAAATGACGCTTCTACTTCTTGGTCAGTATTTTTCTTTTTTAATTTAAAATCTTTAGTGATATCCGCAGTCAATACATGACCAATTTTATCGAGTAACGCCACCCTAAACACCCCAAAGCAATTTTTATATATAAACAATAATTCCTTACTTATTCTAAGGGTTTATTAGGCTGAATTTTGACTATGATTTATTCACATGTTGCTTTTTAAATCAATCAGTAAGCTCAAAAACAAAAAACTCCGCATTTTGCGGAGTTTATGTGACATTTAACGCATTTTATTTATCAGTTTCAAATAATGCTGCGACAAATGATTTAGCTGAGAATGGACGTAAGTCATCAATTTTCTCACCTACACCAATAAAACGAATTGGCACATGGGTACGGCTTGCAATATTAAATAACACACCACCTTTCGCAGTACCATCCAGTTTAGTAATGGTTAGACCTGTAAGCCCTACTGCCTCATCAAACATTTCAACTTGGTTAATGGCATTTTGACCTGTGCCTGCATCTACCACTAACATCACTTCATGCGGAGCTGTAGCATCAATTTTTTGCATTACACGTTTTACTTTAGACAACTCTTGCATGAGGTGTCCTTTGTTGTGTAAACGACCTGCAGTGTCTGCAATCAGCACGTCTACGCCTTTTGCACGAGCACTTTCGAATGCATCAAATATAACTGAAGCAGAATCTGCACCATGACCTTGCGCCACAACTGCAATATTATTGCGTTCGCCCCAAATTTGTAATTGCTCTGTGGCTGCTGCACGGAATGTATCACCAGCAGCCAACATTACTTTTTTACCTTCACCTTGTAAGCGTTTCGCTAATTTACCAATCGTGGTGGTTTTACCCACACCATTCACACCAACAACCAAAATCACATACGGATTTTTATTGCTGTCGATATGTAGCGGTTTAACACGTGGTGCAAGTAATGCCACCAGTTCTTCTTGAAGCGCTTTATATAAAGAGTGCGAGTAAATTAAATCGCCACGTTCAGTACGTTCAGTTAAGTTCGCAATAATCGTTTTGGTTGCATCGACACCAATATCAGCAACCAAAAGTTGCTCTTCAACTTCCTCTAAAAGCTCATCGTCAATTTCCTTTCCACCGATCAGGATATTCACCATGCCGTCTGCCAAGTTCTTACGTGACTTTGCTAGACCTTCTTTCATTCGACTAAAGAAGCCGCCTTTCGCCTTCGAGTCTTCAGTTTCTGACTCTGTTTCTTGTAATGGTGCAGCAACGTCTTGCTGTACTTTCGGTGTCTCGATAATCGGCACATTTACCGCAGGTAAACTCGGTAGCGTGACATCGTCATCACCGATATCAGCATCAATCAAAAATTTATTCTGCCCATGAGATTGCTGTTGCATGCCGAATCCTTGAAAAGCACTGCGTTAAAAAAACCGATTCTATCATAAGTTATCTTAAATTGAGTCGATACACGCCTGTCAGAGCGAAGCACACTAAAAAACAACATGTTGAACTTGCAATCAAAATTAACTTTAGGAAAACTAGATAGCTATAAAATGCATTTTAATGGATTCCTTTGTGTCCCATAAAAACAGATTTTCTCCTTATTTTTTTAAAACTTTATTTCGCTCTGCGCTTCCTATCTGTGTCATCAGCAGTTGCCTTTGGTCTGCACCCAATCTACATGCAGACACACGTACCCAATTAACGCGAAGCACCTTTGAAACCACACTTAAAAATGGCTTAAAGGTCATTATCCGTGAAGACCACCGTGCGCCGATGGTAATGACCCATATTTGGTATCGTGTTGGCAGTAGTGATGAGTCGGGCAATCTATTAGGGATCTCCCACGCGCTCGAACATATGATGTTTAAAGGAACCACCAAAGTTCCTAATGATGAATTTACACGTCTCAGCCGTATCTATGGCGGCAGCATCAACGCTGCAACCTTCACCAATTACACCAATTATTATCAGTTGTATCCTAAAGCCTACTTCCCTATGGCGCTGGAGCTCGAAGCGGATCGTATGAGTAATTTACGATTGCAACAACAAGATTTCGACCCTGAAATTAAAGTGGTTATGGAAGAACGCCGACAGCGTACAGATGACAACCCTCGTTCTTTGGCTTATGAACGTTTCAAATGGATTTCTTATCCAACCAGTCACTATCGTCAACCTGTCATTGGACACATGAAAAATCTGCAAAACATCAAATTAGCAGATTTAAAACAATGGTATAAAGATTGGTATACCCCGAACAATGCCATTTTGGTGATTGTTGGTGATGTCGATGCCGAAGCAGCCATTCGTCAAGTTCAAAAATACTTTGGTGATATTCCATCACGCAAAACACCTGATCGTAATGATGTGATGGAATTCGAACGTGTGGGCTATCGTCACATGGAACTAAATTTACCTGTACAAGTGCCTAATTTGTATATGGCGTGGAATGTGCGATCACTGGCTACCGCAAAAAACCCACAAGATGCATATGCTCTCAATATTATTCGCAATATTTTAGACAGTGGTATTTCGTCGCGCCTACAAGACAAACTGGTACGCGATAGAAAATTACTCACCGCTGTAAGTGTTTCCTATGACCCATACAATCGTGGAGATAGCTTATTTACCATTTCAGCACTCCCTGCCGATGGCGTCAAAATGGAACAAGCTCAAAAAGCCATACAAGATGAAATCGACACTTTAAAAACAGAATTAGTTAAAACACCTGAAGTTGAACGTATCACCACACGTTTTGTCTCCAATTTAGTTTACAACCAAGATGACATCAGCAGCCAAGCCAAGACGATCGGTAACTTAGAAGTCAATGGGCTCAGTTTCAGGCTAATGGACGAATTACCAAAACTATATGAAAACGTCAGCGCACAAGATATTCAACGTGTCGCAAATGCGTATTTTGTCCGAGAAAATTTAAGCACCATGTATCTACTTCCAGAACAGACGGAGGTTCCAACAACCTCAAATAAAGCAGATCAAACTACAAAACCAGCTCAAACGGAAGTTGTTATTCCAGAGCAACAAATCAGCTCAACCCAAAACACTGAAAGCGTCTTGTAAGGATTAGTGATGACTATTACGAAAATTTTATCTCTAAGCTTACTCACTGCGTTTGGCTCAATCCTTCATGCAGAAACTTATAAGGAAAATGTTCCCGACCTCAACGATAATCCGAGCCAATTACAATCTATCCCAATGCTGCAAAGTTTAAAGAATTTACAGATTGATAAAGACTACCGTGCTCCGCTGGTTCAAGTGCTGAAAAACCGAAATGGCGTAAATAGCCTGTTTGTTGAATCACAAGATCTACCTATGGTGGATATTCAACTGACCTTTAATGCAGGTTCTGCTCGTGATGAAGAAGTCGGAAAAGGCTTGTATGGTGTTGCCAACATGGCTGCACGTTTAATCGATGAAGGCACAGAAAAATACAATGCAACGCAAATTGCCTCGGTTTTTGACCAAACAGGTGCTCAATTTAGCGTACAAGCACATCGAGATATGTTTGTCGTTCGGCTACGCGTATTGTCAGACCCTAAAAAATTAGAACCTGCTTTAAGTATGATGATGGACGTGATTAAAAATGCGACTTTTAAAAACTCCAGCCTCAACTTAGCACTCAGCAATAACCAAGCTGGTCAAAAACAACTCCAAGAAAGTCCAAGTCGCTTAATGAATATTCGTTTCTATCGGGCTGTTTACGGCACACATCCTTATGCAGAACCAATTACAGGAACCAATGGCAGTATCAAAAAAATCACCCCAGACATTTTAAAGAAGTTTCGTAATCAATTTTTAGTTGCTCAAAACATGAATATTGCCATTACAGGTAAACTCAGCAAAAAAGAAGCACAAAACCTTGCAGAACGTATTTCTGGAAACTTAAACCAAGGTGAAAAAGCTAAGGCACTTGCACAACCAGAAGAAAAACAAGGGTTTGATATCATCCATCTTCCCTACAATTCCACCCAAGCCAACGTCATATTCGGACATTTAGGCACCACACGCGATAACAAAGATCGATTAGCCCTAGAAGTAGCCAATCGAATGTTTGGTGGTGGCGGTTTTAACTCAGTCCTCATGCAAGAGCTTCGTGTCAAACGTGGCTATACTTATGGTGCCTATAGTGCATTTAGCTTTAGCCAAGCACCCGGTATCTTTAGTTTTAGCTATGGAACACGTCAAGATCAGCTTATAGATAGTATTCGAGTGGCACATAAGGCCTTTAATGATTTTGTCAAAATGCCTATTGATCAAAAACAAATGGAAGAAACCAAAGCAGGCATGCTGCGTGCTTTTCCGAATAATTACAGCAGTAATGCAACGATCAATGCACAGCTTGGTCTATTGGGCTTTTATCAACAAGACCCAGATTATTTGACCCAGTACCCTAAATTATTGGAAAAAATAACTGTAGCTGATGTACAAAATGCGGTTCGTACCTACATGCACCCTGAAAATATGACGGTGATTGTGGTGAGCAAAACCTTAGATAAAAATGAAGTACAGCAGATATTGGAAGAGAATATACAAGCAGCTCCAACCAAGATAATCTCTGCAACTAAAGCTGTTCCTCTGCCAAAGCAGGAAGTTGATGTGCCCGTACAGACTCCATCTGATAAGCATGCATCAATTTAAGATAAGCACCCACACGAATGCGATCTTGCTGTCTCAGTAGCATCGCCATTTCCTGTGTTTCAGGATAACTTTGCTGCAAAGCAAGTCGTGACACGTTTTGGTATTGCTGTACAGAAATAGGACGATATAAGGCAATCACAGCCAATACCAAAATCACCACGATCATGACTGAAACAAAGATATTATAAATTTGCTCTAGCTGTATTTTAGATTTGAATTGAATAATTTTTTCTAAATCAATAGTCATACACTACCTCAGGTTCAAAGTAGTGTATGGCTGACGTTCAAGAAGTTCAAGTCACAGCGCTTAAAACTGCATCAGTTCACCTTTTCAGTCTGTGAGTTAGCTAAACAATTTAATGAATAATGGTACGTATCACCGCAAAATAAAGAATTAATGCAATAATCGCCAAAACGATAAATACTGCAAAAATACTCATTCCACCTTCTGCATGCGCAGGATGTAAATCATCATCATCGGCGATTTTGAGTAATTCGCCATTATATGCATTGTAAAATTCTAAGCGCTGTCCCTTATCTAAATCCCGTGTGAAATCATATACACGTTTGCGCTGTGCCAAACCAAAATCCCCCAAATGAATTTCATGATGAAAAATTGCTTCATCAAGATTGCGACGATGTAGATGTGCCAACTCCACAATTTGCGCTAATGTCGGAGGATAATCTAAAGTTAAACCGTCTAAAACTTTTGTCATTTTACTTCTCCTTATTATCTACAACTTCTTATGATAGTATTTTACTCACGAAAACAATTGTCCATTGTTTAATCATGTAAACTATAGCAAATTAGAAATATTTACGTGAATAGTTGACAATTCAAGATAATTGTAATATTAGTTTAATAATACTTAGTTAAATTAGTTAATAGGGCTAAAGAATGGGCCCTTAATGATCATAATTAGAATAAGGAGTTAAATATGATTCAACAATTCTCTCAACATGAACTCGAACATGTATACGCAAATGCGGTAAACACAATTCAATCTCAAATGAACTTCAGCGATGCAGTTCATGAATTGGAAGATGCAGCTCGTGCTGGACATGGTAAAGCAGCGTTATTTTTGGCTGAACTTTATTATCAAGGCTTCCGCGTAGAACGTGACTCACTCAAAGCGCAATATTGGCAGAACATGGCCACCTTGCAAGCATAACAAAACGTCACTAAGGTGGCGTTTTTTACACCCTTCAACTTTTAACTACATAAATTCTTACAATCAAGTTCAAAGCTTACACAGCTTTTTCATAAGAATTTCCTACAATAGGAGCAACATCAACAACACGCTGCATATGATGTCTAAATTAAAGCAATATAAACCTATTCCAAAAGATTTATTTTATAAAATTAGTATTTTAAAAACCATGATGTACTGTGGAGTCCTTTGGGGTCTCTACCACCAACAAGGTTGGGCAATGACCAGCGATCAAGATCATATTATCTTCCCGTTTTGGCTAAATGGCATTCAAGCGCATAAATATGCCAAAAAGCATTGGCCCAACTACACTCCACGACGCATTACACCACAAGATTTTGAGGCATCGCTATTACCGACATTAACACGTCTTAAAGTTATCCCTGCGTTGCATAGCTCTAGCCACATCCGTCTCAAGCTCACAACCTCGCAAATGCGTTTATTCTTTTTTAACCAAAATAAGATTCAAATGGCATAAAACCCTCAGTGCATGTTTGACCTCTGCATGCACTGAAAAGTATTTGCTTTTTTCAAATTTCGCGCTAATTTAAATTAAACAAAAACTACTATAAAGGAATGAAAATATGACTACAGTTGCCCAAGTACTTAAAGACAAAGCTTATCAAGAAATCTACACCATCACTCCAGATGCGACTGTACTCGAAGCCATTTCCCTGATGGCACAAAAAGGCATTGGTGCCCTCGTTGTGACCCATGAAGGCACAGTTGTTGGGATTTTGTCTGAGCGTGATTACACACGTAAAATCGCCCTGATGGAAAGAACATCTTTCGATACCTCTGTCAGCGAAATTATGACGGGTAGTGTCATCACCGTGACAAGTGCAGCGACTGTCGAAGAATGTTTAGAACTTATGACAGATCGCCATTTACGTCATTTACCTGTCGTTGAGGAACGGAAATTAACTGGCTTAATCTCCATCGGCGACCTTGTAAAAGCAGCAATGGATGATCAACGCAAACTGATCGAACAACTTCAACAATATATTTCTGGCTAAACTCAAAAATCCCCCTTGATAAGCTTTAAGGGGGAATTCCAAATATCAATAATTTATATAACTCACATTTTGTAATGACATACACATTACAAATTAATTACTTTTCTCAAATTCCTTTCTTATGTTTGAATCCGCTTTAGATAAATTAGACCAACTAGATGCCATCATTTTAGAATTAGAACGCTTAATGTTATCGATGAAAGACGATGAGCTGCTGCAATACCACCGACGTACGATCAATTTAGAGATTGCATCTTCTATCACAGAAATTTTAGATGCAAAGGCAATTATTTATGCACTACATCCTGAGTTAATTTCAATTTCATCAAGCTTTGACCATATTTTTTATAAAAATTACGTCAAAAAAAAATATCCCAGTTAAAAACTGGGATACTTCGAATATAGATCGGGCTATACAACTGCAAAAGATTTTTGCGTCATCAACAGATGATGAGCAACTTAGTCTTTTTTAATGGCAGTAATTAATTTAAACCTAATTTTTCAGCCACATAGTCTGAGTCTTTATCGCCACGGCCTGAAACGTTAACGACAATCTTCACATCTTTGGCAAGTTTTGGCGCTTCACGAATTGCCCAAGCAACCGCATGTGAACTTTCTAGTGCAGGAACAATACCTTCCACACGTGAAAGCGTCATGAATGCATCTAAACACTCTTGGTCTGTCGCTGTTGTATATTCAACACGGCCTAGGTCTTTTAACAAACTATGTTGTGGCCCCACTCCTGGATAGTCCAGACCTGATGCAATTGAATGCACTGGCAAAGGCTCACCCTGTTCATCTTCAAGGACATAACATGCCATGCCATGAATTTGACTTGGCTTACCCAATGTCAACGTCGCAGAATGCATATTGGTATCTAAACCATGGCCTGCAGGCTCAACGCCTACGAGTTTGACATCGGAGTCATTCAGGAATGCTGTAAATGCACCAACAGCATTGGATCCACCACCCACGCATGCAACGACATAGTCAGGATTTGCACCAAATCGATCATTGGCTTGAATTTTAATTTCATCACCAATAATGGACTGGAAGTCACGAACCATTTTCGGGAATGGATGTGGACCAACCACTGAGCCAATCGCATAAATAAAATTGGTTGGATCTTTTAAATATTCTTCAAAAGCGCTATCTACTGCATCTTTAAGCGTAGCTGTACCACGAGTGACAGAGATTAGGTTGGCACCTAAAATCTTCATTTTCACTACGTTTGGATGTTCTTTTTCAATATCCACTTGCCCCATGTGAATTTCACATGGAATGCCCACCAAGGCACAAGCCGTTGCCAATGCTACACCATGCTGACCTGCGCCAGTTTCAGCAATCACTTTGGTTTTACCCATGTATTTTGCTAACAAAGCTTCGCCAAGGCAGTGGTTAATTTTATGCGCGCCAGTATGGTTGAGGTCTTCACGCTTGAGGTAGATTTGTGCCCCACCTAATTTGTTAGACAAGCGCTTCGCATAAAACAATGGGCTTGGACGTCCAACATAGTGTGCAAACAAATCCTTCAATTCATTTTGAAATTCCTCTGTATGACGAATTTGCTCATAAGCAACATTAATGTCATCCATTGCCTGTTTTAAATCTGGTGGAATGAACTGCCCACCGTATTTACCGAAGAAACCTTCTTCATTAGGTAATGCGATACCATTAATTTGATGATCCATCATATTTCCTTCATGTTGTATGCAGAACAAAGACTTTTAAATACTATCCAATTTTAAAAATAAGAAACAATGCAAAATTGGAGTAAGTAATATAAACATCATTGATAAGAAAAAGTATCGTTTTTAACGCTTTAGCGCGCTAAATATTTCGTCATATCTTCCACTCCTTTTAGAGTCATCGGGAACATATGATCTTCAAAGATTTGTTTAATCACAGCTATGGTTTGGGTGTAATGCCAATAACTTTCTTCTTCGGGGTTTAACCATGCTGTTTTATCAAAATGATTGCGTAAGCGCTGTAACCACACCTGACCCGCTTCATCATTCATATACTCCACAGAACCACCTACAGAGTTCAATTCATACGGTGCCATACTCGCATCACCGACCACGATGACACGGTAATCTCGCCCATAGGTATTGAATAGATCCCATGTATTCATACGCGTGCTTGAACGGCGAATATTATCTTTCCACACATAGTCATATAAACAGTTATGAAAATAGAAATACTCTAAGGTTTTAAATTCAGTTTTTGCAGCGGTAAAGAGCTTCTCACATTGGGCAATATGTGAATCCATCGAGCCCCCAACATCAAACAACATCAATACTTTAATGCGGTTACGTCGTTCAGGAACCAACTGTACATCCAAAATGCCCTGTTTGGCCGTTTCACGAATGGTTCCGTCGATATCTAGCTCTTCTGCTGCACCTTGGCGGGCAAATTTACGCAAACGACGCAAAGCCATCTGCATCTGACGACTTCCGAGAATCTGCTCATCATCTAGGTTTCGGTATTGTCGTTGTTCCCACACTTTCACCGCAGATCGTTTACGACCAGGCCCACCGATACGCACACCTTCAGGATGGTCACCATAGGCACCAAAGGGCGAGGTACCGCCCGTACCGATCATCCGATTACCACCTTGATGCTTTTTATGCTGCTCGCGCAAACGCTCTTCAAGCATTTTCATCAATTCTTCTAATGATCCAGCTTTTTTTAGTTCTTCTCGTTGTTCTGGTGTTAGATGCTTTTCGATGAGTTCAAGATCAAACCAATCCTTTGGCAGTTTATGCACCTGATTTAATAGCTCGTCTAAATCAAAGGTCGATATACCGTCAAAATAGTCTTTCATTGCACGGTCGAACTTATCAAAGTAACGCTCATCTTTGACCATAACGGTTTTTGCAAGCTGATAAAATTCATTTTGATCTGCAAAGACCAGCCCTGCTGCCACTGCTTGGTTCAAGTCAATCAATTCACGAGTTGAAACAGGAACACCGTATTTTCGAAGGGTATAAAACAATCGCACAAACATAGGCGAATAAAATCCAATAAAAATTAAATATCAGAAGGTCAAATCCAGTGTGAATGCATGTGATCTTGTTATTTCATCTGCAACTGAGTCTTGCCTTTACATCCACCATTATGAAAAATTGATCCCTACAAGTAAAGCCAAAAGCTTTTACTGCGTGTTCATATACGTTGCCCTACTACCCAAAGAAACACATACAGCATGATTTATTCGCAAGTCGCATTTCTATTATTAAGCGATTGTTTAAGAGTTTCATATTTGTGTTGAACATTGAGGCGATCTTGCTGCAAATGTTCAATAGATACGATTTTATGAAAACCTTGATGGTTTCTATAGCGGTTAAAGTCACTTAGATGCAAGATCACAAAATCATAGTATTTCAGCTCAAGTACAGTTGCAGCACAGGCCTTTTGCTGAATGGCCGTTTGAGCTGCGAGATGATCTGATTGATCAATGAGCTTTTCTTTAAGTTGTGTTCTGCAACTTGCGCCCAATACGCATCCTGGAGTAGCTGTTGATGCTGCTGTTCAAACTGAGCATCATCCATCGCATAGCTAAAACTAGAAAAATAAAAACTCGCAACCAACAAGAGTGCTGCCGACTTAAACCTCCTAGGTACAGCAATGTGTACACAAGAAACGTATGCTCTTGTCTGCATAATTCACCCTTATATTTTTTAATACTCAAAATAAAAGCCGGATAACCGGCTTTTAAATCTTTGATAGAATTGATATCAATTAACGACGTGACATAAATGCTAGACGCTCAAGTAATTGCACATCTTGTTCATTCTTAATCAAGGCACCATAAAGCGGTGGAATTGATTTTGATTTATCCCTATTGCGTAAAATATCTTCTGGCATATCATCCGCCATCAACAAACTCAACCAATCAATCAACTCAGAGGTTGAAGGCGGTTTCTTTAAACCCGGAATTTGACGTAATTTAAAGAAAATTTGTAGTGCTTCAGAGACCAAGGTACTTGAAATATTTTCAAAATGTACATCGATGATTTCACGCATGGTTGCTTCGTCAGGGAATTCAATATAATGAAAGAAACAACGACGCAAGAAGGCATCTGGAAGTTCTTTTTCATTATTTGAAGTAATGATCACGATTGGACGTTGTGTTGCCGTAATCGTTTCACCCGTCTCATACACAAAGAAGGACATTTTATCGAGTTCATGCAGCAAATCATTAGGGAATTCGATATCTGCTTTATCAATCTCGTCAATTAGAAGTACACAACGTTCTTCACTGGTGAACGCTTCCCAAAGCTTACCCGGCTTAATATAGTTTTTAATGTCATAAACACGGTCATCACCCAACTGACTATCACGTAGACGAGATACGGCGTCATACTCGTATAAACCTTGTTGAGCCTTGGTCGTCGATTTGATATGCCACGTAATGAGCTTAAGCCCTAAGCTTTCAGCCACTTGTTCGGCTAAAAGAGTTTTACCTGTCCCCGGCTCACCTTTAACCAAAAGTGGCTTTTGCAATGAACGTGCAGCTTTTACTGCAAGTTTTAAGCTATCGGTCGCAATATATTGATCTGTACCAGTAAATTGTTGAGTTTCAACAGACATGATATAACCTTATTTTTTTATTTAAAGCGGTGAAATTTTCTTGTTAACAACGTGCTGTGGTTTCGCTGCATTGTATTTGGTCCAAAAATAACCAAGGACTAAACCAATACCCACCACAAAGAGAATCAGCGATAGATTCAACCAAACCAATGGCTGATCTTTTGTTAATACACCAAAAATCAAACCAAAAATCGCAGGTGCGATTGCTGCATTTGAACCTTCAGAAACGGTTGGTGTTAATAAAATAGCAAATACGATAAGCCAACCAATGGCACCGATCGATTTGGGTAAGCGCTTCATCAGCCCATACCAACACAACAAAGCAATTACAGCCCCACCTAGGTAAACCGTAATTGCAATACTGCTTTCAGGAATTGAGTCCAATACCGATACTACACCATTCATTTTCACAACTCCTGAATTAACTTAAGCGCCGCGCAAGCCTTCTGGCTCAACTGCATTTGGGTCAATTAAACCTTCTGGAGGCATCTGAATAAAGAATCCTTTTGTTTCAATAGAATCTATGACGTGTAATACGTTCACACGTGCAAGTTTGCGTGATTCACTGAGTTCTAGATCCATGACAAATGTGGCACGACCAAATGCTGTACGTAATGCATCAGGCATTACTGCAAGCGGATCTGTCGCTTCAGTTTCGTTTTCATTAACTTCAGGACGAGCAATATAAAGATACATTTCATCTTTTTTGCTCGATTTGTAGATAGAACAGTACATAATTGAATCAATACTCATTAAACGCAAGGCAAAGGATACATCAAAAAAAAGACTGATACATTAGTGTTTATTAACGCATCAGTCGTGAATTTGTATAAGTGATAGTTCTTTAATCAATCAGAACTTATTCCATCACTTTCATTTGACCAGAAAGATAGCTTTCATCGGCATGCAGCACTTCAATTAAAGGCTTCGTCAGCAAATCATAGCGCCAGCCCAACAAATAACTCGGTAAATCTTGTTCATCATTATGAAAAACCACATGCTGATACAAAGCATTTAACCATTTTTTGCGCATTAAAACTTCTTTAGGCACAGAGGTTTCTTGTACTGCACGCTGAATAACGGTATCGACGCGTGAACCAATATCCTGAGACGAATGACGAATTGGACGTGCCATACGCAGCGGCCATTCAGCTTGTTCAGGTAAAAACTTCAACAAATCTAAAATAATTTTACCATGCTCACGCACAATGTTCGGACGAATGTCTTTCACCGCGCTCAATTGAAAATTATTTTTTGGATTTTTTTCAACCATATCAATGATAGTTGAGTTTTTAAGAATAAAGCTACGTGGCTGATTTAAGGCTTTCACCATTTGCTCACGCCAAACGGCCAATTGCTGAATTTGCATGAGCTGACGACGTGAATGTCGATAATTACCAACATCGTGATACAACAAATGGATTGGCGTTTCAGTGCCAATTTCATGTGTCAAATTTTTGCAGTCCTCAAGTACACAATTTAATAAACTTTTCGCAGCCAATTCATTCTGAATCGTATGGCTTAAATTCATTAAATAATGTACATCATTCGCTGCATAGTTCAATTGCTCTGCACTGAGTGGACGAGCCAACCAATCTGAACGTGTCTGATCTTTATCTATATCTACATCGAGCATAGTTTTTAAGGCATTTTGATAGCTGACTTGTAAGCCATGCCCTAAAAATGACATCCCAACTTGTGTATCAAAGACATTTTCTAAAGACTTATGCTGTGCATAGTGATAAATCAGGTCGATATCTTCACTACAAGCATGAAAAATGTTTTGCTGAGCCGCAAATAATTTTTGCCAGAATTGGCTTAAATCGAGGGTTGTACCATCAAGTAAATACACCTGATTTTGTACATTAATTTGGAAAAGTCCAAGTTTGGGCCACAGGGTATCTACTTTTATAAACTCGGTGTCGAGTCCGTAAATCGAGCTTTGGTCCATAAGATTTAAAACAGAATTTAAATCTGGCTGATTTTGAATGAATTGATACATAAGTTGCTGAGTCTAATTTTAGATGCTCTATGAGCTTATATTAACTGATATATATTATTTATCTATAAGGAAAAACGTTATTTTAGTGACTTATTTTCTTTATTTGGCTTTTTTATTCATTATAAATAAAAACTTTAATCGTTATTAAGTATAAATAATTAGGTGAATTTTATACAAAGCGAAACGAGTTTCGCTCTATAGTTACTTCATTCGCATTCGGTTATGCACAGCCTGACTTAAGGTATGACTATCCACATATTCAAGCTCACCACCCTGTGGTACACCCTGTGCAATACGGGTCATTTGTATTGGTAAATGTTTGGTCGCTTCAACCAAATAATGTGCTGTCGCTTGACCTTCAACCGTTGCATTGGTCGCCAAGATCACTTCCTGCACTTTACCATCACTTAGTCGTTGAATTAAATATGGGATACCAATTTCGTCGGGGCCAATACCATCGAGTGGCGACAAATGCCCACCCAATACATGATATTTCCCTCTAAAACTGCCACTTTGCTCGATTGCCATGACATCTGCTGGAGATTCAACCACGCAAAGCAGTTGATCATCACGCTCTGAAGAGACGCAAATGTTGCATACTTCATCTTCAGTCAATGAATGGCAAATGGAACATTCATGAATATAGTTGGTTGCTTCAGTCAAGGCATGTGCCAGACCGACAGCGCCTTCCCTGTTTTTCATGATTAAGTGCAGTGCCATACGTTGAGCCGACTTTGGCCCAACGCTTGGTAAAATACGCAATGCCTGTACAAGTTGATCAAAACGATCACTAAACATTCAACGTATTCCTTAGAATAAACCTGAAAGACCTGGTGGAAGACCCATACCAGAGTTTGCAGATTTCAGTTTTTCTTCTGAAATCGCTTCAGCTTGACGTGAAGCATCATTCATTGCTGCTGCAATTAAGTCTTCAATCATATCTGCATCATCTTGAAGTAGTTCAGGATTGATTTCGATACGTTTCACTACATGACGTGCAGTCATAGTAACTTTAACCAGACCACCACCTGCTTCAGCGTGAACTTCAACTTGTGCAAGCTCTTCCTTGGCTTTTTTAATGTTGCTCTCAACTTCTTTTTGCATGCGTTGAGCTTGCTGCATGAGCATATTAATGTTCATAAAAATCTCCGAACAAAACTGATGAATTCACTTTAGATAAGATCTAAACCGCGTGAAAGATCGCGAATAATATCATTAATATCTTCTAAACCAACAGATACGCGAATTAAACCTTCGCTAATCCCTGCTGCTTTTTTCGCTTCTGCTGACATTCTGCCATGAGAAGTCGTTGCAGGATGGGTAATTGTTGATTTTACATCACCCAAGTTACTTGTAATAGAAAGGAACTTGGTATTATCAATCACAGTCCAAGCACCTTCACGTTCGCCTTTGGCAACAAACGACACAACTCCGCCAAAGCCTTTTTGTTGCTTTTTCGCCAACTCATGACCTTCGTGATTTGGAAGTCCCGCATAGTACACTTTTTCAACTTTCGGGTGTGAATCTAACCATTCAGCTAAAGTTTGAGCACTTGCACAGTGGGCTTTCATACGTAAGCTTAAAGTTTCTAGGCCTTTCAGGAAGATCCATGCATTGAATGGACTCATCGAGTTACCCAGTGTACGAATAACACCTGTAATCTCTTCCATCAATTTTGCACTACCTACAACAGCACCACCAAGCGCACGACCTTGACCATCAATATATTTTGTTGATGAGTAGATCACGAGGTCCGCACCTAATTTAATCGGTTGCTGTAACACCGGTGTACAGAAAGTATTATCGACTGCAAATAATGCCCCATGCGCATGTGCAATATCAGCAATAGCTTGTAAATCCCCTACTTGAGCCAATGGGTTTGACGGTGTTTCAATGAACAATAGGCGTGTAGTTGGGCGAATCGCTTGTTTCCAAGCATCTAAATCTTCCAAATCAACAAAAGTAACGTCAACACCAAATTTGATGACATATTTTTCAAATAGAGAAATGATCGAACCAAAGACAGCACGTGAACACACCACATGATCGCCAGCTTTCAAATATGCCAAAGTGATCGCGTGTACGCCCGCCATACCTGAACTTGTCGCAACTGCGGCTTCAGCACCATCTAAAACAGCTAAACGTTTTTCGAAAGCTTGTACAGTTGGATTGGTATAACGTGAATAGGTATTGCCTTCAATTTGACCTGAAAATTTTGCTGCGGCATCTGCTGCACTTTCACAAACAAATGATGAAGTCAGGAAAATTGGCTCACTATGTTCACCCTCAAAAGTACGAGTATGACCTGTACGAATCGCTAAAGTCTCTAATTGGTATTCGATGTCGTCTTGTTGGCTCATCTGTATTACTCAGTCGCGAAGAACTGCCTTTGTGAAGAATTGCCAATATTTTGAGCGTCTAAGCTATTTAAGGTCAAGGTAAAATACGAAATTATCGCTTAGACTTCGACCAATCCTACAAGGACTTAGGCAATTGACAGTTATGCACCCTTTCAAACAAAAATTTCTGGCGCAGCAAAAGAAAATTAAACACCTGTCTACACGTGTGTTTAATGCAAAATCGTTGGTCCTTTCTCAATCGACACCCTATGAAGTAATTACTGAATATAAACATGCAAAAGTTCGGTATTACGCTTCGCCTGATCGTAAATACAAAGAACCCTTAGTGTTTGTTGCTCCACTGGCCATCAATATGGCGATTTATGATTTGTATCCATATCGCTCATTGGTGAAACATTTTCAACATAGTGGATTTGATGTCTATTTGTTGGAATGGGGAAAATTAAACTATCAAGATCGTTTCTTAAATTTTCTATCGTTTATTGATGATGTGATTCCACATTGTATTGATCAAATTTGTGAGCATGCAGATAGTCAATACATCTCGCTACACGGTTGGAGCATGGCTGGAGTCTTTGTAACGCTATATACCGCATTACACCAACCTGAACATGTTAAAAATCTAATGGTGATGGGCGCACCGATTGATAGCTATGCTTCAGGTCGTATCGGAAAGTTATTTCAAAAAACCAATCGCTTGCTTTCACGTAGTAAGAATTTACAAGAAAAGGTCTACACAGGGAAAATTCCTAAACATTTTATCCATACACCGGGCGTACTCAATGCGATTGGATTTAAAATCGTTGATCCAATGGGTTGGTTCAAAAGCCAAAAACAATTTCTATCTAACTTAGACAATCTACATGACCTGTATGAGCATGCAACTATGGGCGATTTTCTCAATCACATGATTGACTATCCGGGTGGCATTAACCAAGACATGGTATTCAATGTTTGGCTACAAAATCCACTTAAAAATGGCATTATTCAATTGAAAGATAAAGTTATTAAATTAAAAAATATCCACTGCCCTTTGTTGATTGGCGCGGGTTCTACCGATCAAATCGTTACTGCCGATGCAGCAAGTCCTTTAGGCGAATTGACAAGTAGTCAAGATGTCACGTTTACTCTCATTCCCGGTGGTCACCTCGGCCTAATGTCGAGTCAAAAAAGTGCCAATCAATTTTGGCCAACTTTGACCCAGTGGCTTACACAAAGATCCAGTTTATTGAAATAAAAATTTAGAGGGTAAAGATGATTCAGTCAGTTGCATTTATCGGATTGGGCGCAATGGGTTACCGTATGGCAGCGCACCTACCAAAAAAGTTCGACACGGTTTATGTCTGGAATCGAAACTTTACCAAGGCAGAGCAACATGCTGCTGAATTTGGTACGCAAGCGGTTGCATTAGAGCAAGCAATACAAGCGGACATTATTTTTTCATGCCTACCCATTAGCCAAGATGTTGAAAATTTAATTGCGAGTGTGACGCTGAAATCAGGCTCAATTTGGGTCGACTGTACCAGCGGTGTGCCAGAATCTGCAAAAAAACTCGCTTCAGCCTTAAAGCAACAAAACGTTTCGTTCTTAGACGCCCCTGTGAGTGGACAAACCATTGGCGCTGAAACGGGAACATTAACCGTCATGATTGGTGGTGACGCAGCAGCCTTTGAACGTGCATTACCTGCGATCCAAACATTTGGCAAACTGATTAAACATGTGGGTGAACCGGGTGCGGGTTTTGCCGTTAAAGCTGTAAACAACATGTTAATGGCTGTAAATCTTTGTGCAGTTGCTGAAGGATTCACCACCTTAAAAGCGCATGGCGTGGACTTACATGAAGCACTCGATTGTATTAATGCGTCGAGCGGTAAAAGCAATGTGACCGAAACAGTTTTACCTCAGCGCGTACTGAATCGTAGCTTCCCATTAACCTTTGCACTTCCATTACTTGCCAAAGATACGGGAATTGCTGTTGATCTTGTGCGCCAAGCAAAACTTTCAGCACCTGTGCTCTCTTTGACGCAAAATTTAATCCAAGCAGCAAGCGATCAAGCTGAAGAAAACAGTGATTTTTCAAGCGCTATGATTATGTATGAAAAATGGAGTAAAATTACAATTGAGTAATAACTCGCCATTGAATAACGATAAATAACCATCATATTGTACTCTAGTGTCATAACACACATTGTTACAAATGACAGAGGAAACTCGCATGAACAAATTTACCCTCGCAACTTTGCTAGGTGCTGTAACTTTAATCGGGGCTTCTACTGCTGTTTTAGCATCTGAGCAAGAATGCCAAAAGTTGAAAAATGACCATGATGTGATTTATGCGTCGAAAGGTTTCTGCTTTAAAGATCCTGATGCTAAAGCGAAGTTTGGCAATGACAATTGCTACACAACTAAGCCTAAATTTTCAGAAAAAGAGCAACAACGACTTGACGCGATCAAAGATCGTCAGAAAGAATTGAACTGTAAATAATTACGATTCAATTCGCTCAAGGAATTTAGCAATGACTTATGATGATCAAAATATTTTTGCTCGGATTTTACGTGGAGAACTTCCTGCGTTTAAAGTCTATGAAGATGATCAAGTACTCGCTTTTATGGATGTCATGCCACAGGCCGAAGGTCATACGCTCGTAATTCCTAAAACCCCTGCTATTACGCTGCTTGATTTAGATCCAGAAGCGGCTGCTTATACCATTCAGGTTGCTCAAAAAGTTGCGAAAGCAATGGAAAAAGCCTTAGACGTGAAAGGTATCGTATTGATGCAGTTGTCTGGCGCTGCTGCGGGTCAAACTGTTCCGCATGTGCATTTCCACCTAATTCCGACTTCAGTGCATGAATTAGGTAAACATGCCGCACAAATGGGCGATATGGAAAAAATCAAAGCCATTGGCGAAAAAATCAAAGCAGCACTTTAAGTTCAATTGAATTTAAAGTGATGATCAATGGAGCTTCGGCTCCATTTTTAATGCCTGCAAATTATATTCATTTTTCAAATGGCCAAAAATATTTACTTCAAGCCCAAATAAAGCATTAAGAATTAAAGTTTTATTTATGTACCTTTCCCAAGCATCCTTAAATCAGCTTTCACCATTTTGAAATATTTCCTTAATCGAACTGTCTTATTTGTAATGAATACTTAGCGCCATTAGATAGCAAATTATTTTAGCCAAGCTACTGATAAAACATATTGATATGACTAAAAAAGTCTTATGGAGCTTCAAATGAAAAAAACTCTATGTGCATTAGCAATCGGGGCAACAATTCTTACACCAGTAATGGCTGCAGCAGCCGACGTTAAAGTTTATGGCCGTGCACATGTTTCACTAGACTACCTAGATGATGGTAAAGATTACAACGAATTTGGCCTTTCTTCGAATGCTTCACGTTTGGGTTTCAAAGTCGATCAAAAAATTAATGATGACTTAAACGTATTTGCACAAATTGAGCAAGAAGTTAACTTTGCAAGTGGTAGCGCTGATTCTAAAGGCGTAGATTTTTCAACACGTGACACATTCGTTGGTTTAAAAAGCGCTACTTATGGTCAAGCACGTGTAGGTCGGTTTGACAGCCCATTTAAAGTTGCACGTAGCCCTGTCAACTTCTTCGGTGACATGGTTGGTGATGTACGTAACGTAACACGTGTGGGCAACCTTAAATTTGATGAACGTAATGAAAATACCATTGAATATAAATCACCAAAATTTGGTGGTGGCTTCAATGTCCTTGCAGCAATGTCAATGCATTCAGGTACACAAATTGATAAGGACGCAAACGGTGAAGGCGTAGATGATAACAAAGCATACGACCTTGCATTAACCTATAAAGAAGGCCCAATTGACTTTGCAGCTGCATATGAAAAATATGACGAAAATGCTGCAAACGCAGCAGGTGGTGCAAGCCGTGATGCATTCCGTATCGCTGGCGCGTATAAACTGACTGAAGAATTTAATCTTGGTGCGCTTTACCAAATGGCAAAGCATGATAATGATACGGCAAACCCAGACGCTCAAGTATTTGGCTTAGCTGGTGAATACAAACTTACGCCAAAAACATCAGTGCGCGGTGAATACTTCTACCGTGATGTTGATGCTAATGACGCAAATGCAAGCTTGATCGGCGTTGGCGTTGAACATAAGTTAGACAGCACTTTACGTGTATACGGTAACTTAGCCACTGTGATTAACGACAAAAACTCTAAGCTGAATCCTTGGAAAGAAGGTCGCAGCTTCGGTAACGGTATATCAGGGATCGGTGATGAAAATGCAACTGCACTTTCTCTTGGTCTGCGTTACGACTTCTAAGCTGCAATATCTCCCCCAAAAGACATACTCCGGTATGTCTTTTTTTTCGCAAATGTAATGTCTCAGGACCAAAATTAGCTAAGTTCATCATTTATCAATGGTTTATAAAAACAATAAAAAAACTAGACACGCCTATTCAATATCATCCGTATAACGATCGTTTAATAGCACCACATCAACAACGAATTTATTTAGCTATACTTAAAAATAATAAATACAAATCTTATTCACTCAATAAGGATTCTCATTATTAACAATGTAACTTTTAGTAAATATAGTAAATTAGTAAGAATTTAAAATAAAAATATAAGCGTTTTAGTCGGATTTAAAATAAAAAAACACAAGTGTTTTAGTCAAGTATTTAAAATAAAAAAATTAGTTTATTTTTTAACTATTAAACACTATAAGTAATTGTATTTAAATTACTTAATAATATATTTTTATTTTAACTGTTCAACCTATTTGCTTTTTGTATATATTTGTTAATAATATAGTACAAGTTTAAAGAATAGGCTTATCTCCATGAGCTTAAAATTCAAAGATTTAAATCGTCGTGTGGTCAGAGAAATAACCGCAATACTAATAATTAAAGTGATTATTTTAATGATCATTAAGAACATCTGGTTCGACGCCCCTACTATCCCTAAAAACTTTGACAATCAAGTTGCCGAGCATATTGCTGGCAGTCCTTCCCAAATCAAGGAGACACGTTGATGATTTCTGAAAGCGTGGTCGATCTTTCGCGGTTCCAATTTGCAATGACCGCGATGTATCACTTTATTTTTGTTCCACTGACTTTAGGTCTGGCTTTTATTCTTGCCATTATGGAAACCACCTATGTGATTTCTGGCAAAGAAATTTATAAAGACATGACTAAATTCTGGGGAAAACTCTTCGGTATTAACTTCGCATTAGGTGTTACTACTGGTTTGACCATGGAGTTTCAGTTCGGTACTAACTGGGCGTATTACTCACACTATGTCGGTGATATTTTCGGTGCACCATTAGCCATTGAAGGTCTAATGGCATTCTTCCTTGAATCAACATTTATTGGTTTATTCTTTTTCGGCTGGGATCGCCTATCTAAAGTTCAGCATTTGGCAGTCACTTGGTTAGTTGCACTTGGCTCGAACATGTCTGCACTATGGATTTTAGTGGCCAATGGTTGGATGCAAAATCCTGTTGGTTCCGCGTTTAACTATGAAACTATGCGTATGGAAATGGTGGACTTCGGTGCACTGATTTTCAACCCTGTAGCTCAGGTTAAATTCGTACATACCGTATCTGCAGGTTATGTGACTGGTGCTATTTTCGTACTAGCCATTTCA
This sequence comes from Acinetobacter sp. YH12023, assembly GCF_013420135.1. Taxonomy (NCBI): domain Bacteria; kingdom Pseudomonadati; phylum Pseudomonadota; class Gammaproteobacteria; order Moraxellales; family Moraxellaceae; genus Acinetobacter; species Acinetobacter sp. YH12023. The sequence goes on from NZ_VOYU01000009.1 coordinate 24,248, forward strand.
AGTTACTACTTATTGAAAAAGCGTGACTTGCCATTTGCTCGTCGTTCATTCGCTATCGCTGCAATCTTTGGTTTAGCGTCTACACTTTCAGTGATCTTACTGGGTGATGAATCTGGTTATGAAATTGGTGACGTACAAAAAACTAAACTTGCTGCGATTGAAGCTGAATGGGACACTCACCCAGCTCCAGCGCCATTTACTTTGTTTGGTATTCCAAATAAAGAAACTATGTCTACTGACTACGCGATCAAAATTCCTTATGTCATGGGGATTATCGCAACACGTTCAACTGATAAAGAAGTAACAGGTATTAAAGACCTCATCGTACAACACGAAGCGCGTATTCGTAACGGTATGGTGGCTTACTCACAGTTAGAACAACTTCGTGCAGGCGATACGTCTCCTGAACTTAAAGCAGCATTTGCTGAGTCTCAAAAAGACTTGGGCTATGGTTTGCTTCTGAAAAAATACACAGACAAAGTGGTCGATGCTTCTGACGAACAAATCAAAGCTGCTGCAAAAGACACTATTCCACATGTTCCAAGCTTGTTCTGGGCATTCCGTGCAATGGTTGCTTCTGGCTTCTTAATGCTCCTTCTGTTCGTACTGGCTACCTTTGCTGTCGGTAAACGTAATGCAGAAAACAAACCTTGGTTATTAAAGTTTGCCTTGTTTGCACTTCCACTCCCTTGGATTGCTGCACAAACAGGTTGGTATGTTGCCGAAGTTGGTCGTCAACCATGGACCATTGGTGAAGTCCTACCTACACACCTTTCAGCTTCTAGCTTAAGTACAGGTGATGTATGGGGTTCTATCCTTGCATTAGCAGCGTTCTACACTGTACTGCTGATCATTGAAATGTACTTAATGATTAAATTCTCACGCCTTGGCCCAAGTTCTCTACATACTGGTAAATACCACTTCGAGAAACTTGAAGCTGCAAAAAAGGCAAATGAGGAGGCTCAAGCATGATCGAATATGAATTACTCAAAATCATTTGGTGGGTTTTAGTCGGTGTCCTACTGATCGGCTTCGCCCTCACCGATGGCTTCGATATGGGCTCAATGGCGATCATGCCATTCGTAGGTAAAAAAGACGAAGAACGTCGTGCGGCAATCAATACGATTGCCCCACACTGGGACGGTAACCAAGTTTGGTTTATTACTGCCGGTGGTGCGCTGTTTGCAGCATGGCCAATGGTATATGCGACTGCATTCTCAGGCATGTACTGGGCACTGTTACTGGTACTCTTCGCCCTTTTCTTACGTCCAGTCGGTTTTGACTACCGTTCTAAACTCGAAAATACCAAGTGGCGTAATTCTTGGGACTGGGGTTTAGCAATTGGTGGTGCCGTTCCTGCCCTCGTATTTGGTGTTGCATTTGGTAATATGTTCCTTGGTGTTCCATTCACTATGGACGAAACTGTTCGCTCAACTTATACAGGTAGCTTCTTTGCACTGCTTAACCCATTTGCTTTAGTTTGCGGTATCGTGAGTTTATCTATGCTTTGCGCTCATGGTGGTGCATGGCTCATGCTTCGTACAGACGGCGACCTACGTGCACGCTCTGCAAAAGCGACTCAGCTTATGGGTATCGTATTCTTGGTTTGCTTCTTACTTGCAGGCGCATGGTTATACTTCGGTAATATCCAAGGCTACACGTTAGCTCAACCGTTTGACACTAATGGCGTTGCTAACCCATTGGCTAAAGAAGTGATCACCAATGCCAATCCAGGTTGGATGAACAATTATAGTATTTATCCTATTACTATGATTGCGCCAATCATGGCAATTTTAGGTGCTTTGATCATTATCCTTGCCGCAGGTAAAGGTAAAGCAGGTTTTAGCTTCCTTGGTTCAAGCTTGGCAGTCATTGGTGCAATCTTAACCGCTGGTTTTGCATTGTTCCCTTTCCTTATGCCATCGAGCATCAACCCAACTGTAAGCTTGACTATGTGGGATGCGGTATCAAGTAAAAATACCCTGACTGTGATGACAGTTGCCGCGTGTATTTTTGTCCCAATTATCCTGTGCTACACAACTTGGTGTTACTACAAGATGTGGGGTGTGGTCACAAACAAACATATTGAAGAGAATTCACACAGCCTATACTAAGGCTGTGTCTAAGGAGAAAAGACGATGTGGTATTTTGCTTGGATTCTCGGTATTTTGATGGCATGTTTTGCAGGTGTACTTAGTGCGCTTTACATCGAACATCATCAAGATCTAGATGAGGAATAACAAATGACTGATGCTGCTGTAGAAAAATCACTTGTAGAAAAGAAGCCAAATAAATTTGCAATGGTCATTTCCTGCCTGTTAGCTTTTCCTTTGGCAGCCGTGTTACTTGTACATCCTGCTGCCATGCTGGATGACAATGGTGGATATAGCCATCGAGCGCTGATGTTCATCATGATAGGTATTTCAGGTGGTTTTGTGCATGGTGTGGGTTTTACACCACACCATTGGTTCTGGAAATGGCTTTTTAGCCCCTTCCTCGCTTGGCCACTCATGTTGTGGGGCTACTACACATGGTTCCTACATTAATTAATATCTAAATAAAGCCCTCATTTGAGGGCTTTATTATATTTGCGATCAATTTCGGCTTTTTTTCTGCTGTAATATCGTCTTGCATTTGAAAACAGTCTCTAAATTTTTCATGGATATGATGAATATATTTTTCTTTAGCTGCATGTCTTAGTAAAATTTGAGCTGCCATCACAATAAATCCATTGACTTGCTTTACTATTATTATGCGCTGAGCATCCGCCAACCCAGCTTTTCGCTGAATTAATGAGTTTCGACCAGTATGCACAATCGAATGCAAATGCTTTAACGAATAGAACTTAAACTCTTTAAACATTTCAACAATATGCTTAATTTCTACAACATTTTCTAACTTTGTAATCATTTCAGCTGCGGTAGGAATTTTCACATTCTGAAGCAACTCTTCTTCTCGTTGAATTTCAAATTTCTGAATTTCTATATTAGAGGCGACCATTAGTAACCAATATGCCCTCACCACAGCTTCCAATTGAATTCGAAATAATGCGAGTGCAGATATATCTTGGCGTGATTCTAAAAGTTGTAAAATGGCTTCACCATGCTCCATGGATAATTCACAACATTCATAGACTAAATCAAGTCGCTGCACGCCACCAATAAATGCTGAATGATTTAACTCGTTATATAGCTCATCCAACATCGATTCAGAATCACGAAAAATATCTATCAACATCAGCTTCCATTTTTTAAATGCCAAAATTTAAAATATAAAAAAAGCCGGATTAATTCCAGCTTTAAAATTTAACGATGCGTATGAATCGACATCACAATCCCCATCCCTGCGAGCATCGCAATTACAGCTGTACCACCATAACTCATCAACGGTAGTGGATCACCTGTTACAGGTAAAATCCCACTAACCATACCCGAGTTTAAAAATACAAAAAAGAAGAAAGTTAATCCTATCGCTCCTGCATAGAGTCGTCCAAAATTATGGAAGCAATTTAGTCCAATAATCAAACAGCGAACAATAATTGCTGTAAATAAACTAAATAAAAGAAATACACCAATAAAGCCAAATTCTTCTGCATAGGTCGACATAATAAAGTCAGTATGATGCTCTGGTAGATAACCCAAGTGCGACTGCGTCCCTTCGGTATAACCCTTACCCATTAAACCACCTGATCCAATGGCAATTTTAGATTGAATAATATTCCAACCTGCACCAAGCGCGTCAGATTCAGGGTCAAATAACGTCAGTACACGTTTTTTCTGATATTCCTGTAAAAAAAACATCCAAAGTACAGGTGCTGCAATTGCAAAGGCGGTTAAAGCACCTGCAATTAAACGCCAAGACATACCACTTAAAAATAAAACAAAAATACCCGGAATAATCAAACCAATATTCAAGTCGGGCTGTAAAGCGACCAATGCAAATGGAATCAATAATAAAATTAATGCCCCGACGATTTGTAAAAATTTCGGTGGAAATGGTTTTCGCGCAAAATACCAAGCCATCATCAGTGGCATGGCAAATTTCATAAACTCACTCGGCTGCATACTGCCGATACCCGGCAAGCTAATCCAGCGTTTCGCCCCCATCCTTTTTTCACCAATGACCAAAACCAACAACAGTAAAAATATACCGATGGCATATAAGTACGGACTCATAGATTGGTAAACTTTGGGTGGAATTTGCGCGCAGATCAGCATCACAATAAAGCCCACACCAAAACTTGTGGCTTGACGTAGTACCATTCCCGAATCTTCCGCGGTCGCACTATAGACAACCATCAGCCCCAATATTGCATTGAGTACCAAGAAGCAAAGTAACCACGGGTCTAAATGAAGTTTAGCCCATCGAGAAGAATCGTGTTTTATACTGCGGCCATCGCGTAATGACTGACGTAAAAAACGATACTGTTGAGAAGGGATCATTGCGAAACAGATCTAAAAAGGATGCGGGAATTATAGATTAAAGCGACAGTAAAAATCACTGTCCCTTAAATATTCCTTGAAATAATCATCTATTAACTTGAGACGCTAAAATTAAACGTGCCAATTCCAAGTCATCAGGATAGGTAATTTTAATATTGTCCGAACGACCTTGCACGACATTAACTTGCTCACCGACAAATTCTAAGGCACTTGCTTCATCTGTGATGGTCGCACCAGCGGCAAGCGCTTGTTCAATGGCATTTTTAAGTACACCCAATTTGGCAATTTGTGGTGTCTGCGCTTGCCATAAAGTTGAACGATCTACCGTTGTTGATATAAGTGGTGCCGTTTCAACTCGTTTTAAGGTATCGCGTACGGGAATTGCGAGAATCGCACTTTGCTCCGAATCGACTGCCGATTGAACTAAATCTTCTAGACTCAACTGCGAGACACATGGTCGTGCTGCATCATGAACAAATACCCAATCATCATCATTGGCAATCCTAGATAGATATTGCAATGCATTGAGTACAGAATGCACACGCTCTGCACCGCCTAAACAAAAATGAGCCTTCTCTTGATTAGTGAGTGCCAAGGTCTGAGCAACATTATCTTGCTCACCTATAGCCAATACATAACCCGTCAACGGCAATTGGTTGAGACGTGCAACTGTATGTTCAAGCACAGTTAGACCCGCAATGTTTTGATATTGTTTTAGTTCAGTTTTAGAAAATCGACTTCCTGAACCAGCAGCAGGAATAATAGCCCACAATTTAAGGTTCGGGTGGAAGTTCGGCTGGTTCTGACTCATTGGTACGTAGGTCTACTTTTGCGTTTGGATCAATATAAATTGGTTTGTACTGAGTACTGATCGTACTCATCTGCACGAAAGTCTCATGCGGTTTAATTAAACCTAAATCTAGACGAGCATGCTCTTCAATAGCTTCAACGCCATTTTTTAAATCGTATACTTCAGCGGCAAGCACGCGATTTCGTTCTTTTAATTCGTCATTGAGTTCGACTTGTTGTTGTATTTTCTGACTCAGTTGTTGATGTTGATGATAACCACCTTCACCGAACCAGTATAAATATTGAAACCCTGCGATCAAAAAGATCGCAAGGCCCAACAATGCTTTACTCGCTTTGGAGTCAAATACATTTAACATAGATAGCATGATCTGCTTAGTTCAAACCTTTGAACTCAGCTTTACCGCGATATGCAGCATTAGTCAATTCTTCAATACGAAGTAATTGGTTATATTTCGCTACACGGTCAGAACGGCAAAGTGAACCAGTTTTGATTTGACCCGCTGCTGTACCCACTGCAAGATCCGCAATAGTTGAATCTTCAGTTTCACCAGAACGGTGTGAAATAACAGTAGAGTAACCATTTGCTTTTGCAAGGTAGATTGCATCTAGAGTTTCAGTCAATGTACCGATTTGGTTGTACTTGATCAGAATCGAGTTACCCACTTTTTCGTTGATACCACGTTGAAGAATCTTAGGATTCGTCACGAATAGGTCATCACCAACCAATTGGATTTTGTCGCCAAGGATTGAAGTGAGGTAAGACCAACCTTCCCAATCAGACTCGTCTAAACCATCTTCAATTGAGATGATTGGGTATTGTTTCACAAAACCAGCAAGGTAGTCAGCAAATTGGTTGCTTGTAAATGCTTTATTGCCTTCACCTGCAAGGATGTATTGACCATCTTTGTAGAATTCTGAAGATGCACAGTCAAGCGCAAGCATAATGTCAGAACCTGCTTTGTAGCCAGTTTTTTCAATTGCTTCAAGAATTACTGTGATTGCTTCTTCGTTAGAACGAAGGTTCGGTGCAAAACCACCTTCATCACCAACTGCAGTATTTAGACCTTGTTTCTTTAAAACTGATTTTAAAGAATGGAAAATTTCAGCACCAGCGCGTAAAGCTTCAGAGAATGAAGTGAAGCCAACTGGCTCAATCATAAATTCTTGAATGTCTACGTTGTTGTCTGCATGTGAACCACCATTTAGGATGTTCATCATTGGAACAGGCATAGTCAAAATGCTGTTATTACGAAGGTCTGCGATGTATTGGAAAAGTGGAATTTTCTTTTCATCAGCAGCAGCGCGCGCAGCAGCTAGCGATACCGCTAAAGTTGCATTCGCACCTAATTTTTCTTTGTTTTCAGTACCGTCAAGCGCGATCATTGTGTTGTCAATGTCTTTTTGTTCGAATACTGATTTACCCAACAATGCATCACGAATTACTGTGTTAACGTTGTTAACCGCAGTTTTAACGCCTTTACCTAAGTAACGAGCTTTGTCGCCGTCACGTAGTTCTAAAGCTTCACGAGAACCAGTTGAAGCACCAGATGGTGCACATGCACGGCCTACAACGCCAGAGGCTAAGATTACGTCTGCTTCGATGGTAGGGTTACCACGAGAGTCCAAAATTTCACGTGCACGAATGTCAACGATTTGGCTCATGAACAATTCCTCAGTTGATTAATAAAAATGATGCGTCAAAAGTGACGCATCAATGTGTATCGAATTAGTGTGTGTCTAACTTTGCGAAACCTTTAACTAAGGTATCGAGCTCTTTTAACTGTGCCAAGAAAGGCTCCAACTGTGACATGCGTAGCGCACATGGACCGTCACATTTGGCATTTTCTGGATCCGGATGAGCTTCTAAGAACAAACCTGCTAAACCAGTCGCCATACCTGCACGTGCCAGTGTCGTGATTTGCGCACGACGACCACCTGCAGAATCCGCACGACCACCCGGCGTTTGAAGCGCATGCGTAACATCAAAGAACACAGGGACATTCATTTCTTTCATGATGTCAAAGCCCAACATGTCTACAACTAAATTGTTGTAACCAAATGCTGAACCACGTTCACAAAGAATCAGTTTGTCATTTCCTGCTTCCAAACACTTATGCAAAATATGACGCATTTCGTGTGGCGCAAGGAACTGTGCTTTTTTAATGTTGATGATGGCATCAGTTTTCGCCATCGCTTCAACAAGGTCAGTCTGACGGCTTAAAAATGCAGGAAGTTGGATAATATCCGCAACTTCAGCAACAGGCGCAGCTTGGTATGGTTCATGTACGTCAGTAATAATCGGCACATTAAAGTGTTTTTTAATGTCAGCTAACCACTCGATTCCTTTTTCCAGGCCTGGGCCACGGAAAGAGTTCAAGCTTGAACGATTGGCTTTATCAAAACTTGCTTTAAACACATACGGAATATCCAAGCGTTTGCAGATATCCACATATGTTTCAGCAATTTCAAAAGCAAGGTCTTTTGACTCAAGTACGTTCATGCCGCCGAATAGTACAAATGGCAAATGATTTGCCATTTGTATATCGCCTAAACGTACAATTTCCTGTGGTTTTAATTGTGACATTTAAACTCTTCCTGGTTTAGTCAAAAACACATTATTTCGCTTTTTGGTACTGCTTTTTAGCAGCATCAATAAAGCTTGCGAATAATGGGTGTCCATCACGTGGTGAACTTGTAAATTCCGGATGGAATTGTACAGCAATAAACCAAGGATGTTCAGGAATTTCAACAGTTTCAACAAGACGCTGTACTGGAGAATAACCTGAAATCTTCATGCCTTTTTCTTCAAGCATTGGGATATAACGGTTGTTCATTTCATAACGGTGACGATGACGTTCAACGATCTCTTCAGAACCGTAAACTTGTGCAGTTTTTGTACCTGCAACCAATTCAGATTTTTGAGCACCCAGACGCATTGTGCCGCCTAAGTCAGAATCTGCATTACGTTGTTGAACTTCACCGCGCTCATCTAACCATTCAGTGATTAAACCAATCAATGGTGATTTTGTAGAACGGTTAAATTCAGTTGAAGTTGCATCGCTAATACCCGCAACGTTGCGCGCATATTCGATCACAGCCAACTGCATACCTAAACAGATACCAAGGAATGGCACACCGTTTTCACGTGCAAAACGAATCGCTTTCATTTTGCCTTCTGTACCACGTTCACCGAAACCACCCGGCACTAAGATTGCATCCGCGTCTTTTAATACGTCGTTTACATCTTGGCTTTCAAGTTCTTCTGCATTGACGTAGTCGATTTGAACTTTCACACGGTTTTGAATACCCGCATGTAAAAGTGCTTCGTTTACAGATTTGTATGCATCTGGAAGTTCAACGTATTTACCAACCATCGCTACACGAACTGTGTATTCAGGGTTAAGTAATGCATCTACAACATTATCCCAATCTGTTAAATCAGCTTCAGGAAGATCGTTATAGCCAAAACGTTCACAGATTAAATCATCAACGTTTTGTTCATAGAAAGTACGTGGAATTTGGTAAATAGAACGCGCATCTTTACATACCACAACTGCACGTGCTTCAACGTTCGTAAATAACGCAATTTTACGTGTAGTGTCAGCATCAACATCATGCTCTGTACGGCAGATCAGGATGTCTGGTTGAATACCAATCGACAAAAGCTCTTTTACAGAGTGTTGAGTTGGTTTAGTTTTTAATTCAGCAGCTGACTTAATGTATGGGAGTAAAGTTAAGTGCATTAACATTGTGCGCTTATGACCTAGTTCGACCATAAGTTGACGTACAGATTCCATGAATGGGAGAGATTCAATGTCACCTACTGTACCGCCGATCTCAACGATCGCAACGTCATAGCCTTCACCTGCGCGAAGAACACGTTCTTTAATATTGTCAGTAATATGTGGAATAACTTGAACTGTACCACCGAGGTAGTCACCACGACGTTCTTTATTCAAGACATCTTGGTACACTCGTCCTGAAGTAAAGTTGTTCAGTTTGGTCATTTTCGCACGACGCAAGAAACGTTCGTAATAACCCAAGTCTAAGTCAGTTTCAGCACCATCCTCTGTGACAAAAACTTCACCGTGTTGGAATGGACTCATAGTCCCTGGATCGACATTAATGTATGGATCCATTTTTACCATGGTTACTTTTAAACCACGGGCTTCTAAAAGCGCAGCCACTGATGCAGCTGAAATACCTTTACCTAGTGATGATACAACACCACCAGTAACGAAAATAAAATGGGTCATTAAGTTTCTCGTACAATGGAGCCTAAATTGGCCTACAATGTTGTGCGATTTTACTTTACTCTGTACCAAGAAAGCAAAGTCATTCCGCATCAATTCATAGAACAATTAACAATTGGCTATTGTAACAGCAATTATCATAAAAATTTAGAGTAAGTTCTTATCATTTCTATATTCTTATTTGCTGTTATAATGCATTTATCCAATCCACACTTTTTTTGTTTTGTGTAATTATGAATAAGAAACTTTTAATCTGCGGTGCAATCGCAACAGGTCTACTTCTTACAGCATGTGTAAAAAAAGAAGCACCAAAAGAAGAAGAACAGGAACAGGTTGAAGTTGCAGCATCTGAACCAACAGTATCTGTACCTACACAATTAGAACCAGTTGAAGAACAACCAGTTGTTGAAGAACCGACTCAACAGCAAGTTGAAGTGATTCGTGAAGAGACACCGAATACAACAACTGAAATTCGTCGTGAACCTACTCCTCCTGCAGAAGCTCCTGCTCCAAAAGCAGAAGTGCCTAAAGCTGCAGAAAAACCTGCACAAGCTGCTCAACCTAAACAAAACTCAGGTTCTGCTCAGTCTGAAGATGACGCCGTGGCTGCTGCCATTGCTGCTGCAACACCAGCTTTAGAGAACTAAGATCGAAGTTTTATCAAACAAATGATCAAAAAAACCCGGCAATTGTCGGGTTTTTTATTGTTTCTATGTAAATAAAAATCTGTACCCAACAATGCTCTGTTTTTTTCTCACATCTATTCTTGTAATTTTTCAGCTAAATATTCAATAAATAAACGAACACGTTTCGGTAAATGCTCTTGTTGATAATAGACAGCATGAATAAGCTGTTCATGTGGCTCAATTTGATCGTCTAAAAGTTGTACCAATCGCCCTTCTGCAATATCTTTTTCTAACATAAAAATCGAAAGACAAGCGATGCCCATCCCATGAATCGCAAGCTCACGAATGGTTTCACCATTTGACGCCTTGATGTTGGGGCGGATCGTCAGGGGCTTCCCTGCGACTTGGATCGGCCAAGTATTCATATGGGTAATTTGACTAAATCCAAGTAAAGCATGTGCGGTTAGCTCTTCAGCATTTTGCGGACGTCCATGCTGCTGAAGGTATTCAGGACTCGCCACCAAACACAATCGACTCTTATAGATAAGTTTTGCATGCAAACTTGAATCGTTTAATTCTCCAAAGCGAATTGCGACATCAGCTTTATGCTCTAATAAGTCAATCACTTGATCATGATTTACTAATTCAATCTGTATATGTGGATAACGCGCATTAAATTCTGGAATCAAGGGAACAATCATATGCAGAATAAAAGAAATCGCAGAATCGACTCGCACCAAACCCGATGTATCTGCATCTAATTTCAGAAGGGAATCTTCCGCTTCGCTCAAATCATTCAATATCCGCCGTGTTTTTGCTAAAAACAATTGCCCCTCTTGCGTCAGCTTAATTTTGCGGGTAGTTCGTTCCAACAAGGTTACATTTAATTTAGATTCCAGACGCTGTAATGCGCGGCTGACACCAGATGCTGTTTGATCAAGTCTTTCTGCTGCTTTAATAATAGAGCCGCTATCTACAATGACAGTAAAAGCCTGCAGTTCCTCAATGGTCGATTTCATTGCTTATTCGAATTCGTGATTTTTAATCAATAATATATTCCAAATTCATGCATTTTTCTTCATTAAAGTTAGCAGCACAATAGCATCAATTCAAAAAAGAGAATTCCTGATGATTGTTCCCCAATTTGGTGTCGGTACCTTCCGTTTGACAAGTGATACTGTCATTCACTCAATTAAAACAGCCTTAGAGCTTGGATATCGTGCTGTAGACACCGCACAAATTTACGGTAATGAAGCAGAAGTAGGCCAAGCAATCCACGAAAGTCAGGTCAATCGAGCTGATATTTTCTTAACCACGAAAATTTGGACTGAAAATTATGCTGCCGACAAACTGATACCCAGTCTAAAAGACAGCTTAATTAAATTAAGGACGGATGCAGTTAACCTCACACTTATTCATTGGCCTGCACCTGCACTTGGAGTCAATATTCCAGAATTAATGGGACATTTACTTGAGGCAAAAAAACAAGGTTTGACTGAACATATTGGTGTATCTAATTTTAATATTGAGCTCACTCAACAAGCCATTGATCACATCGGGCTGGAAAATATTGCAACCAGTCAAATTGAACTGAGTCCTTATCTTCAAAATGAACGACTTGCGACTTACTTAAAACAGCAAAATATTGATGTCACCTCTTATATGACCTTGGCTTATGGCAAAGTTTTGCAAGACCCAACGCTGTTAAACATTGCAGCCGAACACCAAGTCACTTCAGCCCAAATTGCACTCGCATGGGCATTACAAAAAGGTTATGCCGTAATTCCATCTTCAACCCAACGTGAACATTTAATCAGTAATTTAAAAGCTCAAGACATTCACTTAACACCTGAACAGATGCAGGCCATTGCCACACTCGACAGAAATGCGCGTGAAGTGAACCCACCTGAACTTGCTCCAGTTTGGGATATTTAATATGAAATTCAATTTTCCATTAATTGCATTAGCCGTAGGTGCTTTTGCAATTGGCACAACAGAATTTTCACCGATGGGTTTTTTGCCTGAAATCGCAGCAGATTTATCGGTATCTATTCCTCAAGCGGGCTTACTGATTAGTGCCTATGCCGTTGGCGTCATGATTGGTGCCCCACTAATGACCTTATGGTTAGCACGTTTTCCAAAACGTACTGCCCTTATTTTACTAATGGCAATCTTTACCATCGGTAATATTTTGGCAACGATTGCACCCAATTATCTCGGTTTAATGGCTGCACGTTTGGTGACTAGCTTAAATCATGGTGCATTTTTTGGCTTAGGTTCTGTTGTTGCTGCGAGTGTCGTACCTAAAGATAAACAAGCCAGTGCCGTTGCTATGATGTTTATGGGCTTGACCATTGCCAATATTGGCGGCGTGCCACTCGCAACGTGGGTGGGGCAAAATATCGGTTGGCGTATGTCTTTTGCGGCCATCACCTTACTTGGCATCATCACCATGTTGACATTATGGAAAGCACTACCTCATCAGCAACAGACCGAAAAACCTGATGTACGAGCAGAGTTAAAAGTATTAACACGCATGCCTGTTGTTTTAGCACTGCTCACCACGGTAATGAGTGCTGGAGCTATGTTCGCGCTCTATACCTATATCGCACCAAGTTTAAAAGTCTTTACTCATGCAAGCCCTGAACTTATCACTTTCATGTTGGTTTTAATCGGGATCGGATTTTCAATTGGTAACCATTTCGGTGGTAAGTTTGCCGATCAATCCTTAGATAAGACCTTGATTGGCTTTTTAGTCTTACTGATGCTGATGATGCTGTTATTTCCAATTTTAGCAACCACCACCATTGGCGCAGCGATTGCATTAATCATCTGGGGAGCAGCAGCCTTTGCCGTCGTACCACCTTTACAAATGCGTGTTATGACAGTAGCTCACGATGCACCAGGCCTCGCTTCTTCAGTGAATATTGGTGCATTTAATCTTGGAAATGCTTTGGGCGCTGTTGCAGGTGCCGCAGTGCTAAATCTTAACCTAAGCTATGCAGCAGTATCGTATGCAGGCGCTACACTGAGCGCTATAGCGTTGATTTTAGTATTGATACAGATGAAGCTTAAACCTCAAACAACTACATGTTGCGTACAAGCTGAATAACTTCACAAAATATAGCCTACTAAAAGTAGGCTATATTCTAGTTCGCATATAACTTTAAAAAATCTGCCATTAATTTGGTTGCCCATGAATGGGTTTCTACTAAACCTTCATAATAACCACAGTGACTGCCTTTTTTGGTGGTTACCACCACAACATTCGGCAAAGAACAGATTAATTCTTTATAGGGCTCAAAGTTTTGAATGTGGCAAATAGGATCGTCTTCGGCATTTAAAATCATCAAAGGAATTTTAAGATTTTCAAATACATAAATTGGGTTGGTGGATTTGGCATAACTTTCATAATCAGTAAAACCCGCCATTTGAAAATATGTACGTTCAAACTGCGCCAGATCTTTACTTTTTAGGACTTCAATTATAGATGGAGTCGTTGACCATGTTGCAGAATAGGGTTCTACAAATTTCTGAAAGAGCTTCTTGGTCATCATTTTACTGTAAAAAGGATGTACATTTTTAAAGCCAAGCTCGGTGTCATAGCCCGGACATAAAGCAAAAGCCGCTTTAAGTGGTGTTTCCTCACCTTGTTCGCCTAAATAGCGGACCAATAACCCCGTTCCTGCAGATGAACCGACGCCAAATAAATTCGATTCGGGAAATTTCTGCTGAATAAAGGCAATCTGTTCACGCAGGTCATCGGTTGAACCAAATAAGTTTTTTTGGCAACAGGCATAGGTAAATTGGCATGACCACGTCTTAAACACAGTGCAATGCGCCAACCTGTATATAGATGAAGATCCCGAACCACTTCTCGCATACTTTCAGGCGTTCCCGTAATCGTATGCATGAGCACCACAGTTGGCACAGCCACAGGTAAATCTAAACCTAACCATGCAATGGCTGTGATTCCACCATCAGCCATGGTCAGCTGCTCTATAGCATCATATTTAAGCTTCACTTGACGCTTTTTAATGACATCAAAATATAGTAAATGTGCGTGGGTATTCGACAGCCAAGGCGTAGGGCGATATTTTTCATGTAGTTGCTTTAACTTCGGCAGCACATGTTTCATTTGCCCTTCAGGATGATAATAAAGCTGTGGTAATTCTGCACCAATTGCATGATCTACAAAGTTTAAAAGAGCCTGACGCCCTTTATGAATCACATTATTCATTGACCTTACCTTCACCTCGCTTCGCACCACAGCAAATCATTTCAATCTTTTCACTTTGACTAACAATGCCCATTAAAAAAATGTATCTACAAAACTATATCTAGCTAGCAATATTTGTTTGCTTAAGCCTCATAAGCAAAAAGCATGACAATCCCCATCATGCTTTTTATCATTCTGTGATGAGCATTTAAAAATCAGCAGAGTTAAGGCTGATATTGCATAATGCGCTCACCCATTTTCGCCGCCAATGTTTCCAAGCCACTTTTTGGACGAAGCATGACTTCAAAATCAATCATCTGACCTTGTTCATTAAACTGAATCATGTCGATCCCTTTTAACTTTTTCTCGCCAACATTGGCAGAAAACTCAAGTACAACATTGAGGCCATCCTCACTATAAAACTCACGGTGGTAAGTAAAATTTTCAAAAATTTGAATCACATTGGTCAAAATAAAAGTTACTACAGGCTTACCTGGATATGGGTTAAACGCGACAGGTGAACGAAACACCACATCCTCTGCCAAGAGTTCATTTAAAATATTCATATCCCGTGTGTTAAGCATTTCGTGCCAACGTGCAACAGATTTTTTTGTTGTTTCAATAATCATGTTTATGTCCTTTTTTTTGATGAATCATTTCCCTTTCCTCAAACTCCTCTCCCAAATGGAGAGGAAGCACGACAACTGCATATTAAATTGAATGAAGTTGTCGTGGTTTAGTATGAGGCTGATTAAATCACCGCAGCCAAATCTGCACCTTGACGAATGGCACGTTTAGCATCTAACTCACCTGCTTCTTTCGCACCACCAATCAAATGCACATTTTTCCCATCTGCTTGTAGCTGTTCATACATCGCGGTATAGGATTCCTGACCTGCACAAATCACCACATGATCAACATCTAAAATACGTGATTGACCATCAACGGTAATATGCAAACCTTGATCATCAATTTTGTCGTAGCTTGCACCCGCAATCATTTTCACATCGCGGTGTTTCAAACCTGTACGGTGAATCCAACCCGTGGTTTTACCTAAGCCAGCACCAACCGATTTAGCCTTACGTTGCAATAAATACACTTCACGCGGCGATTCTTCGACGTCTGGATGTTTCAAGCCACCGACTTGCGCATAAGTGGTATCAATACCCCATTCATCATAAAATTTCTCAGGATTGAGGCTACCGCTTTCACCTTCATGCGTTAAATATTCAGCCGTATCGAAACCAATACCGCCTGCACCAATGATTGCTACACGTTTGCCAACAGGTTGACGTTCACGTAATACCTGTAAATAGCTCAATACTTTTGGATGATCAATACCATCTATATCTAACTGACGCGGTGTTACACCCGTCGCCACCACGATGTCATCAAAATCAGACTGAGCTAATTCTTCATACGTTGCTGTATGGTTCAATACCAATTTAATCTGAGGCAATAGTTCTATTTTGCGTTTGAAATAACGCAGCGTTTCATAAAACTCTTCTTTACCAGGAATCGTTTTCGCGATATTGAACTGCCCACCAATTTGGCTCGATGCTTCAAAAATAGTTATGTTATGACCACGCTCTGCAGCATAAGTTGCAAAGCTTAAACCTGCAGGTCCCGCACCAATCACAGCAATATTTTTCACCTGTGCAGATTCTTTAAAAATCAGTTCAGTTTCATAGCAAGCTTGAGGGTTAACCAAACATGTTGCAATTTTCATCGAGAAAATATGATCTAGACAGGCTTGGTTACAACCAATACAGGTATTAATTTCATCACTACGACCTTGTTCTGCTTTTTCTACAAAACGTGGGTCAGCCAGCATTGGACGTGCCATGGACACCATATCTGCATCACCCGAAGCAAGTACGTGCTCAGCCATTTCAGGAGTGTTAATACGGTTTGAGGTGATTAAAGGAACATTCACAAGACCTTTTAATTTCTTGGTCACCCATGTAAATGCAGCACGTGGCACTTTGGTTGCAATGGTCGGAATACGCGCTTCATGCCAACCAATACCGGTATTGATAATAGTTGCACCGGCTTTTTCAATGGCTTTTGCAAGTTGCACAACTTCTTCGAAAGTCGAACCACCTTCAACCAGATCCAGCATAGAAAGACGGTAAATAATAATAAAATTTTCACCGACTAATTCACGCGTACGACGCACGATCTCAATTGGAAAACGAATCCGGTTTTCATAACTGCCACCCCATTCATCATCACGGTGGTTGGTACGTGCAGCAATAAACTCATTAATTAAATAACCTTCTGACCCCATGACCTCTACACCATCATAACCCGCTGTCTGTGCTAACTGAGCACATTTGGCAAAATCATTGATTGTGCGTTCGACGTCTGCTGTGCTTAAAGCTTGCGGTTTTACTGGGTTAATTGGTGCTTGAATAGATGAAGGTGCAACATTATTGGCTTGATACGAGTAGCGACCTGTATGCAAAATCTGCATCGCAATTTTACCGCCAGCATCATGTACCGCCTGCGTAATCACTTTATGTTTTTCTGCTTCTTCTAAAGAGTCTAATTTTGAACCACCAGCAAATGTCACACCATCATCATTGGGAGAAATACCACCGGTTACAATCAGACCTACACCACCTTTCGCACGTTCTGCATAAAAAGCAGCCATGCGTTCATAGCCACCCGGTGCTTCTTCAAGGCCGATATGCATAGAACCCATCAATACACGGTTCTTTAGCGTTGTAAAACCTAAATCTAGTGGTGCCAATAAATTTGGATAATTTGACATTTTTTCTCCTTAGCGTGCTGAAAAGCTGGCTATTTTTATCTTCGCTTGTATACAAGCTTTCTATTTCCATCTACGCATACAAGATTTTTGCAACTTGTTGCACTAATTTATATGCGAGATTTGATTTTTATGCAACATGTTGCATAATAAAAAGT
The DNA here is from genome assembly GCF_013420135.1 of Acinetobacter sp. YH12023. NCBI lineage: Bacteria > Pseudomonadati > Pseudomonadota > Gammaproteobacteria > Moraxellales > Moraxellaceae > Acinetobacter > Acinetobacter sp. YH12023. The sequence continues at coordinate 41,529 of NZ_VOYU01000009.1, forward strand.
ACAAAACTATTTTGACTGAGCCATATATGTCTTTAGCCCATGTTTTACTCACGAGCTTACTTGAAAAACCGAGCACAGGAATTGACCTTGCACGCCGTTTTGACCGCTCTATGGGCTTTTTTTGGAATGCGACACATCAGCAAATCTACCGTGAACTCAATGGCATGCTGCAAAAAGGCTGGATCAGCACCATTGAAGATGAGCACAGTACAACCCGTAAAAAAACCTACCAAGTTGAACAGCTTGGACGTGTTGAATTAGCCAATTGGATGGTTGAGCAAAGCCCTCCGGCTCAATTACGTGAAGAGTTGATGGTTCGTTTACGTGCAGAAGCTCAGCTGGGTACAAATGGCGTATTACCCGAATTAGAACGTCATCTAGAAATTCACAAAGAAAAACTAAAAGTGTACCAGTCTATTTTTGCAAAAGACTTTGCACATGCGCATGATGAAGACCGTACTTTGTACATTCATAAAATGATTTTACAGCTTGGGATTGATTTGGAAATCGGTTGGATCAAATGGCTCGAAACCATCATTCCACAGTTGCATAAATTTAATCGCTAAAACAAAAAATAAATAGGAAGCCGCATGCCACATTATACAATGCCCGATCTGCAACAACTGTATGTTCGTGAATATGGTCAAGGAGAACCCATCCTGGTTTTATCTGGACTCGGCATGCAAAGTTGGCAATGGCACCCTTTTCTATATCAACACCGAAAACACTTTAAATTTATCATTCCAGACTGGCGTGGATTTGGTGGCTCTAAACATTGTCAAATTCCAAATATGGACACCATTTCAAGCCATTGGCGAGATATTGACAGCTTAGTTTCCCAACTTGGTTACGATAAAATCACGGTGATTGCTTACTCCATGGGGGCAACAACCACCATGCACGGTTTAAAATACGGTCAGTTTGCCAAAAAAATTAAACGTTATTTGCACATCGATCAAACGCCTAAAATTCGAGTGGATGCTGATTGGCAATATGGTTTATATGGCAAACGCCACACTGAGTTTTTGAGTATTTTAGAAGACATCTCGAAGGTACTTGCAACTAACCTCTCCGTGCCATTTGCACAGCAGATGAATAAACATGATCGTCAAAGTCTGGTCGATGCTTGGTTAAGGTTCATAGACTTACAAAATAGCAATCCTTATGCATTATCCGCTTTCCGTTTCGCATACCAAAAACCAACATTACAGAAGCTGATGTTACCCTCACAAAGTGTGGCCTATTTATATTGGTATATTCAAAATTATTTGAACCATACTGAAGATTATCGTGAAGCCATTGCAGCACTCACCGCACCAACAACTTTTTTCACAGGTGCAAAATCGATCCTCTATCCTGCTCAAGGTCAAAAAATTATTGCTGATAGCCTAGCCAATGCAGAGCAAATCATTTTTAAAAAATCGGGACACACGCCATTGCTCAGTGAACCAGTCAAATTTAGCCGTGAAATCACCAAATTCTTAAAACAAGCGATCTAATAAGACTGAATAAAAAAATAGGCTCAAAACTTTCAAGAATGAGCCTATTTTTTATGCAGAATGGTGTTACTTAAGCGTTTGCTTCAAAATTGAATTTCGAAATTAACATCAATATTAATTTTAAAACAAATGTTAGAAAACTCGACGATCGTATTCAATTGCTTCTAAATCATATACTTGGTAAACACAATCAAATAAAGGACGTGCCAATTCCCCTTCATCATCATTCCGCACAATCAAATAAATTTGGCTAATGGCAGCACTGTCCGATAATCTCACATAATTCACATGCCTAAACTGCATAATTTGTACAGATTCAGGAACAATACAAATGCCTTCGCCTGCGGCAACCATGCCTAGTGATTGTTGCAAATCTGCTTGAGTATTAAAGCGTTTCGGCTCCATACCATATTCTAAAAACAACGACTTGATCAGCGTTGCATAACTTTGACCATCCGTTGCAGGATAAATAAAAATCTGCTCATCTTTGAGATTATTTAATGCAATCTGCTGCTGTGAAGATAAAGGATGACTCGAATGCACCGCAACAATTAGTGGCTCTTCACGCAATAGCACACGTTTAACCGCCTGATCCGACACTCGAACTCGGCTAAAACATGCATCAACCCGACCTTCTTTTAATGCCTGAATCTGATCGACTGCACTCAGTTCAATTAAATTTACATTTAAGTGTGGATATTGCTGACGGAACAAATAAACAATTCGAGGTAATAAACCACAGAGTAACGAACCGCCATACCCAATATTAATGGTACGTTCTGTAGCACTGGCCCGCTGCGTAATGAGCTTAATTTCTTCTGCATTGGAAAGTAATTTCACAGCTTGCTGATAAAAGAAACGTCCAATGGTGGTGGTTCTTAAAGGACGGCTGCCACGCTCAAAAAGCTGTGCCCCCAACTCTTCTTCTAAATTTTGAATTTGACGACTTAAAGGAGGTTGAGCAATAAATAGCTTTTCAGCAGCCTTCGTAAAACTCTGTTCTTCTACAACGGCAACAAAGTAACGTAAATGTCTTAATTCCATGACATTGTCCTTTAATGTCGAATTTCTTTCATAATGGTCTTTTATTTGAATATATCAGGACGACACTCAAATCACATCCTTCAAATTCGGTTATTTAAAAGATGTATACACCACATTTATTGTTTGGTCATGCTAATGTGAAACGATTACAAGGTTAACCCGACTTTAGTATTGGCAATTTTGCTCAATCTTCTCACATGAAAAACTACAAAACGTGATTGACTTCATGAAACAATTCAAGTTAATTAGCAAAATCGTTGCAAATATGGAATAAGAACAGTGCTGAGTGATCTAGATGATTTTTATTGTTTTGCCCAAGTGGTCGAACATGGTGGTTTTAGTGCAGCCGAACGTGCAACAGATATTCCAAAATCAAAACTGAGTCGTCGGGTCTATAACTTAGAAGAACGTTTAGGTGTCCGCCTGATTCAACGTAGTTCACGACATTTTGCTGTTACAGATATTGGTATGAATATCTACCGCCATGCACAAGTTATGATGAATGCCGCTCAAGCCGCACACGATTTGGTTGATCATCTCAGTACGCAGCCGCGCGGCTTAATTAAAGTCAGCTTACCTGTTTCCATCGCGCAAAATGAAATGACCAAAATATTGCCTGAATTTTTAAAGCAATATCCAGAAATCAAAGTGCAAATGATGGTGACCAATCGACGCGTAGATATCATTAATGAAGGCTTCGATCTTGCGCTACGTGTACGTTCAAATCTAGACGACGACCCTAATTTAGTCATTCGTAAATTTGAAACGATTGAGCAGCACTTATTTGCCAGTCAGGCGTATCTGAATAAATTTGGTGAACTCAAACAACCTGAAGATTTATCTCAGCATCAAATATTAAGTATGGCGGATGAGCATCTCGATCAACATATTATTGTGACCGATGCACAGCATCATCAGAAAAAAATCAAAGTTAACCCAACCGTGATGGGCTCTGACCTGTCTATGTTAGCTGCACTGGCCTGCCAAGATTGTGGCGTGGTGTTATTACCCGACAGTATTGTGTCCGATCACGTGAAATCAGGTGCTTTGGTTCGTGTACTACCTGAGTGGAAAGCTGCACATGGTATTTTCCATGCAGTTTATCCATCTCGTCGTGGCTTACTACCTGCTGTACGTGTATTCATTGATTACTTAGTTGAAAAACTCAGCCAACATGAACACGCTAAATTTTAAGCAAAAAAAAGCTTACCCATGTGATGGGTAAGCGAAAACTTAAAAATTAAGTAAAATCAGAAACTACAGCAGAATCTGTAGGGCTATTGTATAAATAAAATACATCTTTATTAAATCGTTAATAGCTCTAACTGATTTTTTGAGCTATAGGCAAAGCCTTACAAATTAAGACTTAGAGAAATGTAGTTAGTCTTAAAAACGATAACGCCCATAATCACCACGAACTCCTAGACTAAAGTCAAAATATATACAACTGTATAATTTTATTTAACTTCAATCATTTGGACACAGTAGATATGGCATTAACAACACTACAGAGCTTAGATCGCGGGATATGCGCCTGTACCCTCTGGCCATGGAGATAACAACTCAAAACCAGTATCGGTTACAACAACCATATGTTCCCACTGTGCCGATAAAGAACGGTCTGCAGTAATTACTGTCCAGCCGTCTTTTAACTCTTTAGTACGTGCTTTACCGCTATTAATCATCGGTTCAATGGTAAAGACCATGCCTTTTTTCAGAATAACACCTTGACCAGGTTGACCATAGTGTAAAACACTTGGTTGCTCATGATAAACCTTACCAATCCCGTGACCACAATATTCACGTACAATGCTGTAGCCTTCACGATGAGCAACTTGTTGAATGGCATAGCCTACATCCCCCAAAGTTGCTCCCGGTTTAACTGCATGAATCCCTGCAACCATCGCTTCGTAGGTAGTTTCGACTAACTTTTTAGCCGCAGGCGAAACCTCACCCACATAGTACATACGACTGGTATCACCAAAATAACCATCTTTAATGATGGCAACATCAATATTGATAATGTCACCATCTTTCAATACGGTTTCTTTCGAAGGAATACCATGACAAACCACTTCATTCGGTGAAATGCAGGTGGTTTTGGTATAGCCATAGTAGCCAACATTGGCAGGAATCACTTTAAGTGTGTTGACGATAAAATCATTACAAATATCGTCCAGATATTCAGTGGTCACGCCCGGCTTGACATACTCCCCGATCATCTCTAAAACCTGAGCAGCTAAACGACCTGAAATGCGTAATTTTTCAATATCTTGCTCGGTTTTAATCGTGATTTTGGAAGCTTTCATCTGAATATCCTCAAATTTGAATACACCGAATTATAGACCTTTTAGATTTTTTTTGTTTTATTCAGCCAATATTTCTGCATTTATTCGGCTTATAGCATCCTATTTAGTGCTGAAAATTAGAACAATTGATTTATATCTGATAAATCTTAATAGCTAAACTTATTCCTATAAAAAATTTATATACAATAAATTTCTTTTATTTATCATAAACATAAATAAAACATTATTTTATCTGTCAATATATTCATGATTCGTATTATAAAAACTATCTATACCATTTATAAATTTTGCTCCAAAAACGAGCTTAATTGCACTAAAATTGCCTTTTTTCACAGTTCATCTCCCCTTTATGACAAGTCTTCGTACACGGGATATTGTTGCCTTAGGTTTTATGACCTTCGCACTGTTTATTGGTGCAGGTAACATTATTTTCCCACCAATTGTCGCACAGCAAGCGGGTGAACATGTTTGGTTAGCTGCATTTGGTTTCTTGATCACTGCAGTTGGCCTACCTGTCATCACGATTATTGCTTTGTCGCGTGTAGAAGGTTCTATTCAAGTTTTAAGTTCACCTCTGGGTAAAGCAGCCAGCATTATCCTTACTGTCGCGTGTTACTTAGCTGTTGGACCTTTATTTGCAACACCTCGTACAGCTACCGTTTCTTATGAAATTGGTTTCTCTTCTTATTTTGGTAACAGCGCAAACAGTCTGCTGATTTATAGCGTGATTTATTTTGCATTGGTGACGATTGTTTCACTTTACCCAAATAAAATTTTAGATACCGTAGGTTATTTCCTTTCACCACTCAAGATTTTAGGCCTCGTTATACTGGGTATCTCTGCGTTCTTTATCCCTGCCGGTGTGATTCCACCTGCAATTGATAACTACGTAACTGCACCAGTTTCTGAAGGTGTAGTAAATGGTTATTTAACCATGGATACACTAGGCGCTTTAGTTTTTGGTATTGTGATCGTCAAAGCCATTACTTCACGCGGCGTAACGGATAGTAAGCTCGTCACCAAATATGCTGTCATTGCCAGTATTATTTCTGGTATTGGTCTTACCCTGGTTTATATCAGCTTATTCAAACTCGGTATGGGCAGCCATGATATTGCTCCAAATGCAACAAATGGTGCAGTGATCCTGCATGCATATGTACAACATGCTTTTGGTGATATGGGCGCTTATTTCCTATCTGCAATGATCTTTGTTGCATGTATGGTGACCGCGATTGGCTTAACCTGCGCATGTGCTGAATATTTCTCAGAATTGACTAAAATTCCATACAAAGTTTTTGTGTTCATTTTAGTTGGTTTCTCACTGCTGATTTCAAACTTAGGTTTAACCAAACTCATTGCCGTTTCAGTGCCTGTTTTAAGTGCGATTTATCCACCTGCGATTGCAGTTATCCTACTTAGCTTCTGCTCTAAATGGTTTATTTCACCATCAAGAGTTATTGCGCCTGTTACCGCATGTGCGTTTATTTTCGGCATTTTTGATGGTTTAAAAGTGGCTGGTTTCGAAGATGCACTTCCAAGCGTTATTGCCAATCTACCACTTGCTCAACAAAATTTAGCATGGCTGATGCCATCAGTGATTGTGCTGATTATTGCTGCTGTAATTGATAAAGTTAAAAAATAACCTTTTTTGACCTGTCTAAAATCGGAGTTTTACCCGAATGACGATTTTACCTGTGACCAATAATTGTCGAGTTTTACCCAAACTGACATTTATTTGTCCCACTACAGCGCAAAAATCCTAAGTCATTGAACTTTTAAATAAAGTTTTATTTTCATGATGAGAAAAAAATCCAGCCCTTTGGCTACAAAATATAATAATAGTTAAAATACAAATACTTTCTGCAAAATACACCGTACACAAACTCCATGATTAAACCCGATTCAGACTGTAAGCTAGGCGGTTTCGTGTCATAAAGCCGATATACCCGTGTTGGTATATATATTGCTTATTCATACATAGATATTATGCATCGACCATTTTACTTACCAGCCAACACCTTTAGATTCATAATATTTAGTATATGAATAAAATGATTATTCTTATATGATGATCTAACATAGTTTTATGACAAAATAATGACATTTACTATTGAAATACTTCTAGTTTCGAAGTACAACAGTAGTTCAAACCTGACCAAAATCATGGGTTTTGGCGAAACAACAACACGGAGGGGTGGAGATGTTATCAGTACATTTCAAAAAGCAATTCTTCATTAACGCTCTGAAGGCAAATAAGAACATGGTGACCTATACAAGCACCACTATTGCTCTCATGCTGACACTACTTATTCAAGGCTTAATCCAAGGAAATTTAAGACCTGAATACTTTGCTTATGCGCTTATTGTCTCGGTGGCCTTTTATTTATGGGCAGTCATTGACCACAAATATCGAAAGCAAAAATCAACAGAATTTTAAGTTAGAAGATGGATGAGGCATCATCCATCTTGAAAAAAGAAAAGATGCCAATCCCTACCTTCTCGATCATTTAATCCTTTTTAAATAACAATACAAATAATCCCTAAAATAACCAGAAAATCATCAGCCTTTTCTCATGAATTTTCGATTCTATTTAACTTCAAATTTTGTTTTTATAAATTCTTCTACATAGCCATCGTCTGCACTTTAAAAGCGTTTATCTCCTGATTAGCCTCCAATCTAATTGATACTATTTCTGATTCATATACTTTGCTTAAAACCAAAATTTAACAATGACTCCAAAGAGCAAACCGAGTGTTGCAATTAACTCGCCTATCACCAATCCAAGCATTGCCATACTCATCATCCATTTAGGCAAATGCCACTTACCTAAGACGTGCGGGACTTTAAATTGATTGGTGGTATCGGCTAAAAAGCCATGCAGTACATAGCTTAAAATCGAAAAACTAAAAAAGAACAAATTAATGATTACAAAGAGTAAATTGAGCGCGTGAGGAAGTGCTGAAAAATAGGCCAATACCGCCAAAATGAGTGTCGCTGGGGCGTATAACAAACTGCTCCGATGTGCTATATCGACATAATAATGCGCACGTGCCAGTTCAGACTGTCTTATTTGTGCATATTTCCACACACCCGTGAGCATACCTACCCATAAATAAATCCCACTAAAGACTATCGCAATTTTTACTGCACCCGAAAGTTGAAGCATGTCCATTTTTAATTTACATCCATTGTTCAATTACACGCATTATTTTTATCTGTATTTCTACTGCAATAGTACTTGCTTCAAACCTGTTATGACATGACTTTAGAGTCATACTCTTTTCAGGTTTCTTTTTGGAACTTGTGTAAATTAGAGTCATCGGAACACACCCATGAAGTTTGAATCATGTCATCATCTGAAAAACTCACGATTCATTGCCAAGACGGCTATTCACTGAGTGCGCGCTATTATCCGCACCAGACAGAGCTCAAACAGGTTTTACCTGTGTTGATTTGTCCAGCCACAGGCATTACCAAGCAATTTTATAATAGTTATGCAACATGGTTGAGCCAACAAGGCTATGACGTTTTAGTTTTTGATTTTCGTGGTATTGGTGAGTCGCTACACAGCCCTCTAAAAGAATCGACAGCAAGTATTGTGCAATGGGGGCAGCTTGATATCCCTGCGGCAATCGACGCCTTGATCAGTAAAACGCAAGCGCCTAAAGTCATATTACTCGGTCATAGCGCAGGCGGACAATTATTAGGTATCGTGCCAAATTTTGACAAAGTTGCCAAAGTGGTTGCTGTTTCTGGCTCTACAGGTCATGTAAAAAAACTTAAAGGTCGTACCAAACTTTTAGCTCCAGTGATGTTTAATGTGATCTTCCCGATTGCACGCTATACCATTGGCTATGGCCCGACCAATGCAATTGGCATGGGTGAAAATTTGCCAAAAGATGTAGCTCGTGAATGGGCTGAATTTTGTAGCAAACCTGGTTATGTCATCAATGCCTTAGGCAAAACTGTTCAGCATGATTTTCATCAACAAGTGAGCTGCCCGATCACTGCCGTATGGAGCTCCGATGACGAAATTGCCACGGAAGCCAATGTCAAAGACTTGCTGCGCTTATACCCGAATGCTTCGACTCAAATGCTTGAGTTAAAACCGAAAGAAACAGGTCATAAAGCCATCGGACATATGTTGATGTTTAAATCGTCACATCAAAACCTATGGCCGATCATTGAACAACAGTTACACGCTTAAGTTTTTGCCACTCAGTCAGTAATCCGGCTGAGTGGTCTTTTTATGGACTGCACAATAATTTCTACTTTTAGATTCATTCAAACTGCCTGACAGCTTACATATTCTATTTTCTATCTTTAAAATCTGCACTGAACGTCCAAGTGTACTTATTTTCTTCAGCCGACCATTGCAAAAAATGATATAACTATTTTTTCTCAATTATATTCTATTTTGGCATGAGTGAAGCACGACACAACCTCGACAGAATTGATCGTTTAATATTATCCGCATTAAGAGAAGATGGACGACTCACCATAGCCCAGCTTTCTGAACGTGTTGGTCTCTCCTCTTCGCCGTGTTGGACACGCTTAAAGCGTCTAGAAAATTTAAAAATTATCGACGGCTATACAGCCAACATCAACCCAAAATCGATTGGGATCAATGAATTATTCTTTATTGAAATTACATTAGAACGTCACGACGATGAAATTTTAGATCAATTTAGTGAAACTTTAGCCAATATGCCAGAAGTAGTAGAAGCACATTTAGTCACTGGCGATTATGATTATTTGGTGAAAGTTGCAGTTAAAAATGCTGAACACTATGAGCGTTTTTTACGTAAAAATTTATATTCTATGAAAGGTATACGCCATACCCGCTCTATTTTTGCGCTACGACAATTAAAATCTGCCAGCAGTGCTGACCTAATGATGATTGAGTAATGAGCCCATATAGATCTAATCTATAAGATGACTTTAAAATTTAAGGGCAATTGAGTTCAGCACTCAATTGCCCTATTTATGTGTTCTAATCTATATAGCCATCTTTTTTCAATTTTTTATCTGTCAAATACTCACGTATGACCAATGTTGCAATAATAATGATGGCTTCTAAGATCGCTACTGTGACGGTTAGTTTGGTAAATACTTCGACACTGAGCAACTCAAACCATAATTGAGCGATGGCTAATAAACCCCATAAAACTGAAATAATAAGTGCACTAAAGACACCGTATTTCATTTTTCTCTCTCCAAAACAACTACATAAGCTTCGCGCTTCCAAAAAAGCAGCATACGACGGATATCCTTTTCCATCGTAATCACAGCCCAGCCTTGCTGTGCATTTTGATTTAAAAAATTGGTGAATTTAACAGGATCAACTTTTGAAGAGCCAAGCAGCAAAGATCCCAGCATACCTTCTTGATAGATAACAACTTTATATTCTTTCATCAATATAGTTCTTTATGGTTATAGTGAATTGAACAAATGTTCATGGCAAAGTATAGCGATCGCTTTTTCCTAAAACAACAAAGTTTTAAATGTCAATTTACTCAACATTTTTTTCAATTTTATGCTTTAATATACACAGTATGAGATGAGCCTTATATGAGTATCACGCGAGTGATACGACTAGCCCCTAACCACGGGGCTTTTTATTGTTTTCTACTCAGCTCACATTGTTGTGTTTCATTGTTCAATTCTGACAGAACGAGACTGTGAATTTCACATGTTTTCACAGGGTCTTGCTCATAAGCCGAATTAAACCATGCAGCAGCTTTTTCAAAATCTTGCTGTACGCCTAGCCCACCTAAATAAAAACTTGCTACGCTAATTTTTCCGTTCAAATCATTTGCTTCCGCAGCCTTTAAAAACCACGGATAAGCCTTTTTATAATCAGGCTTTGCGTCAATACCTTGATAATAAATCATACCCAAACGGGACTGATATTGAGCCAAGCCTTGTTCAGCCAACAACATTGTTGGCTTTTCAGCAAGCTGCATATTTTGCTTCGTATAGTAATAATAGTCGGCCAATTGTTCGATATCTTCTTGCTTGCCTTTATTTGCAAATTCAATTAAAAGACTTTCCAATTTTTTCTCATTCCTTGGAATGAGTTCATATTTATTCATGATCAAAAGCATACGCTTTGAGTCTTCTAAATTTCTTTCAGCACCAATCTCAAACCATTTTGCAGCTTCCACATAATCTACTTTTACACCGACACCTTTGTAATATATCAATCCCAAATTTTGATTTGCAGAGCGGTGCCCTAAGGCAGAAGCACGTTTATACAACGCTATGGCTTCGGGCAGATTAATCTCCACACCTTCTAGCCCCATATGTTTCAGTACAGCCAAATCATACAGCGCCTGTTTATCGTTATTTTTCGCTTGAATGATGGTCTTTTGGACATCAATTTCGGCTGAAAAGGTTATAGAAAATGGAAGTACTGTTAATACAAATAGCATGCACAATTTGATGTAAGGCAAATGATATTTTAAAGCTTTCATTGTTAATTATTCTTGATCAATAAGATGGTGAAAAATGAAATGCTGAAGCACCCTCTCTAGATGCTTTAGCATTTTTTAAGCAGTATATACAGCTTTAACCGAAGAAGCCTATCGTTATCTGAATGACCACAGCATTGACAATGTCTACAAAAAACGCCCCTGTCAAAGGTATAATCAAAAAGGCTTTATGTGAAGGTCCATAGGTATTGGTCACTGCCTGAATATTGGCAATCGCTGTCGGTGTTGCACCGAGGTTTACGCCGCACTGCCCTGCACAAAGTACGGCTGCGTCATAGCTTTTTCCCATGATCCTAAAAGTTACAAAGTACAGATACAGTGCTAAAACGAGGGTTTGTACCAGTAAAATAATCACCAGTGGGCCTGCAAGATTTGCCAATAACCAGAGTTGCAATGACATCAGCGCCATGGATAAAAATAATGCCAAGGATGCGTTACCAAATACATCGATACAGCGATCAAACATTTCAATTTTAAAGCCAAGTTCAAGGGTGTTTCTTAAAAATACACCACACGCTAAAGCCCAAACGAAGGTAGGTAATTCAAACCACTGTCCACGAGCAAACTCTGTCATGAAATAAGCAAAGCTGATACAGATGGCAAACATCCCCATCGTTTTGACGGCATCATCTGCGGTAATTAAACGAGTTTTTTCAGGATATTCGAATGGTGCCGTTTCAGATGCAGGCGGTGCTTCATTACGCCCTGATGTCGGTACAAGTTCTTCTGCCAACTGAAAACGGCGGATGAGGAATTTCGCCACTGGCCCGCCCATCATGCCGCCAATCACCAAGCCGAAGGTTGCACTTGCCATACCGAGTACGACTGCACCTTGTATACCATGATCTTGTTCAAAGACTGTACCCCATGCGCCTGCTGTACCGTGACCACCTGTAAGTGTTACGGAACCTGTAATTAAGCCGATGAGTGGATCAAGTCCCAAAACTTTGGCCAAGCTGATACCGACGATGTTTTGCAGCATGACAAATACAATCACACAACCTAAAAACAGTACCAGTGCTTTTCCGCCTTCTTTGAGTTTTCCAAGACTTGCGCTCAAACCTACAGAGGTAAAGAACATCAGCATGAATATTTGCTGAATTTTGGCATCAAAATTTACGGTGATATTAAAGTTTTTAAATAATATAAAAGTAATTACCGCTGCAACTAGACCACCTGCCACTGGTTCAGGAATGTTGTATTTTTTCAGGATGGAAATTTTATGTACGAAGAAATAACCGATAAATAAAACCAATACCGCCACGACAATTGTCAAAAAAGCATCTAGCTCATAATTCATAATTTAATCTTAAGTGCTCAATTTTATTTACCTTTTTACATAATCATTGGAGTTTTTTCAGCTAGAAAAATGTAAGTAAGCTATTTACCCCCCTTCTTCTACTACACATTTTTGAAGCCTAATAAGTGAAATAAATAAAAATGCTCAGCGTATGTGATGTGCTGAGCATTGGTTATTTATGACTGAATATAAAGATTTTTGAGATATTATTTTATGTCGAATACCCAGTTATGCGCCTCTTTATCACTGGTGGTTTCACATACATAGTAATCTTGGTCCCACGCATCTTGGTTAAAGATTTCTTTTTTGAAGTAATTCACCTGTTTGCCATTTTCGACACAGACAAAGCTGTCACCTTGGTCTTTGACTTGAGTTCCGTTAAGGAAACCACCTATGCAGAGAAAGCGGGATTGTTTGAGCATTGATTACTTCAACTTCTTTGAAATTTTAAATCATCAGGTAAATTATTATAAATTTTTCTAGTTGTCATTGTTATTTTTTGAATATTGACGATATCATCATTTATTTTTTCACCACTAACAAAACTACGTAATGAGATTAAAGTTTTCTCATAAAAATAATCGTGCCAAATAAACATATACTCGTCACCATATTTCTCAAAGGAACTTTTAGTACTTGGTAAGTATTTAATTATTAATTCAACAAGTTCTTTATCTTCTTTTTTTAAAAATTCTGTAGTTTTGTCTTTAAAAGCCGCTATTAATGTTATTGCAGTAACTGTTATTCCCTGAAAAATACGCAAACTATTTAAACTTTCATGATCTAAATAAAGGTCTATAAAATGACTATTTAAGTCTTTAATTTCTTTTAAAATATTTTCAATATTACAGTCACGGTATAGCTGCTCACCAACCTCTTGTAATTCTAATTCTCTTTTTTCAGCATATACTTTTTTAAAATTAATTCTTATTAGCATTTGAATCAGGAAATTTGTTTTATTAAATATTTTTATTAATTTTAAACAATCTTCCGCAGCAATTAATTGCTTATCATTTCTTACTTTTGAACGATTTGTTTCTAAATCAGTTAAATAATTATTTATTAACGCTACATGACTGTCTTTTTCTCTTATTTTTTGTCGAAATTCTTCCATTTCTTTTTCAAATTTAATATTAATTTTCTTTTCATAGTACTTAAAAATAATATCTTTAGACAAATATCCAATGCCAACAAGCAAACCTGTAGAACCTAATGTACTAAAAAACCAAACTGATAAATTTGATAATTCCATTAATAATTATTCTCAAAAAATAAGGGCTGATTAATCAGCCCTTATTTTTAACTCAATTAAAATTATTTTTCAATAACTTAGCTTAATTGAGCAGCAGCAATTTTCTTAGTATCAACATCTTTAGAAGCGTCAGTATAGTCGCTCATTTTGTCGAAGCTTAAGTATTGGTAGATGTCGGCAGACATGCTATCAATTTGAGCTGCGTATTCTTGGTACTCAGCTGGAGTTGGTAATTTACCAAGTACAGCAGCAACAGAAGCAAGCTCAGCAGAAGCTAAGTAAACGTTCGCACCTTGACCTAGACGGTTCGGGAAGTTACGAGTAGAAGTCGATACACAAGTAGTGTTCGGAGCTACACGTGCTTGGTTACCCATACATAATGAACAACCTGGCATTTCTGTACGAGCGCCAGCTTTACCATAGATGTTATAGAAACCTTCTTCCATCAATTGACGTTCGTCCATACGAGTTGGAGGAGCCAACCATAGACGAGTAGATAAAGAACCACCAGGAACTTTGTCTAGAAGTTTACCAGCCGCACGGAAGTGACCAATGTTAGTCATACATGAACCAACGAATACTTCGTCAATTTTTGTACCAGCAACGTCAGAAAGCAATTTAGCGTCATCTGGGTCGTTCGGGCAGCAAAGAACTGGTTCAGTAATTGTAGAAAGGTCAATTTCATACACTTTAGTGTATTCAGCATCTGGATCTGCTTTGATTAGGCTTGGGTTCGCTAACCATTTCTCCATGTTTTCTACACGGCGCGCCATAGTACGAGCATCGCCATAACCTTCAGAAATCATCCATTTCAACATAGTAATGTTTGATTTAAGGTATTCAGCAACTTTCTCTTCAGAAAGCGTGATAGAACAACCAGCAGCAGAACGTTCAGCAGAAGCGTCAGAAAGTTCGAACGCTTGCTCAACAGTAAGGTCAGTTTCCATTTCTGTAAGGTCGATCTCAAGGATACGGCCAGAGAAGATGTTCTTCTTACCTTTTTTCTCTACAGTTAAGTCGCCTTCTTGGATCGCAACGTAAGGAATCGCATGTACTAGGTCACGTAGAGTGATACCAGGTTGCATTTTACCTTTGAACTTAACAAGAACAGACTCAGGCATGTCTAGTGGCATAACGCCAGTTGCAGCAGCAAACGCTACAAGACCAGAACCCGCTGGGAAAGAAATACCGATTGGGAAACGAGTATGCGAGTCACCACCAGTACCAACTGTATCTGGAAGAAGCATACGGTTTAACCAAGAGTGGATAATACCATCACCTGGACGTAGAGAAACACCACCACGGTTCATAATGAAATCAGGAAGCGTGTGCTGCATTTGAACGTCAACTGGTTTTGGATACGCAGCTGTATGACAGAAAGATTGCATAACTAGGTCAGCAGAGAAGCCTAGGCAAGCAAGATCTTTAAGTTCGTCACGAGTCATTGGACCTGTTGTATCTTGAGAACCAACGGTCGTCATTTTAGGTTCACAGTAAGTACCTGGAAGTACACCTTGACCTTCAGGAAGACCACAAGCGCGACCAACCATTTTTTGAGCTTGAGTGAAGCCTTTACCAGTAGCTGCAGGTTGAACTGGAGTACGGAATAAAGTTGAAGGTGCAAGACCAAGAGCTTCACGAGCTTTAGTTGTTAAACCACGACCAACGATAAGGTTGATACGGCCACCAGCACGTACTTCATCTAAAAGAACTGGAGTTTTAAGTTCAGATTCAGCGATTTGAACGCCGTCTTTGAACGCAGTTACTTTAGCAGCAGCGTGGTCGATTTTAAGCGTGATTTCGTCGCCCATGTTCATGTTTTGAACATCGATTTCTACTGGCAATGCACCAGCATCTTCCATAGTGTTGAAGAAAATCGGAGCGATTTTAGAACCTAAGCAATAACCACCATCTTTTTTGTTCGGAATGTGAGCAATTTCGTCACCAAAGAACCAAAGTACAGAGTTAGTTGCTGACTTACGAGAAGAACCAGTACCAACAACGTCACCTACGTAAGCAACTTGGTTGCCTTTCGCGATAAGCTCTTTGATTTGGCTAAGTGGACCAACTTCGCCAGGAACTTCTGGATTGATACCGTCACGTACGTTTTTAAGCATTGCGTTAGCATGTAACGGAATGTCTGGACGGCTCCACGCGTCTTGTGCAGGTGACAAGTCGTCTGTGTTCGTTTCGCCAGTTACTTTGAAAACTGTAAGTTTGATTTCTTCAGGAACGTCTTTACGGCTAGTGAACCATTCAGCATCTGCCCAAGATTGCATAACTGCTTGTGCATTCGCATTGCCCGCTTTTGCTTTATCAGCAACGTCGTGGAAGGCATCAAATACAAGAAGAGTTTTCTTAAGTGCGTCAGCAGCTAATTCACCAAGCTCTGCATCATCAAGAAGTGCAACTAAAGGAGCAACGTTATAACCACCAAGCATAGTACCTAGTAGGTAAACCGCACGTTCTTTAGTTACTAGTGGAGAAGTCGCTTCACCTTTTGCCAAAGCAGCCAAGAAAGCAGCTTTAACGTATGCAGCTTGGTCAACACCCGCTGGAACACGGTTTTCTAGTAAATCAACTAAAAATGCTTCTTCGCCAGCTGGTGGGTTTTTTAATAATTCAACTAATGCAGCTGTTTGAGCATCGTCAAGTGGCTTCGGTGGGACTCCGAGTGCGGCACGTTCTTCAACGTGTTGGCGGTAAGCTTCTAGCACGGTGTTATTCCTCTTTTTTAAAAAATTATTTACGCATTCCTGCTTTAAATAAAGCTACGCAAATAATATGGACTGCTAAATTTTACTAAAATTCCAGTTAAAAGTTAATGCACTACAAGTGTTTCTTCGTGATGCCCGTTATTTTATAAATAAATGATCCTCATATCGTTTATACATTAAGCAAAATCAATACTTAGAACACGCTTTTCTTGCGCATATTAACTTTTGACTAAAATTAACCATCAAAAAAAGGCAACTAAATGTTGCCTGTTTTTATCAGTATTGGATATTCCACCTTAGTGTACAGTGGTTGCAGTGATATATTGCCGAAGTTCTGCTCGATCGCCTGTAAATCTGAGGCACCATTCGTCCTGACATGTGGTTTGATGTTGATTACTTGCAAAGCTGATATCGACCAAATAACGCTGAGAAAATTCATCTATTTTTTGCCGTAATGTGACTTTATCTCCAATGCTGAGCACGTAGTTCCCACCACCGATAATTGCTACGCCTTGTTCATCTTCTAGGAGTAGATCTGAGTGATGCATATAACCTATAACGTCCATATTCTGCTCCTTTACTGTTTTTTATTCTCCATTTCATTATTCATTAAAAAGATTTGCTTTTCTATATTTATGATTTAGCAAGTTGTCACAATTTGTATTCCGCTCTGCTTAGGCTATTTTAAAATCTTTAAGCATCTCATATTCAAAGTAACCCGAAGATAAATATGCATTCGCAAAATAAGCATGAACTCCATCATATGGCTAAACAACGGATAGTTGCCCCGTTGTAACTACTCACTGCTGAATAGAGCCTTTAGGTTTTGCTTTACGCGCTTTCTCGCATAAAAAACCGTTCCTTAGAACGGTTTATAATCTGGCATTTCAGTATGCGGTGTTGCGATACATTTTTCAGTAAACTCAGCACGAATTTTTTCACGTGCTTTTTCAACATCAGTATTAATCTCAGCTTGCGGCAAGGCATAAACTTCATCAATGATGTTCAGGATAAATCCTTTGGTGGTTTCATCCTCAATTTTGTTGGCATGCTCAACTGCTTTGTCTTTTTCAATTGCATTTTGACGATCTAACATAATCGTACGTGCAGCATTACCTACACTGCGGCAGTAACCCTGCCACTGCTCTTCAGGGGTTAATGGTTTTTTTTCAGCACAGCCGACCAAAGCCACCATAACGGATAAAGCAAATAACTTTTTCATGAACTTCTCCTTACGAGGGGCAATATAAAAGATCGTAATGGATTTGTCATTTAAATTAGTTGTAGCCGAACAAACAAAAAAAGCCCTTTCGGGCCTTTTTTATGCGTTTGAATTAACCACAAGTTGCTTGAATAATCTTTTTATTGATTGGATTTACAGTGACGGTGACGCGCTCTACACGATAATCCATTGTTACTGGCTGCCCAGGTTTTACTAAACGGACAATTTGAGCTTGGCTAATCGCCTTGATCTGATCTTCAGTCAATTTTGCTTGGCCAATCAGCGTCTTAGCCTTATCAGCTACACATTCAGTTTGGCTACTACGGAATAATGCCCACTCTTCAACCACTTGTCCGTTTGGCAGATGGCAATACCCGACCTGAGCATTTGCTTCATCACGAATTTCAAGTTTACCTTTTTGTTCTACACAATACTGGCTGGCTGGATTTGCCATACCAATTTTTTCTGGTGTCGTTTCAGTTTGCTGTGTTGTACTACAACCCGCCATAAATGCTGTCAGTGCAGCTAAAATCCATATATTTTTCATCATGTCTATTTCTGAATATAAAAATTTAACTTATCAAGTTTGTGCCAAATAAACGAGTTGTTTATTGAAATTTTTAGTTGTCATTCCACTTTCTGTAATTAGGCAGCAATGTGCCCTATGTTCAAAATACAGAACGTCATTTTCTTTGAACTGATGATGATTTTTGCAATATTTAAAACGACTAAACTTGTCGCAGCTTTGATTTTAAAGGTTTTATAAATTTGAAAAATGACCTGCTCAACGCGTATGCTAAAAAAGTACTTTTCTTCAAACACGCCACGTTGCGTAGGAGCAAAATATGTCAAAAAAACTGCCGATTTATTTTTCGGACGAAGCTTGGTCGTCTTTGCAACAGCTCATGGGCGCAGATGGCAAACCCAGTCCCACCATCAATGCCCTGCTTGAAAGGCAATCTCAAGAACTATCTATGGATCCATTTTTGGATTCTTCGCTCAATGTTCAGCCTGTTCAGAAAAATACCCGTATTGAACTTCCCGTTGCCTTGGAACGTATTCCTGCTGGCCCAGCTTTCGCCAATAAAGATGTTTTTGAAAAAGTCTTAGACCTAAATGATTATTTGGTAATTAACCCGCTCGCTACATTTATTGCGCATGTCGATAGCGAGTCTTTACTCAACGCCGGCTTTGAAATTAATGATACTTTTTTAGTCGATCGTAGCTTAGAAGCCAAACATGGCGATATCGTGGTTGCACTGATTGATAATCGTGAAATCACCTTAAAGCGATTGATGATCACCGCAAAAATGTCAAAAGAAGAAATTGCCGACATTTTTGGTGACCCCAATAAAGTCTTACCCAAAATTTGGCTAAAAGCAGAAAATCCAGCCTATGCGCATATTATCCCTTCAGATAGCGAATCTATCGTTGTTCAGGGTGTTGTGACCTTTAATTTAAAGCAATTTTATAAGCGCTCATCACACACCTAAACACAAGAATTCACCATGAAAGCTGCAAATAAAATATTTGCGTTAGTTGACCTTAACAACTGCTACGTCAGTTGTGAGCGTGTCTTTAACCCAAAGCTCAATAATGTCCCTGTCGTCGTGCTGTCCAATAACGATGGCTGTGTTGTATCTCGAAGTCAGGAAGCCAAAGACCTCGGTATTAAAATGGCTGTGCCGGTCTATCAAATTCAGGATTTAATCCAACAGCATCATGTTCAGGTGTTGTCGAGTAACTATGCTCTCTACACCGAAATGTCTAATCGATTTATGAATATTTTAGGCCTGTATGTCGGCCCCGAAGACCGTGAAGTTTACTCGATCGATGAGTGTTTTTTAGATTTCACTGCCTATCAAGAACTGTTTGATTTGAGCCTATATGCCAAAGAAATACGAGATACGATCCTAAAATGGCTAGGTTTAACCTGCTGTGTCGGGATTGGTCGCTCTAAAACGGAAGCCAAAATGGCCAACCATTTTGCCAAAAAAAATGCTTATTTGAACGGTGTGTGCAATTTAGTTGAAATGGACCCTTGTTCCTCAGAACAACTCCTTGCGCAGACACCAGTCAATGAAGTTTGGGGCGTCGGTCGCAATCATACAAAAGCCCTGAATCAGCTTGGCATTCATTATGTTTTAGATCTGATCAATGCACAGCCTAAAGATATTCGAAAAAAATTTAGTGTGGTGATGGAAAAAACCGTCTTGGAACTGCAAGGTCTATCTTGTCTGTCTATTGAAGAAGAAGCACCGAGCAAACAGCAAATTATCAGTAGTCGTTCCTATGGTCAGCCAGTCTACGAACTGGAAGATATTAAAGCCTCTATTCGTGTATATATCGCGCGAGCCGTCACACGTTTAAGAGCAGATCATTCTCTATGTCGTATGGTGGGAGTGTTTATTCAAACGAGTCGCTTTAATTCTACTGAAAAATACGCACCTTATCTGGCCATTACACTGAATGAGCATACCGATGACTTAATTAGTATCACCCAAGCAGCAACGCGTGCCGCCGAAAAAATCTTTAAAGCGGGATTTAAATATAAAAAAGCCGGTGTGGTGTTATTAGAAATCATTCCAAAACAAAACTTTACCCCAGATTTGTTTTGCGATATGGCGTTAAGACAAAGCCGTTTGAAACTGTCCGACACCATCGACGATATTCAAAAAAAATTTGGGCATCATTTTGTCTCGATCGGCTTAGCGCAGGACGATGCTGCAACATGGCGGATGAAAAAAAATCTGTGTTCCCCCGCTTACCTGAGTAATTGGAACGAACTGCTTCGTGTGAAATGAAACACTATGTTGTAGCGCCGCTTAGTCCTTCTATTGTTTTAACCGAAATGATCATTTGCAATTGCTGAATATTTATTTAGTATTTAAATGAATATTCATTTTTATATTCTCCTATTTTAAATTATGTCTGATGTTCAATTAACGCTGAGCGAATACCTATCTGCGGTCAAAGAAGTCATTCAGTTGGCTTTTGATGATGCCGTGTGGGTCAAAGCCGAGATTCGAAATTTAAACATCAAAGGTGGACATTACTATCTAGAATTGGCTGAAAAAGAACAAGAAAGTGATAGAGTCATTGCCAGTTGTAAGGCCACAATTTGGAAATTTACTGCAAATAAAGTTGTCGGAAAATTTGAACGTGAAAGCGGCATTGAGCTCAGTCGTGACTTAAATGTCTTGGTTAAAGTGCGTGCCAAATTTGACCCGCAGTACGGCTTTTCAGTCAATATCGAAGAAATTGATTCGAGTTTTACCTTGGGTGATCTGGCTCGACGTTATCAACAAATTTTAGAAAAGCTCACCAGCGAAGGTCTGATTCATAAAAATCGAAACTTGCCTGCGCCATTTGATATTCAGCATGTCTTGGTTATTGCACCAGAAAATGCGGCTGGCTTAGGTGACTTTAAAAAAGATGCAGATGCGCTACAACATGCTGGCGTGTGTGAATTTGTCTATCATGCTGCAACCTTTCAAGGAAATACCGCAGCACAAAGTATCCGAGATGCTTTAGCACTGGGTTTAAGACAATGGGCCAATGACTTTCAAACTGCGCCAGATTTGATCGTGATTATTCGTGGTGGCGGTGCTGTTAACGATCTTGCTTATCTGAATGATTATGATTTGGCTGTACTTCTATCTAAGCGTAGCGTGCCAATTTGGGTCGGTATCGGCCATGAAAAAGACCGTACGATCTTAGATGAAATTGCACATCGTTCTTTCGACACCCCGAGTAAAGTGATCGGGGGGATTCGTAATCATATTGTTGAGCGAACTCAGGAAGTTTTAGAGGCATTACAAAGCATTCAACTGCGCTCTCAACATCAAATTGCCCTGTATCAAAGTCAAAATGATCAGTTACTACAGGTCATAAAGACCTTGTCTCAAAGTCAAATCAATGACTCAACTCGGCTCTTACAGCAATACCAAGATAACACTGCTTATTTTGCTCAGTTACAACTTAAAACAGCTGCACAGAATATTGAAATACTCATGCGTGAGACTTTACTGCAAAACCCTGCTCATGTGCTTTCCAAAGGTTATGCCATCGTCCGGCAGCAAGGTCACGCCATTCGCGCAACGAAAAATCTTCAGCCTTCAACGCATTCACCGATTGAAATTGAAATGCAAGACGGTGTCATCACGGCTGACATTCAACATATACAGGTAAAAAATCATGACGACTGATACTCTAAGTTTTAAAGAAGGCTATGAAGTTTTAAAACGTAATGCTGAATTACTCGAATCTCAGCAAGAACCCGATATTGATAATCTTATGAAAATCGTTGAAGAGTCGATGCAAGCCTATAAAGCCTGCAAGACTCGTGTTGAAGCAGTACAACAGGCACTGAATGATACGTTTAAAGATTGATTTCTCAATTCATTATTTGCATAAAAAACGCAGCCTAAGCTGCATTTTTTTATATTCAAATTTTGACTTCTCTTAGAAGCGCCAATTATAGAACAAGTCGATTGCTCGTTCTAAAGACTGACTCGCTTCCAAGTACAAACGTTGATTCATTTGATAACGTAAGGTCAGTTTATTCACTGGTGTAAATACTCCGACGCCATAACGAATGAATAAGTCAGGTGTGATATAACCAGTCACAGAAACCTGAGTATCATCCCCTGTTCCTTGAGCATCCAATGCCAAACCACTCAAACCAAATGTACGACCAATTTGATTGGTCAATGCACGTGTACCACCCAAGCCCATACTAATACCGGCTGCAGCAATCGTGTTGTTCACATCAGAACGGAAACCTTCCGCCTGACTTAAACCTGAACTTCCTTCATTAATACGACCTGTAATTAAGGCATTTAAGGCTTCTTGTTCAGACAGACCTGCATCGTTATACACCTGAATTGCAGGACTTGATGCTGTACCCGTCACACGAACACCAACGGTACTGCCTTGTACGGCTTTATTGGCATCAATATCTAAAGTTGGGTTCGCCAATGGTCCATTGAAACGGGCAATCGCACGGTTCAAGTCCAGACTTTGACCATAAGCTTCGATTTTCACACGCTGGGAAACACCGATTGCACCATTGGCACGCATTGCTGTTTCTAAACCACGTTGTGTCAAATTCAAACGACCAATCAACGGAATTCGGCTATCAAAACCTTGGAAAATCACTTGATTACCAATATTCACCTGTACGTCAGCGCGAATATCCCAAGGACGTGCCGATTTTAAGATCTCAAGTTGGTTATCACCTTCATGTACCACACGTACATCTGAAGATACCCCAACCACTGTTGCAGAAGATTCCGGCATCGAAATCAATGCGCGCGGCACATCAATTTTACCTTTTAAGGTTAATTTCTTACTGAAAGGCAGCACATCTAAAGATAAATCAGGCGTTACAACAGCGGTGATCAATGGCGCTTGACGGACCAACATTTCATTACCCGTTAAATTCAACTGGATACGTGGATCATTTTTCCAGTCAATATTTCCGGTTAATTTGCCTACACCACGCCCACTGTTAAATGCACCATCAATCGTCGCGTGGTTTTGACGTACAGCAGAATACAACTGAATATTGGTCAAGTTCACAGGTAATGAAATCATGCTAATCGAGCCATTTTTCACTCGAATCTCACCATCCATTAAAGGCTGAGACAATGTTCCACTAATTTTTGCCGCATAAGACAACGTACCGCCCATTGAACGGACATCTTGTATAAATGGTTTTAAGATTTTCAATTGAACTTGGTTAAAGGCCACTTCACCACGGATCGGTTTATTGGCTTTATACGGATCAATAATAATATTGGCATAACCTGTACCAATATCTGGGGCTTTGGTATCGAGTCGAATTTGTAGCCCTTCAGCGACACTTTTCGCAATCAAGCCAACTTCATCATATTTTAAAGTGGATGCTAAATACTGTGGATCTTCAGCGGCTAAACCAAGTAAACCGTCACGAGTCACTAAACGTGCATCAATTTTAGGTTTTGCACCTTTCCCCCAAGACGCTTTTGCATAACCATTCACTTTACCCGTAATCGCCAGGCCTTCAGGCATAAATGCTGCAAAATCATTTAAGTCTAGGTTCTTTGTCACAAAGGATACATTGCCGCGGTTTTTATTCACACGAATCGGCTGATCAAAACATAATTCACTTTGCTGACTCATCCAACAATGCGCGCCAACAAATAAGTCAGACTGTGCAGTGTTGTAAATAATCGATGCATTTTGACGCTGCACAAGACGTGTACGCAAGGAGTCAAAATCGCCTTTTTGAATCTGACCAAGCCAATTATTTTGTGCGTTAAAACCACCAGCTAACTGCACATAAAATTTTGATAATTTATTTTCAGCACTGACTTTTAATAAATGCGCATTACGTGTACCGGCCAGTGAAATTTGACCTTTTACAATCTCACGGTTGTTACTGCGTAAATTATCCATCGTTGCCGTTAATAAACTTGGTGAAGTCGCAGAAGTTGGCAACTCGCCTTGCACCCGTATTTTTTTCACACTGAATAAATTATTAAAAGCAAAATCATCTATTGCGATATTGGCAGATGCTTGCAGTCGTGGCTGTGCTTGAACATTTAAGTAGCCATAAGCACGTCCACGTAGACCTGCATAAATTTCATATAACGCTGGTGCATTAATTTTCAATTGTAAATTTTGTGCATTACCAGTGGCTTGAATTTGGTTATTGGCATAAGCCAACAGCAAATTATTCGCTTCAAACTGTTTTGGCATAAAGCCGGATTGATTTGAATTAATCACCATCGCCAAGTTACCTTGACCACGGACAGGTTTGTTATTGATCATACCTGCCAAATTCAGACGTTCAATTTGAATTCGTTTTAGCGCATCTGACCACACACCATTGGTTTTTAAATTTCCAGATAATTCACCCCGTACATTTGAGGCAAAATAATGCGGCTTAAAATGCACCAGTGATGCATTAATATCCCAACCAATGGCTTTTTGTAGTAAAACTTGTCCATTGGCAGAAATTTTACCTGCCACGCCATCATGACGCAGCTCGGCTATTTTAATTAATTCAGGTGTGCCAGATACTTTGAAAATCAAACTGCCTTTACTTGCGGCAACTTGGCTTGCATTGAGGCCACCATCATAATTCACAGCAAAAGCTTTAAAGCCTCCCCCTTGTTTCTCATCATGGAAAGTCAGCGCAGCAGTAGATTGACCTGTTAAGTGAACCGTTTCATTTTGCTGTGCTAGTCGGCCTAACAAATCAATATTATTCAGCTGAATAATCTGTTGATTTGGTTTTGCATAACCATTGGCTTTTAATGACCCTGTAATTTGATCGACAGGCGCAGCAGCCACGATGGTTTGTGGATTGAACTGCTGTGCTTGTACATTGGCTTGCCATTTCAGCATACGTTTTTGATCAGGCAATTCTACAACTGCGTTACCTTTGAGCTGACCTTTGTCGGCCACATAACTAAAGGCAGGGACATTGAGATTGTTATTTTTCAGATTCAATTTGGCTTGATATTGTCCAGCAGGCAGAGCACCTTTTTCATGTCGTGACACTGTGGTCGCCACATTAATGTTCTGCTGACCTTCTGTAAGCGCCAATTGCACATTGCCCGAATCACTACTCAACCATCCAACATATGGCACTGCACGATCTATATTTTTCCAAGACACATCCATCAGCATCGGCTGAGCTTTATTATTTTTGGCAGGCGCTTGATCGAGTTTTAAATTCCAAGTTTCATATTGATCAAAATCCACCAACGCCATCAGGTGCATGCCTTTTTCAAGGGTGCCTTTAGACGCAATCTTACTGTTTAAATTTACAGGTAGAAAATCTTGAACCACCTGCGGAATCAACTTATGTTTTGGATTAATTTTATCTAAACGACCGCTTACATCCCAAGCAACCTGATCTTTCCAACTCACCACGCCGCCCAAATTGACAGCGCCGCCCATCACTTGACCATTTAGGTTAGTAATATCAAGTTGGTTGACCAAGTCCGTACTCATGAGCGCAGTATATTTACCCTCAGGAATATTGGCCCCGCTCAGGTCCGTATCTAAATCTAAATTGAGACGCTGAATATCCCCTTTGAATTTTGCCAGACCATTTTTAGCAAAAAGCTTTTGCTCAGTCAGTAACGGTAAATGATAGTTTTTAAATTTGAGCGCACCAAACATTGGAACATGTGGACGCATCGGATGGACCACAGCCCAACCAGTTAAAAGATCTGGGGTATGTGTTGCCACACCGGCTTGAATTGTATCCAACGATCCTTTAGCCACCACTTGAATATCATGAATGTTCAAGCTTTCACGTAGTGAAGGTAAGTTGACAATCCCCACAGCATTTAGCGGATATTTACCTTCAAACTTCATATTCCCAGACGCTTGGCGCACAGATAAATAGCCCATATCCATACGGGTATCTTCAAATTTTAATTCCGTCCCAGACCAAAGCGCTTCATTTAATTCAATATCATAAAAATCCACACCTGAACTATGCGTTTTAATCAGCATATGATCTAGATCTGCATGATCGACACGAAGGACGAACGGCAGACGGATTTCACTAAATGCAAAAGGTTTATCGCTAGGTGGTGTCTTGGTAATAATTTGCAGATTTTTAACATCTGCCTTATTTAAGTGAATTTCTTTATTAATAATGGCACGCCAACCGAGTGTAATATCGGCACGGTCAATTTTTACATCGACAGGTTTTAGCGTAACGAGGACATTTCGTAGAATAATGCCCCGCCACAGGTTACCACCTTCATATTCATAGTGAATGATTTGCTGACGTTCCAGAACACGGTCAAGTAAAAACTTACTGCCTTTGTCTGTAGAGAACATGACTGCTAATGCAGCCACCAAAAAGATAAGCACGAACACGAAGGTCAAAATGACACTTCGAAGAATACGACGCTTCTTCGGCAGTTGCTCTACCGGCGTTTCGTTTTCTGGTTCTTGCTGTTCTTGTTCAGTCATAAAAAACACATCACCTAAAAATTATAATTGTGAACCAATAAAGAAATGTAAACGAATTGGTTTGCTGTCGTCAGAAAGTCCGGTAGCGACATCTAAACGAATTGGGCCAATTGGAGAAGCCCAACGTATCCCCACACCGGCACTATATGCAGTCGGTGTATTGAAGTCTTTATCGTACGCATTACCAAAGTCACTAAAGACCGCAGCACGCCAGCCTTCTTTAAATTGGTAGTTATATTCTAATGAACCCGTTGCCAAGACTTGACCACCAATTTTATAGCCATTTTCTTCGGCAGCTAAACTCTTATAATCAAAGCCGCGAATGGTTTGGTCACCACCGGTAAAGTAGCGTAAGTTATAAGGAACTTTATCAAAGTTCTCTGTCAGAATATAACCTAAATCACTGCGCCCAACGAACTGGTGATTATCATTTTCACCCAATGAATAAATAAAGCGCCAGCCCGCATTCAAGATCGCCATGTCAGCATCTGAAAGTAAGCTTTCACTTCCGACTTCAACTTTATAGGTTTGCTTAATCCCTTTACTCGGATTCACACGTTTATCAGAGTCGGTTCGAGAAATTTCATAGCCAAACATCAAAGACTGCTGTTCATTGTTGGTATTTACCAAGAACGCATCTGGAATGTCATCACTAGGACTTAGGCCGTCATCGGTAATACGGTCCAAACGGTAACGTAAACCAAAGGTATGCTGCCAACTACCACGTGGGTTTTTAATAATCCGGTCAACCCCAGCTACAGCAGATTCAATCGAAAGATTAACACCCTGACCGACATCGTCACGTTCTTCACGCTCATAACCACCAACCAAACTGACATAGTCATTTAATGGATGGTTATATGGGATGTTATAGCGACCATCAATCGATTGACGGATTTTGGATACTTCCATGTTCGCGTCAAAAGAATGACCACGTTTGTTTACAATGGCACGACGATACTGGCCACGAACACGTGTACCGGTGTCGGTACCAAAACCAGCACCAATTTCTGCACTATTCAACTTATCTGCATTTAGTGTCACGATCACAGGGACTTTTTTATCTTCACGTGCTTGCGCTTTTAAACGTTCTTGTTCTGCTTGTTTAGCATCTTGCGTATCTTGCAACCTGCGTAATTTAGAGGATTGCTCTGCATCATTCACCCCCGCAAATTGGTCTTCATCAACCACTTTTTGCGTGACTTCCTTATTCGACATCACTTCCGTTTTGTCTTTCACTACTTGTGAACTTTCAGACAACTGATTTTGATCGACCAAGGTCTGAATATCTGGTGGCAGTTCAAGCGGCTTTTCAATTGGGTCTGGTCGAATCGCATCAACTAAGGTGTAGTTAAAATAGCGAGAGTTGGTCAGGTTGTTAGCCAAACCATTCACACGCCAGAAAGTATAGTCAGCACCGTCTTTCCACGTCACCAAACTTTCTAAAATATCGCGATCCAATGGAAACTCTGCATTAGGATCACTCATTCGAAATTCGACTTCGCCAAGCTTATAACGCTCACCCGTTTCAAATCGCAAATTGATATCGGCTGTATTTTGTGGTTGAGCCACTCTTACATCGTGCAAACGCCAGTACGAGTCGAAATAACCGTTATTAGTTGCTGCATCATTAATTCGGCCTTTCGTCGTTTCGTATTCACCATGATTAAGAATGTCACCTTCTTCCTGATCTGGTAAAACACCAATCACCTGAAACTGAGCTTGATTAGCTCCAGCCCCTGAAAATTCAATATTTTGCTTTTGAATTTGCACAGGCGTATTTGGTGTAACCAATACACGAACTTTACTATCAGACACTTTTTCAAATTTGAATTCTGACTGATAAAAACCTACAGCTTGTGCAGCTTGATTGGACAAGCTGCGTAATTGAGGCAAAGCCGATGGAAAATCGCTAAAAGACTCTTGAGTAAAACTTGAAAGCTTGCCTTTAATATTGGCTTTGAGATCTTCCAGCGCCGCACCGTAAGCCTTACTCGAAGTCTGACTGGTATTATGTGCTGAGGTAATTTCAACATCCGCACTAATTCGTGGCACTTTTGCCGTATTCATCTGACGTGGCGGACGTACTTTATATAATAAGCGCTTGAAAATACCTGGCTCTGCATCATCTTCCACGGTTGGATTATTCAGCTCTTGCAGCGTACTGGCATTTTCATTTTGTGTTGCAGTAATTTCATTATCAGAGCGAATTTCACTCATGAGCTGATCAATATTGACTGGCGCTTGGTTAATTTCCGTTAACTCTTTTTGGGTAATGTCCGCAACAGCAACTTCTGTTTGTTGTGTCGCACGGTACTCCTGCGCCTGACGTTTGGCTTCTTCAGCAACTTGGAAGATTTCATTCGCCATGTTTTGATCAACAGGTGTCACGGGTAAGTTTTCTAAATCTTCAAACTCAATGGGTTTAAATTCTTGTAGTTGTGTTCCTGCTTGCTGCTGTTCTTGCAGCATTTTCATGCTATCAACAGATTCTTCCGGCTCATTTATATTTTCAATTTTTTCAATTGCTTCAGGCGTCGACAGCCCTTGCTTTACAGCCTCATCCTTGATTTCAGTAACAATCTCTGCTTTTGTATCTGCAGAGGTTGGAACAGTTTCCGCGGGAGTTTGGGCGAAACTATGCTGAGCACACAAGGTCAAAAAGATGCTCATATATAGACTTTTATTGCTATGATGCTGTCGTATGCAGTGAGCCATACTGTGATGAAGCATTGTTTTTTTAAACTTGATTTTTGCAGGCATAGCAAACTCTAACAAATTTCATTATGTAATGGACTTAGTCAATCAGATGTAGAGCTAAAGATCTTATATCTATTGGTTTTTCGCCATCCCCAAACTCAAAAACATATTACATGATTTTTTTAGAGATTTTACCAATCACTCACATTTCTTAATAAAACTTAATGTAGCAAGACGCTTATGAATAACAACGAACATCTGCTAGGTACACGCCGTTTCCTGCCTATGTTTTTGACCCAATTTTTTGGGGCCCTCAATGACAATGTCTACAAACAGGCTTTATTGTTGGTCATCACCTATGGATTAATCCAACAACAGGCATTACCCATCAGCACGCTAAACAATCTAGCTGCATTATTGTTTATTTTACCCTACTTTATTTTTTCAGCGACAGCGGGACAGATCGCAGATAAGTTTGAACGTTCACAACTTGTCCGTGGTATCAAAATTTTAGAAATTATCATCATGGTCATCGGCAGCATTGGCTTTCTGACCGGTCATTTATGGTTGTTATTGTTGGCTCTATTTTTGATGGGAACCCATTCGACATTTTTTGGTCCAATCAAATATGCGATTTTGCCTGAAATTTTAAAACCCAATGAGCTAATGTCAGGCAATGCGCTGTTCCAATCTGCAACATCCATGGCGATTTTATTCGGGATGATTTTGGGTGGTGCTGTGATTGCTTCATCACAAGGCAATTTATTGTGGATCAGCCTGACCGTAATGACCATCGCCATTTTAGGTTATATCACCAGTCGTTTTATTCTTAAGCAAAATGTCACTACACCAGATTTAAAAATCGATTGGAACTTTTTCCGAACTAGTTACCAAACGATGAAATATGCCAAAAGTTTGCCGCTGATTTTTACTATTTTATTGGGGAACTCGTGGTATTGGTTTTATGGTGCAACCTACCTCACCCAAATTCCACAAATGACTCAGCAAAATCTACATGCCTCTGAAAATGTCGTTAGCTTGCTATTGACCTTTTTCTCTGTCGGTGTGGGCGTAGGTTCATTGCTTTGTCGTAAATTGGGCGGCACTCAAGTCAATATTAAGATGGTTCCCATCGGTGCTGTCGGTTTAACGGTATTTGCACTGTATTTAGCATTTAGTTTGACCCTCGTCCCGACTCAAACTGGCCCACTTATTACCTTATCGGAAGTATTTCATCAAGGGTGGAGCTATTACCATGTCATGATTGCCGTGACTTTATTGGGGATTAGCGGTGGTTTTTACATTGTTCCACTATATGCCATGATGCAAGCTTATTCTCCACGCTCACATCGTGCGCGAGTCGTTGCCGCAAACAACATTTTAAATGCGGTATTTATGGTATCTTCTGCTATATTTTCAATTATCATTCTGAGTGTTTTAAAGATTGATATTAAAATACTTTTTTGTATAACCGCAGTGCTCAGTGCAATCTTTTGTATTTGGCTGCTATTACGCATCAAACCTTTGCTTAAAACTACGCAAGTCTCTTTGGAGGATTAATCCATGCGTCAATTCACAGGTATCGACAAACTTATTCATTCTTTTGATCAAGCCTTACGTAGTTTAGTTCCCGGAGCAACAGCTGCACATCGTGAAAATCCGTCTGTTGCTGAAAAAACCCAACTTGCAGTCAGCGAAGCACGCCATGTGGCAGGTCTAATGCGGGTCAACCATAGTGGTGAAGTTTGTGCCCAAGCGCTTTATCATGGCCAAGCACTCACCGCTAAACTGCCAAATGTCCGCCGTGAAATGGAACAAGCAGCGATTGAAGAACAAGACCATCTAGCATGGTGTGAAGACCGCTTAAAAGAATTAGACAGCCATACCAGTCTGCTCAACCCTGTTTGGTACGGCCTTTCTTTTGGAATGGGCGCATTGGCGGGTATTGCCGGTGATAAATACAGCCTAGGTTTTGTCGCTGAAACTGAGCGCCAAGTGAGCCTGCATTTAGAAGATCACATCCGCCAACTTCCTGAACAAGACGAACGTTCACGTAAAATCTTAGTGCAAATGAATGAAGATGAGCTGCATCACCGTGATACAGCACTCAATGCAGGTGGTGTAGACCTTCCTGTTCCAGTTCGTATTGCCATGACTGGTATTTCTAAGCTGATGACCAAAACCAGTTATTACATTTAATGCTTTTCTAATGATTGTCGCTAAGTTTTATAAATAGTGAAAAAAAGCCTGCAATGATGCAGGCTTTTTTATGAGAAATCTTTTGACTTTAATACAATAATTCCTTCACCATCAAAACAGTTTATAGGCTGCCATCGACTTGGTGTAAACCAATCAAAATTCAAACTATAACGTTGTGCAGTGGACGGATAACCTGCTCCACCTAACTCAAGCAGCCATCCTGCCGGACAAATTTCTTTTTGGTTATTCATCATAACGGTTTGATCATGTACCAACTCAAGCAATAAATGGCGATGTAGCTCAAATGCAATAACATCAAATCCAGCTATTTGAATAGGCTGTGGAAAACGAACCGATGTCAAACCTTGACGAATATCAGTCATCTGCTCCAGAGTATAGTCGGTTTCAAATGATCGGTTAATCCACGTGCCTTCAGGTAATACAACCTCTCCAAAGTTTAAGGGTTCCTGCAACTGTATATAAATTTTCTTTTGATGCTGCCACTCTGCATAGTCAGAACTAAGATCTGAAATCACAAACAATCCAAGCGTTACTGCAACAAATAAAGGGAAAAACAATACGCCAGATAAACCAATTTTAAGTACCGCATTTACTTTATATGGTCGATTTTTTTGCTTTTTATACCAATTATTCCAACTCAACCAAATGGCAATGACAATAAATAGCACCAAAATCGCAAAGCAAATAATAAGAAAACCTCCCGCACCCGCACCATAACCTAAGCCCATATTGCTCTCACTAAATATCCCTTTAAATCTTTTAATTATGTCTTGACGACTTTATCAGATCAGCCACGTTCACTTTATCAATGTTGATGATGCTTACACCACCACTTCAAAACCGTATAGAGCACACGGAAGAATACGATACATAAAATAACGGCAATAACGATGTAAATATCTTGATGATAAGGCAGCATTTTCGCCCAAAATAGATGTAAATAATGACTGATTTGGAAGCCAATCGTTGCGACCAACATCGCCCAAATAAAACAGGCAACCAGATTAATCAGCACATATTTCCAAATAGGATAAGCACGCACACCAACTGCAATAGGTAAAATAGTTCTAAAACCCAGCAAAGCGCATAAATAAAATGGTCAAAATAGGATAACGTTCAATAAACTGGCTCGCACGATCGAATTTTTGTGCAAATACCGCATTTGATTGGATAAGTTTTTGCCCATAGCGAGCGCCCATTTGATAATAAAACTGATCGCCAATAAAACTGCCTAACATCGCCACCGCAATCAACATTGGAAAATGAAGTATGTGTTGATGGACGGCATAGGCGCCAATCATCAGCACTGTTTCTCCTTCAAACAATGTGCCAATAAAAATCGCAATATAGCCATAGTGCTGAATCAGATCAGTCCAGTTCATATCATTATTTTGAAGCTAAAAAGATAATGTAATCCTGCGACAGCCTATACGCTAGCTCATACCATGACAGGATTTGAATATTTTTGTTATTGTTTATCTAGCGTATTTCAGGTCAGTTTGAAATATCACTCATGTGCATTGAAAACATTTCGTTTCATTCGCTCAATCCACTAAAACTTTTTGGCAACTCACCATAGGAAATTGATGTGCTGGATGTTCAAACATTTCATTTTTCCAAATGTCGAACATTGGTATTTTAACATCGAGTGCTAAAGGCAGTTTTTTCGGATTAAATTGCATGTGCGCTAAGCTTTCGCCCCACGCGATCAGATCCAGATCCAAAGCGATATTATGAGACGGACGAACACGACCTGAGTCTGCTTCCATTTTTTTCAGTAAGGTGCTGATTTCATCTACAGATAAACTGCTTTTCACCAAACAAGCTGCATTCCAATAATCCGCCCCAATGCCATCACGACAAGGAATCACATAAATTTTGGAAAATTCAACATGACCCAAAGCCTGAATTTGACGTAAAGCCTGTTGAAAATGCGGTTTGGGATTGAAATTACTCGCCAGAGCTAGGGCGAAAATCGTTTCGGTGGCGTTCAAGACGAATTCCTACAGAATTGGCTTGCGCGATAATGGCAGGCTTCCGGATGCTAATCATAATAGATTCAATGCTGTCATAGGTAGCAAAAAGTGCATCAATCACCAGTTTTGCTGCATGTTCGATCAATTTAGGTTGAGCAGTTTGAATGACTTTGGCTGATATTTCGCAAATTTCAGCATAATTCAAGGTATCTTCAAGCTCATCTGACTGAGCCGCCTGCGCTAAACTGGTTTGAATATTGAGGTCGAGCATCAAAGGCTGAATAATCTGACGCTCCCAATTGAAACAGCCGACGACAGTCTCAACTTTCAAACCTTCAATGATAATTGCGTCCATTCTTACACTCAAAATAAAATCTTAAACATCAATAAAATCCTCCTGTTTAAGCAAGAGGATTTTATTTATATCTTGCGGCTAAATTATTGCTTCAACAATAAATTAGGGTCCATAGTCTGCACCATTTGAATGCGCTGGTCTGCATAAATATCAGTATACGGCGCAAGGATGCGCATAAAACGATCGAAGTACAACATTTGTTTGAATAATAAAGCGAAGTCACGTGGGAAGCGAATACCATGACGCTCTCCGACTTGTACCATATCCATCATAATGTCATTCAAATCGGCAGGATTTGAGGTTAATAATTCCTGTGGATCAGCCAAAAGCACACCGCTAAATAAGCGCTCTAAGTCGGCAGCTAAGACTTGTGTGTCAATTTTGACAGCCGTCATGCCCATTTTCAGCATATTTTCAGCCATCAAGTTGTAATCAGTTTTTTGTAGGGCATCCATAAACGCAATACATGCTGTCCACACTTCAGGTTTCAACTGGCCCACGATACCAAAATCGATGAAGCCAACTCGACCATCTTCAAGCAGCATCAGGTTGCCTGCATGTAAGTCTGCATGGAAACTATTACATAACATCAAGCTGCCAAACCATGTATTCATCGCTGTTACCAAAACTTGCGATGGATCTTTAGCGACTTTCTTGACCACATCAAAATCAGTCAATGGTACGCCGTATAAACGTTCCATCGTTAAGACTCGACGCGTTGAATATTGGTGATAAACTTTTGGTGCTGTTGCGGCTTTGTTTTGAGTCACATTCAGATAATTCACAAAGTCGTCAAGATTTTGGGCTTCTTCAATAAAGTCCACCTCACGTACCATGCGAACTTTAATTTCTTCAACGATATCTGCAAGTGAAGCAAATTTGACTTTGGGTACAGCTTTTTCGACCAGTTTAGTAGCCCAATGTAAGACGTTTAAATCTGTATAGAGAATCGTCTCGACACCCGGTTTTTGCACCTTAATAACAACATTTTCACCACTGACCAATTTAGCAGCGTGTACCTGTGCTATCGATGCAGAAGCTAAAGGCTTTTCATCAATTGAAGCAAATATTTCATCTAAATTACGACCAGCAAATTCTGAAGCCAATACCTGCTGCACATAACTAAACGGCAATGAAGGTGTCTGATCTAAACAGCCTTGGAACTCTTCGACATATTCACGTGGAAATAAAGAAGGTGTACTTGCAATAAATTGACCTAATTTAATATAGGTTGAACCCAGTGATTCAAAAGTTTCACGCATGAGTTTTGCGTTACTTGGTTTTTCTGTCGCGTATTTAAAACCGGCTTTAGCCGCGACCACTGCGGTCTCACCCATTCGGGCAACCGAGCGAATTCCATCTAACCAGATATTGTTTTTCATAATGTCTTAGAAAAAAATAATTAACATGAGTGTAGCAAAAAAATAAGGGCTTGCTGCTTTATCTTGCCTGACAGATTGGACAATCTGGATCTTTTTCAAAAGCGAGAATTTTTTGTTTCATTGACAGACCATCCCACAACAAAAGTTTTTGTTTCAATACTGTCTTTCCTAAACCCAAATAAAGTAAAGCATGATGAGCTTGCAAACTTGCCATAACATTTGGTGTGGTTGCAAGCACACCCGAGTCTGCACAGCGCAAACTTTCATTGGCTTGTTGTTCTTTTGGAAATAGACATTCATAACATGCCGCGTTTCCTTCGACCATAAACAGTTGCCCTTGGAAACCAATCGCTGAAGCACTAATCAGCGCCACATTATTTTCTACGCAGCTCACATTGACCAAATAACGCGTGCTGAAATTATCACAACCATCGAGAACCAAATCTTGCTGTGAAATCAATGCCTTTGCGTTGCTTTCATCTAATTTTTTGGTATAGCTTTGCACTCGGATATGCGGGTTAATCGCTTGTAAGCGTTTAGCCAAAATTTCCGATTTATAAAAACCTACGTCATTTTTGGTATATGCGATTTGTCGTTGCAAATTACTGATTTCAATTCGATCTGCATCGATTAAAGTAATTTGTCCGACGCCTGCACGTGCCAATAATTCGGCTGTGGTACACCCAATTCCACCACACCCTACGATGAGTACATTGGCAAGTTTTAGCTTCTCTTGTGCATCGATGTCCCATCCATCAAGCAATATTTGACGGCTGTATAAATGCATTTCATCATCACTTAATTCAAATTCAGATGTTGATTCATTCGATTTAAACGTAGACAAAGTATTTCCTTATTAAAATTCGTCAAGCATAAAAAATGGGCGAGTTTATATCGCACGCAAAAGATTAAAACACCGATATCCATCAAATGTTGTTCGAGTACAAACCCGAAACAGTGTAAAAACACCCTGCTATTTGAGCAAGACAATATACAGCTTAAAGTTAAAATAAATGCTCTGTAGACATGGTATTTTTCTTAGTTAGCGTATCTTCAATTACACTATTTAAAATACAGTATCTCAGACACCTTAGTATGTAGAAACATCATAGAGGTATAGCGTATACATGTTTTAAAAATAATAAATATAGTTATATTTTTAACCATATTTAGTTGCACTAGAGCTGCTTACATTAGATTCATTTTAATGATTCTTTTCTACCTTAGCCTCAGAAAATAAAACTTAATCCAAGACATTTTAAGCGTTTATGTATGCAAAGAGATTTAATCCGTAGGTATATGTATGAATTCAGTGAGAATTAAATTGCTGACATAATATGTTCGATAAACTTATGCGCTAACACACATTATTCAAATACTTTGTGCTCAGTCATATTTACCCCTTTATCCCCAAAGTAATTACTTAAAAGTGGAGAATAAAAATGTCACAAGAATACATTGAACAAGATCAACGACAAAAATTATGGAAACTCATTAAAGACGTGCGTTTCACCATGATTAGCCATGTCACTGACAAGCAAGAAATTCATTCTCAACCTATGACCATGCTTAATTCTGATAAGATGAATGAGCATGAAAATATCTATTTTCTTATGAAAGAAAACAATGACCTTGTAGAGGCAGTCAATGCAGGTCGTAATCATCTTGGATTAGCATTCGCTAAACCTTCAGACGACATTTATGTATCAGTTAGTGCTCATGGAGAAATCAGTACAGATGCGGCCCTAATCGATAAATTATGGAATCCTTGGGCTGAAAACTGGTTCGATGGCAAGACTGATCCTACTGTTCGCGTTTTGATAGCTAATGCTATTAGTGCAGAATTCTGGAATGTCAAAGACAATAAAGTCACCCATTTATTCAAAGTTTTGAAGGGCAATTTAACGGGTAAAACTCAAGAACTTGATACTGAACATAATACCCTGAACTTAAAATAAAAGATTTTATTGATTTGAATTAATGCTTTAATTTTAGGTTAATTTGGATTGTCCCATAGTTAGTCAAGTGCATATATGATCTGGAATGAATGGTTTCACCAGCTCAAATATCAATTTCAAAAAGGCTGCATCAAGCAGCCTTTTTTGCGTATATAAATTGATTCAACTTACCTTTTGAATTAATTGCGCTTTGGCCACTTCTTGTTGCTTCAATAAATTACGTTGGATTTTTCCACTCGATGTTTTAGGCAATCCATCTACAAATTCAATTTCTTTTGGATAAGCATGTTTGGATAAACGAGATCGTACATAGGCTTGTAGTTTATCCATGAGTTCAGAACTTGCTTGATATTGTGGTTTCAATACCACAAAAGCTTTGACCAATTCAGTTCGCTCAGGATCAGGCTTACCGACAACTGCCGATTCTAAAACCTCTTCACATTCTAATAATGTGCTTTCCACATCGAAAGGCCCTACACGATAGCCTGACGTTGTAATGACATCGTCTGCACGACCTACAAAATCAATGCCGCCTTCTTCGTTTAAACGAACGGTATCACCGGTTAAATAGTAGTTCCCGACAAAGGCTTTACGGTTATTGCCACCATATCCTGTAAACCACATGAGTGGAGATTGCGACCAATCTAATGCCAATGTTCCAATGCCACCGCGTTCAATTTCTTGATAGTCTTTATTAAGCACCGCGAAACGATGACCCGGTATAGCAAAACCGGCTGAACCCACTTTTTTGTAGTGTTCTAAAGCGTGATGATTTGCAATCACCATACCGAGTTCTGTTTGCCCATATTGGTCATAAATATTGACGTTTAAATCGTGATTAAACCATTGAATCACTTCAGGCGTTAGCGGCTCACCTGCGCTACTCACAACCCGTAAATGTGATTTTAGGGATGCGTCAAATTTTTCTTTGAAGCCAAAGAACATACGAAAAGCCGTTGGTGAACCAGTCAAATTACTGACTTTATATTTTTTGATGACTTGAAGTGCATGATCAACACTAAAAGCCCGTTCATCCATAATAATGCTGTGTCCTAAACTTAATGGCCCTGCAATTCCATAGTACAAACCATAAGCCCAACCCGGATCTGCCAAATTCCAAAATGAATCTTCATCACGCAAATCAACCGCATGTGTCATATACCCTTTAAATGCCAATAACGCTTTGTGTGGCACAGGTACAGACTTGGCTAAACCGGTCGTTCCCGATGTAAACATCATTAAAAATTCATCGTCAAATGAACGGGGAACTGAGTTAAATGTGGCGTCATGCAATTGCAACTCTGACCAAAAGTCAGGATCTGTTTGAATTGCTTGATCGGCATGTACGTTTAAAATATGCGGTAAATCAATGTGATTAAGTTTTGATCGTTGCTCAGTGTTGGTTACAATCAGCTTTGTTCCCGCAGTTTGCACCCGATGCTCAATCGCTTTGGACTCAAATGCCGTAAACAAAGGCTGATAAATTGCCCCTATACGCCATGTTGCCAAAATAGTAATCAATAACTCTGCAGTACGGGGTAATAGACCTGCAATGCAATCACCTGCTTTTAGCCCAATGCGCTGATAATAATTCGCCAATTGTGCAGAAGCTAAATCTAATTGCTCAAAAGTCCATTGTTCAGATTCACCATTTTTACCTTCCCAGATCAGTGCAGTTCGATTTTGCCCAACATAGCGCCCACAACATTCATCATAAGCATTGATTGAACTTGGCGTACCGACCAATTGTTCTGCAACCATTTTTTCAAAATTAAAATCACGATATGCTTGTTCTAGTGTCTTCATGACGACAATTCCTATCCTGTTCTCTATGATTCAAAGTGCAAGACTTTGAGGTTTATTGATCTTGTTGTTGTACCGCTGCGTACTAGTGACGATTCCTTTGCCACATCCGCTTTTACTGCTTTTCTATACACCGATTGCAATGTCGGTTTTTTAGTTTTGAAACTTATACTCTTCGACAATCTATTCGTAAATTACCTATTCTTAGACTGTCTATACCTAGATAACCATGTTTGGATGTGCCCTGCAATTTCCATAACCATCAACGCCATTGCAGGGTTTGAACATCGACTAAAGTCTATTTTTTAACCTTTCACCCTTTGGTGACTTCACGTGCAATCACCAGCCGCTGAATGTCCGATGCACCTTCATAGATTTGACTGACACGCACATCACGATAAATGCGTTCAACTGGGAAATCAGATACATAACCGTAGCCTCCATGGATTTGAATGGCATCTGAACACACCCGTTCAGCCATCGTCGATGCAAAAAGTTTCGCCATCGAGGCTTCTTTTAAGCATGGAAAACCTGCATCTTTTAACGTCGCTGCATGGAAAATTAACTGGCGTGCTGCCTCAATTTGGGTGGCCATATCCGCGAGGCGAAATGCCACGGCTTGATGCTGAACAATCTCCACCCCAAATGCCTTTCGTTCATTAGCATATTCAACGGCTGCATCTAATGCCGCACGGGCCATACCCACAGACTGCGCTGCAATACCAATTCGACCTGACTCTAAGTTCGATAAGGCAATTTTATAGCCTTCACCCTCTTGCCCTAAAAGACTATCCGCAGGAATACGACAGTCATCTAAAACAATAGTTGCTGTATCGGAACAATGCTGACCCATTTTGTCTTCTAATCGCGATACGATATAACCCGGTGCATCCGTTGGTACTAAAAAGCACGAAATCCCTTTTT
Source organism: Acinetobacter sp. YH12023 (assembly GCF_013420135.1). NCBI lineage: Bacteria > Pseudomonadati > Pseudomonadota > Gammaproteobacteria > Moraxellales > Moraxellaceae > Acinetobacter > Acinetobacter sp. YH12023. Next base: position 81,670 of record NZ_VOYU01000009.1, read on the forward strand.
TACCTGCAGACTTATCCGTTACCGCAAAAACCAAGGCTACTTGGGCATGTTTTCCTGTAGTAATAAATTGCTTGGTGCCATTTAACACCCACTCATCACCATCACGCTCCGCTTTACATTCCAATGCACTCGCATCTGAACCCACTTGTGGTTCTGTTAGGCAAAAACAACCTAACCATTCGCCAGTGGCTAATTTTTTTAAGTATTTTTCTTTTTGTGCTTCTGTACCATAACGTTGCGTAATGCCACATGGCAGTGAGTTTTGTACGCTGACAATCGTCGAAATCGCACCATCGCCAGCAGCAATTTCTTCTAAGGCAACAACCAAAGACACATAGTCTAAACCTGCACCACCCCATTCATCCGAAACCGTCATGCCTAAAGCACCTAGCTCACCCAGTTCCTTAAGTTCTTGTTCAGGAAATGCTGCCGTTTTGTCACGCTCAGCTGCCGTTGGTTTCAGTTTTTCTTGCGAATAGCTTCGCATCATGTCCTGAACCATTTTTTGTTCATCATTTAAAATCATGAGACTTCCTTTTCTAAATCTTTTATAGCGCGTATAGCTTTAAATTTTGGATAACTGCGGAATTAAAAATACTTTGGCTGTATAAAGCAAAGTTGGATACACGACGACGTCATTTGCAACTGTCTGAGGCAAGACGCCATTAATCTCTAATGTTTCTGCGACCTGTAAATCAATAAATATTTGATGACGAGTTTTGCAAATGACAATGGTTTTGGTTACTTTTGCCGAAACAAAAGTAACGAGATGAACTACTGTCAACAAAGTTATTCTCGATCAGACTCCTTCGTAGAAGCCAGAATAAGCAGTTTTAATAAATAACTATTTAGGCTGCATACGAATCGCGCCATCAAGACGAATCACTTCGCCATTGAGATAGGCATTTTCAAAAATATGTGTCACTAATTTTGCAAACTCTTGTGGTTTTGCTAAACGTGGTGGGAAAGGCACCATTTGCCCCAAAGCATCTTGTACATTTTGTGCTAAGCCTTTGAGCATCGGCGTTTCCATAATACCCGGAGCAATGGTCATCACACGGATTGATTCACGTGCAAGCTCACGTGCAAGAGGTAATGTCATTGCAACCACTGCCCCTTTGGATGCTGCATAAGCCGACTGACCAATTTGACCATCGAAAGCCGCAACCGACGCCGTATTCACAATCACCCCACGCTCTTCTTCACCCGCTTTTAATTCATATTTAGCAATCAGTTGTGCCGCATAGCGCAGCATATTGAATGTACCTGAAACATTTATATTTAATACTTTTTGGAACATCGCCAAATCATGTAATCCGTCACGACCTAAAACTTTTGCAGAGGGTGCGATACCTGCGCAGTTCACTAAGCCATTAAGTTGACCAAATTCCGCTTCAAATTGTGCAAAGAAAGCGCCGACCGCTTGTTCATCGGTAACATCCAATTGAACAAATTTGGCATGATCACCCAGTTGACGTTGCATCGCTTCGCCATGCTCATGATTCATATCCACAATAATCACTTTGGCACCCAAGCCAATTAGATGTGTTGCTGTCGCAGCGCCTAGTCCTGATGCACCACCTGTCACAACAAAAACTTTTCCTTTAATGTCCATAGCATTTCCCTATTTACGATATCTTGTTTTAAATTCGACTTAAGATGCAGAGTAAACAGAGAATTTATTCAGTACAATTTCCAAATGTTGCATCTTTTCTGATGTATTTGGACAATTCTGAACAAGGACCTATCCGCACATATGCCGAAGCATGGACTCGAATACAGTAAAGGGACGATTTCTATCGACTTGGTGCATGAAGCATTACACGATGCGCAAAAAAAGCACTTTGATATTTCTGCTATTTTACAAAAGGCGGGTATACCCTCAGAGTTACTGCTATCGCGTAAAACCAGAGTTTCTGTATCACAATATGCGGCTTTATGGACTCATCTTGCAGATGTGATGGATGATGAATTTTTTGGCATGGATCGGCATGCCATGCGACGTGGCAGTTTTAAGCTACTGTCGAAAATGGTCATGCATAACAGCACCTTGGGTGATGCACTCAAGCAAATCCTACAATTTTTAAATCTGGTTTTAGATGACTTGCATAGTGATTTAACTATTGAAGATCACTTTGCTTATATCGTGATCTATGACCAACATGCGCCTAAACGCATGTTCAGCTATGCCACATATTTAATGCTCATCCATACGCTACTGTGCTGGCTAAGTGGTCAACGGATTTTATTAAACCAAATCCAATTTAAATGTGATGCACCACTTGATGATCACGACTATAAAGTCCGCTTCTGTGAAAATATTCATTACCAAGCCAGTCAAAACTATATACAGCTCGATGCCAGTTATTTAAGCCTGCCAATCAAACAAGATACACGTTCGTGGTATCAATTCTTACAACAAACACCTGAAAACCTCTTGGTGCGCTTTAAAAACCCGTATGCACTTAGCAGCCAAATTCGTAAACAACTGTTAGACGTTCCTCCTGCTGAATGGTTAGAGTTTTATGAGTTGGCGGTCAAAATGAATATGTCGGAAGCCACGATGCATCGCCGTCTTAAAAGTGAAGGTGTGAGTTATCAACAACTCAAAAATGATATCCGACGAGATACCGCCATCGATTTTTTAACCCATACCGATAAAAGCTTGCAAGATATCAGTGAAGAACTGAATTTTCATGATCCGAGTGCTTTCCATCGGGCTTTTAAAAAATGGACAGGCGTCAGTCCCGGTGCGTATCGACAAAATAATGCGCCTGAATTCAAGGCCTAAAATTTGATATTCACTATTTATAAATTCAATATTCATCTAATTAATAGAAAATCAATAACTTAAAAACATTCAATAAATAGACTGACCATTCATCCTTGAGTGATTGCTACTTTAGTCTAATTAGGTTATTTTTCACTCAATTTAAAGCGATTTGCTTATTTATTTTCCAATTCTCCTGCATCTCCTTGAAAGGCTTTCCTATGCTTAAGATGATTGATGTTCTTGAACAACAACTTGTTCAAAACTTTTCAGATTCTCTTTTCACTCAGATTGACGCAATTGATGACCTGTTTCATGAACAGCTTAAAACTGTTGCAGATATCGATTTGCAAAATTTGATCTCACAATTTTTTAGCACTGAAAATGCAGTTGAAGTTGCTCATGCACTGGATATCCAAGCGGATGACATTGAAGCAATTCAAGCTGGTGCAAATCTAAAAGATGAAAATTTAGTGAATGCAACTGCAAAAATTATTGCTTACTGTCTTGCAGTAGAAACAGCAGCTTTAGAACAAGTTGAAGTTTTCGATAGCTTACAAGACTACCCAATGTAAGTATTGATCACATATAAAAAGCAGCGAGAGCTGCTTTTTTATTGGAAAAGTTATTTTAAGTCTGTAATTCACTATAATTTTTGAATATTCATTACACTAAAATATCTAAGCATTTTTCATGCAAGCTTACACATTAATTTATATAACACCATTTCAGCACAATTAAATCCGATAAAATATTTTATATCAAATACTTCTATTTGATTTTTACACTTATCTCGTTTTCTATTATTCTTAGCATTTATTCTGTTTTGTTTCTGAAATATTTCCGTCGTATCTATGTGCTCATAATTCAACACTTGTTTGTGAACGACATGACTTCCCTATTTAAAAGCCCAAAACTGATTTTTTCTACGCTGACGTTCAGCCTACTCAGTAGCTCTATCTTTGCTGCTATTCCTTCGACACTCAAACTGGATTATGCCTACTATGCACCAACCAGTTTAGTGGTGAAGGAACAAAAACTCTTAGAAAAAGCTTTACCCAAGACACAAATTAAATGGGTCTTTAGCCAAGGCAGTAATCGTTCACTAGAGTATCTCAATAGTGGCAGTGTGGATTTTGCCTCTACGGCAGGACTTGCAGCCGTTTTGAGTCGTGCCAATGGCAGTCCGATTAAAACCGTATACATCCAGTCACAGCCTGAATGGACGGCATTGGTTGTGGCAAAAAACTCACCCATTAAAAGCCTGAAAGACCTCAAAGGCAAAAAAATTGCGGCGACCAAAGGAACCGATCCATTCATGTTTACTTTGCAGTCTTTGGAAACAGTCGGCCTCAATAAACGTGATGTGCAATTGGTACATTTACAACATCCTGATGGAAAAACAGCTTTAGAACGTGGTCAAGTCGATGCATGGGCGGGATTAGATCCACTCATGGCATCGGCACAGGTACAATCAGGTGCGCGTTTGCTGTATCGAAATGTGGGTTTTAACAGCTATAGTGTTTTAAGTACCAAACAACAATTTAGCCAGCAAAGTCCTGAAGCCGTTGAAGCTGTGATTAAAGCCTATGAACAAGCACGTCAATGGGCCAAAGCCAATCCAGATAAATTAGCCGAATTATTAGCACGTGAGTCCAAGCTTCCATTGGCTGTTGCCAAGCTGCAGTTAAGTCGTACCAACTTTGAGCAAAATATCCCAACAGCTAAACACATTGCGGCCTTAAAGAAATCTGGCACGATTTTGACTGAGGAAGATTTAGTTCGTAAAGGTACCAATGTCAATCAAGTGATTGATCAACTTTTTGATGCACGTTATGCGAAAAAGGTTGTGAAATAACATGTCATCATCAGTGACTCAACCCAAAATCGATACAGCGGTTTCGACCGCTTCCGATTCATCAAACCATATAAAACCCAAGTTGATCTTGATTTTAAAAGGTCTTGCTCTACCTGTGGTTTTATTGCTGCTATGTGAAATCTTGGTCAAAAATGGTGTTATCGAACCGTATCTACTCCCCGCTCCGAGTAGTCTTTGGCAGTCATTTATAGAGTTATCTGAAGGTGAACTTTGGCAGCATATCTGGACCAGTACTTGGCGGGTATTTTTAGGCTATTTTATTGGTAGCGGACTTGCTCTGATTTTTGCACTCTTAGTCGGTTTGAACAAACAAGCCGAAGCATTTTTGGAACCTACATTTTCAGCAATTAAATCTATCCCTAGTTTGGCATGGATTCCCTTACTGCTCTTATGGTTAGGTATTGATGAATCCTCAAAAATCACCCTCATTGCCATAGGTGCTTTTTTCCCGACCTATACCAATACCGTTGCAGCGATTCAAGGTGTAGACCGAAAACTCATTGAAGTTGCACAAGTTTATCGTTTGAAATATTTCAGGCAGATTCGTGAAATTATTTTACCTGCAGCATCGCCGGGTATACTTACAGGCTTACGCAATAGTTTAAGTTTGGCATGGATGTTTATGATTGCAGCAGAGCTGATTGCAGCCACGCAAGGTATTGGCTATTTGCTCAGTGATGGTCGTGAAACCTCACGTCCAGATATCGTAATTATTGCCATTATTCTATTGGCGCTCTTAGGGAAAATCACCGATAGCCTGATGAAATATCTAGAACAATATCTATTGCGTTGGCGTGATGTGGTGAAGTAACGTATTTTTCCACACTTGCAAATGCACACATGCAAATATTCACATGTGAATTGAAAAAAAAAATAAAATAAAGCGCATTCAATGCGCTTTATTTTTGACTATTTCTCTAACACCAAATCAGTGTTGCCACTGGCCTAAACTGACACGGTCATTGCCACCATAATCTTTTACAGTCCGAACATTTCGATACCCAGCTTGTAAGAACAAATGTCTGACCGCTTCACCTTGGTCATAGCCATGTTCAAGCACCACCCAACCATTCACGGTTAAATGTTTTTTGGCTTGAAGAATGATTTGCTCAAGATCTGCAAGCCCATGATTGTCTGCAACCAAAGCACGTTCAGGCTCTGTCGCCAAATCCTTCATGTGTACATCATCAGCATCGATATACGGCGGATTTGACACAATTACATCAAAGAAAGCACGACCAAAGGGTTTCAACCAAGAACCTAAGACAAACTGCACATGTTCAAGATCATGCTTTTTGGCATTAAACTCAGCGACTTCCAATGTAGGTTTGTAAATATCTGAAGCCACAATTGACCAATCTGGACGTTCACTGGCTAATGACAATGCTACAGCACCAGTTCCTGTTCCTAAATCCACCACACGAGCATCTTCAGGAAGTTCTAAACGCAGTACAGTTTCAACGAGTACTTCCGTATCAGGACGTGGCACCAAAGTGTCTTTAGTCACTTTTAAGTCTAGCGTCCAAAATGGCTGAGAACCTGTGACGTAAGCCAAAGGCTCACCTGCTGCAATACGTGCAAGTGATGCGACATATTGTTGTTCTTGCTCAGCTGTTAATTCTTGATCCTTTTTCAGGATTAAATCAAAAGAATCAATCTTGATGATATGCTCTAACAACCACGCATTTTCCTGACGTTCATAACTTTCAGGTTCCCCACGATAGGCCAAAGCCTGTGCAATATTCATCAGCCACCATTCTGCTGTGCTAATAACGCCAACTGATCGGCTTGATATTCACGATGCAAACTATCTAGCAATTCAGTCAAATCACCTTCCATCACTGCATCCAACTTATACAGTGTTAGGTTAATACGATGATCAGTCATACGACCTTGTGGATAGTTATAGGTACGAATACGCTCAGAACGGTCACCAGAACCCACCAAGTCACGACGCATTTCAGATGTCGCGGCATCTGCCGCCGCACGTTTGGCATTTTCTAAACGAGAAACCAACAGCGCCATCGCTTTGGCTTTGTTTTTATGTTGTGAACGTTCATCCTGACATTCTACAACTGTACCCGTTGGTATATGGGTAATACGCACAGCAGAGTCAGTTTTGTTAATGTGTTGACCACCTGCACCAGAGGCACGATAGGTATCAATACGTAATTCTGAAGGATTAATTTCAACACTTGTGTCTACATCAATTTCCGGCAAAATCGCAACAGTACATGCCGAAGTATGAACACGACCTTGTGACTCTGTTGCAGGAACACGCTGTACACGATGTGCACCACTTTCAAATTTCAAACGACCATATACGCCTTCACCATTGATGAGGCAAATCACTTCTTTATAACCGCCATGTTCGCCGTCATTTTCAGACAACACTTCAATACGCCAACCTTGTGATTCAGCATATTTACTGTACATGCGATACAAGTCACCCGAGAAAATTGCAGCTTCGTCACCACCTGTTCCGGCACGAATTTCTAAATAAGCAGAGTTCGCATCATTCGGATCTTTTGGAATCATCAGAATGTTTAAGTCTGCTTCAAGCTGACCGATCAAAGCTTTATTTTCTTTGATTTCCTCAACGGCCATTTCTTTAAAATCTGGATCCGTCATCATTACTTCAGCAGTCTCAATATCTTCTTCTGCTTGACGGTATTTTTTCCAAACTTCAGTGATTTCAGATAAATCACTATGCTCACGTGACAACTGACGGAAACGTTTGTTGTCTGAAATGACTTCTACATCTGCGAGTAATGCATTTAATTCTTCGTGACGGTCAGAGAGCTGATCTAATCGTAAACGTAACGATTCTTTCATTTTTCAAAAAATCTCAATACACAGGCTCAACCGCTAAACTTTCACGGATATGCCAAAATTCAAAATAATGGCGCTAGTGTACCGATAATGGGTCTGAAATGACATATATATTGTTTTTTGGCCTATCAATGACCCTAAATATCAAAGTGTGAAATTCATCACTCCTAACTTTCTCCACAAAGTCGTACAGATTTTCTGCATTCGACCATTTTTTTCACAATATTAATAAAACTTATACAAACTAGACACTCAAATCACCAAATAAAGAGAAAGCTCTCCATATTTATAGCGAATAGTTTTGTTACATTTACTGCCATCGAAATGATTATGAAAAAGTCCTCGCGTTTATGAAGGACATGGAGTGAACTATGAAACTGAATACTCTTTTAATGACAGCCACTCTAGCAACTGCTTCTATGTTCACTATGTCTGCAAATGCAGATAGTACAACACGCGTTGCTGCAGCTAGTGCATTAGGTAGTGTTGCAGGTACTGCAATTGGTAAAAACATGGGCGGTAATACCGGCGCTACAATTGGTGCTGCTCTTGGTGGTGCTGGTGGTGCTGCGGTAGCAAGTAATAAACGTAACCGTACAGAATCTGCTATCGGCGGTGCTTTAGGTGGTGGTACAGGTTATACCGTTGGTAAAAGCATGGGCGGTACAAACGGTGGTTACATCGGCTCTGCACTAGGTGCTGCTGGTGGTGCTGCTCTAGGTAATAAAATCTCTAAAGATAAAGCTTACGACAAACACCAAGAACGTAAATACAAAAAACGTTACCGTCGTCGTCACTAATTCAAAATTAGTGAGTCCTTATTGAATAGTGAAAATAGCACCTTCGGGTGCTTTTTTTATGTATCGCCTTTTTTCAAATGATAAATACAACTTTATTTATTGCTCCTGATAAATATTTAGATTTGCCTTCCCTCCAACCAAGTCATCAATCATGTAGAAATAAAGTGCAAAATTTACATTGCAGCAACGGAATACGTATTTTATTTCACATCACGCTCCAAATATTCGCTATGTGTTTTCATATATTGATATCAACAGATAAACATCATGCTTCGTAAGGAGTTTAAAAATGAAAATTAATAAAATTCTATTCAGTGCAGCAATTGCCGCTTCAGCACTTACTATGACTGCAACACATGCAGGTAATAGCACCAATACTGCATTAACATCTGCTTTAGGTGGTGTTGTTGGTGCAGCAATCGGTAACCAAGTTGGCGGACAAACTGGCGCAATGATTGGTTCAGCAATTGGTGGTGGTGCAGGTGCAGCAGCATCGGCAAACAAACGTGACCGTAATGGTGCCATCATCGGTGGTGCACTTGGTGGCGCAGGTGGTTATACCGTAGGTAAAAACATGGGCGGCACAAACGGTGGTTATATCGGTGCTGCACTTGGTTCAGCTGGTGGTTCTGCACTAGGTAAAAAAGTGTCTGAAGACCGTCGCTATGATGACCGTTATAATGGTCGTTATGATGATCGCTATGACCGTCGTTATAACAACCGTGGCTATCGTACCAATAATTATAGCTACCACGACCGAGGCTACCGTGGAGACAATGGTCGTCACTTAGGTTGGTACAAAAACGGTAAACGTTAATCGATATATTTCAATGAAAAAAATCAGCACCTTCGGGTGCTTTTTTTGTATATAAAAAAGTTTAGATATATCTAAAGTTGTCTTTTCACACCGCCCCACGACCATATCGAGTTTATTCGATATACATTCAGCTTTTTATATCGTATTATTTCGATATAAAGATCTCTGAGAGAAAACATGCGTACTCTAGCCGATACAAAATTTTCAATACTTGAACTCGCACCTGTTCGAGATGATAAAACCATCGAATTTTCGCTCAAACATGCACTCCAGTTAGCGCAGAGAGCAGAAGAGCTTGGCTATGAACGTCTATGGTTAGCCGAACACCACAATATGGACGGCATCGCAAGTTCTGCAACTGCGGTTTTACTCGGTTATCTCTTAGCAAATACACAATCTATCAAGCTCGGTTCAGGTGGGATTATGTTGCCCAACCATGCACCTTTAGTTGTCGCTGAACAATTTGGCACGCTTGAAACGTTATATCCTGGACGTATTGAACTCGGTTTAGGTCGCGCACCAGGTACTGACCAAACCACCATGCGCGCACTACGCCGTGGCCGTCAGGAAACCGAAGATCAATTTCCACAAGATGTTCTTGAGATTTTACAATACTTCAAAGCACCTGAACCTCACCAGCGCATCATTGCCACACCGGGACAAAATACACATGTTCCCGTATGGCTGCTAGGTTCAAGTTTATTCAGTGCACAACTCGCTGCACGTTTAGGTCTACCCTATTCTTTTGCTTCTCATTTCGCACCACGCATGCTTGGACAAGCGATTCAGCTCTATCGTGAAAATTTCCAAGCATCCGAATATTTAGATCAACCTTATGTCTCTATGGGCGTACCAACGGTTGTTGCTGAAACAGATGAAGAAGCAGAATATCTGGCAACGAGTGCTTATCAACGCGTTTTAGGTTTAATGCGTGGTCAAAGTTTAAAACTCAAAGCTCCAGTCGACAGTATGCAAGGCTTATGGTCTGCTGCAGAGAAGATGTCTGTTGATAATTTCTACGCTATGGGACAAGTCGGTTCAAATGCAACCGTTCGAGCAGGTTTAGAAAACCTACTCACCAAATATGACGTTGATGAATTTATTTTCACCTGCGACATTTACGATACCGATAAGCGCATTGAAAACTTCGAACGTTTAATGCAAATCAAAAATGATCTGGCTTAAGACTCTAAGCTTAATGATTTAATCCAAGCGTTTAATCCGTCTAAAGGTAGAATTGTGACTACATTTTTTGTGGCTCTTTAGACGGATAGCAGTCAACAGATAATATGGTTTTGGCTAACAACGACCAAACCTGTACTTAAAAACCATCATTGCCTCAACGAAATAATTGCTTTACTCATTTTTATTGCTGTATAAATATTAAACATAAGCAAAACAAAGAGAAAAATAAGCAGATGAGCCAATATATTAATAAACCCACACCCGCATTTATCGCAGCAAGTTGGTGTGCACTGATCTTAGGCGCTGTGGTGTTTTGCATAGGTTTATTCAATGCAAATATGATGTTGAATGAAAAAGGCTTTTATCTCATTTTATTGCTTTATGGATTATTTTCATCGGTTTCACTACAAAAAATCATTCGTGACCGTTTAGAAGGAATGCATGTCACTGCAATCTACTTTGGACTGTGCTGGGCATCCGTCATTATTTGCCTCGTACTTCTTGCCATTGGTCTATGGAATGCTGAACTGGCATTAAGTGAAAAAGGTTTTTACATGATGGCTTTCCTAATGAGTCTGTTTGGTGCAGTTGCTGTACAAAAAAATATTCGTGATATGGACTATTTACGTACACATACCGACCAACCCGAACTTAAACATTCAACCACGAGTCAGCTTGACTATAACTCATCAGATGATGAACCACTTTAAAACTCACAAAATTTATAGATCTCAAAAGCTGTTCATGCAGGTCGCTCATTGTTTTATCGATCTGCTTGAGCGGTTAATGAACTACAACGCATAAAAAAATCAGTTCACTCCTAGAAATGTATAAATGACAAGGGCCAAGCAAATCAATTCTAGACAAATTGTATGACTCATCAGACTGAAAAAACGCTTTACCCCGACTGACCCATCACAGAATATATTCCTATCTAAGACTCAACTAAAAAAACAAAAGATAAGGAATAAATATGGCCAACAAGCAGGATGCAACCCACCATATTTTTAATAATCATCTAGAGGATTTTGAACACTTTCGTGGAACGATCATCAGTTCAGAACAGATCAAAGATTATGACTTTAAGAAGCAAAAAATCGCAATTATTGGGATAGATCAGCATGTGGTCTCTGAATTGCACCATCTATGTCAGGTTGCAGATAACATCATGGTCTATCAAATCAAACCGCAATTTGTCTTACCACGCACCGAACGTCTACTGAATAAATTAATCCAGCACCCACTGATTGCAAAAAATCGACGTTTATTTAGCAATCGTATTAAGAGTATTTTGGCGATTCGCTTTTTAGAAGATCAAGTGCCGAACCATTGGTTAAGACATTTACTCAGTCCAAATACCGCAATTCAAAACAAAACCTTCCTAAAATCTGATCATTATTATGCAGCATTACAGCAGCCAAATTGCATCTTAAATACTTGGCCAATTGCAAAAATTCAGAGTAATTCAATCACGGCTTTAGATGAGCATACGTTTGAGTGTGATGTCATTGTGCGCAGCGAATCTAACCAGCCTAAAGAAAAGTAATTACAATGAAATGATTTTCACATAACATTTACTATAATTTATCCGATTGATCAAAACTCACAACACCAAAAGCCATCTCTGGCGGCTTTTGGTAGCTCCCCTACTATATTGGATACTTTCATTCGATAAGGCTAAGGATTCTTAAAAATCCATAAATGAAAATAGCTTTAATCGTACTACATGCTTTTTCAGCGCTCAGACTTAAATCATGCTTCCGACCTGCACCAGCAGCTACAGCGAGTTTATAGACGTGCAATTTTGAATAGTTATAATCAATTTTTCATGAAAATTTTATTTCAAACTAATAAATTTTCAGTCGCTTAATTTTGTCTTACACAACTCTTTTAATCCCTAACTATAAGTTGGAAAATTTATACCGATGCTCATGTTCAGCCAACATTTACTTATGTTCTAAACTATATTCAATAGGAAAATAACAGCTAAAAATCCAATTTTAATATTACTTCATATCAGCTTTTAAAGCCTGAATGTTATCAATTTGAATATTTTTCACTCACATCAATTAAATAAATGGTGCCATTTCTTTATATTTAGCACCCAAAAGCAACTGTTTGATTATTTTTTATTCTATTTTCTGCCTATTTTTTTAGCATTTAAATCAGTATTTTTGAAAAATTGATTAAATATTAAACCATATCAGCTAAATCTTGTATTTACACAACTCATATCAAGTGGATTATTCAGGCTTAATTCATAGATAAAAATACACCAAAACACGGATTTTTATAAAAGATTTGTGCTGTCAATTTGGCCATATTTTATAAATTTTCATGCAAAGAAATTTATCGAATTGGTACACAAATGAATGCAAAAATTGCTTAAAATTTAAGTCTAAATATTGAGGAAAATTTTCATCAATATCTTAAATATTTATCATTCATTAAAAGTATGACAAACCAGAAATTAATACTATTTTTATATAATTTATACGGTAATTTATTATTATCAGAAGAGCCACCAAAGTGGCTCAATTTACACTTAACCAATGCGACGCTTCAGTCCGGTCATTTGTAAAACACGTGTTGAAATTTCTTCAATCGACATTTCTGACACGTTTAAGTATTTAATTCCTTCAGAAATATAAATACCTTCAATCGCACGTAGTTCCATTTGGCACTGACTAAAACTTGCATAACGGCTATTGGCCTTACGCTCTGAACGAATTGCTACAAGGCGCTCTGCATCAATCATCAAGCCAAACAACTTATGTTTATGCTCACGTAAAACTGCAGGTAAACGGTTGTCATCCAAGTCTTCTTCTGTCAAAGGATAGTTCGCCACACGAATACCAAATTGCAAAGAGAGATAGATTGAAGTTGGTGTTTTACCCGAACGTGATACTCCAATTAAAATCAAATCTGCTTTATCATAATGACGAGTACGTGCCCCATCATCGTTATCTAAAGCAAAATGCACCGCATCAATACGTGCTTTATAAGACTCAGAATCTGTTACTGCATGGGTCTGACCGACTAAAGTCGTAGGTGCAGTGCCCAACTCGTCAGACAATTTACTAATAAGCCCTTCAAAAACATCAAGATTTATCGCATTTGCAGTATTAATAATGTCACGTACATACGGGTCTACAAGGGTATCAAACACCAAAGGCTTTTGACCGTCTTGCTGCGCTCTAAGATTGATCTCTGCAACCACATTTGTAGCAGCTTCTTCAGAGGTAATATATGGAATAATATGAATGTCAAAATCTACATGAGGGAACTGGGCTAACAGTGAGTGTCCAAGTGTTTCTGCGGTAATCGCGGTACCATCCGAAACAAAGAAAACACTACGCTGAATCTGTTTACCTTCTGACATTAAAATTCTCCTCCAAAATTTGTCTTAGTGCTATATAATCTTTATAGTAAACCATCTTACATGACTGTCACTTAGTAAATTTAGAATGCTAAGTAATTTGTTATAATTTCATGCCAAGATAGTGATTAATACTGCAAAAGTGGAGTAACAACTTTGGAAGCGCGCGTAATTGGTCTAGAAAAATTAGGGAAACACGACGTAGAACTCGTGGGTGGTAAAAACTCATCATTAGGTGAAATGATCAGCCATCTAGCAAATGCTGGTGTATCTGTTCCTGGTGGTTTTGCTACTACAGCTCAAGCATATCGTGAATTCCTCGAGCAAAGCGGCCTAAACGCTAAAATTAACGCTGAACTTGCTGCACTCAATGTTGACGATGTAAATGCACTTGCTGAAACTGGTGCAAAAATCCGTCAATGGATTGTAGACACTCCGCTTACAGCTGAACTTGAAACAGAAATTCGTGAGGCTTTCACAGCTCTTTCAAACGGCAACCCTGATATCGCGGTTGCCGTTCGCTCATCTGCAACAGCAGAAGACTTACCAGATGCTTCATTTGCTGGCCAACAAGAAACTTTCTTGAACATCCGTGGTATCGACAACGTCCTTATTGCGATTAAAGAAGTATTTGCTTCACTTTATAACGACCGCGCAATTTCTTACCGTGTACACCAAAACTTCGCACATGACGTCGTTGCGTTATCTGCAGGTGTTCAACGCATGGTTCGCTCTGAAACAGGTGCAGCTGGTGTAATGTTTACACTAGATACAGAATCTGGTTTCCGCGACGCAGTTTTCATCACAGCTTCTTATGGCTTGGGTGAAATGGTTGTACAAGGTGCTGTAAACCCTGACGAATTCTATGTATCTAAACCACTTTTAAATGCAGGCAAACACGCTGTATTACGTCGTAACCTTGGTTCTAAACACCAAAAAATGATTTATGGTGAAGAAGGCGCTGCTGGTAAATCAGTGGTTGTTGTAGACGTTGAAAAAGCAGATCGTCAACAATTCGCTTTAAATGACCACGAACTTCAAGAACTTGCTAAACAAGCATTGATCATTGAAAACCATTACGGTTCAGCAATGGACATCGAATGGGCGAAAGATGGCGATGATGGTCAAATCTATATCGTTCAAGCACGTCCTGAAACTGTGAAGAGCCGCCAAAACGTGGGCACAATGGAACGCTACCTTCTTAAACAAAAAGGTAATGTTATTTGTGAAGGTCGTTCAATCGGTCAACGTATTGGTTCTGGTCGCGTTCGTATCGTGACTTCGATCAAAGAAATGGACAAAGTTCAAGACGGCGACGTACTTGTATCTGACATGACTGACCCAGATTGGGAACCAGTAATGAAACGTGCAGCTGCGATTGTCACTAACCGTGGTGGCCGTACTTGTCACGCTGCGATTATTGCACGTGAGCTTGGTGTTCCTGCAATCGTAGGTTGTGGTAATGCGACTGAAGTATTGAGTGACGGTCAAGAAGTGACAGTTTCTTGTGCTGAAGGTGACACAGGCTTTATTTACGAAGGTGCTTTGGACTTTGAAATCCAACGTAATTCTATCGAATCTATGCCTAAACTTCCGTTCAAAATTATGATGAACGTAGGTAACCCTGACCGCGCATTTGACTTTGCTCAAATTCCTAACGAAGGTGTTGGTCTTGCTCGTCTTGAGTTCATCATCAACCGTATGATCGGCGTACATCCTAAAGCATTGCTTAATATTGACAGCCTACCACGTGAAACTCGTGCTGCTGTAATGTCACGTACTGCGGGTTATGCATCTCCTATCGAATTCTATGTTGAAAAACTAGTTGAAGGTATTTCTACACTTGCTGCAGCGTTTGCTGACAAACCAGTGATTGTTCGTATGTCTGACTTTAAGTCAAACGAATATGCAAACTTAATCGGTGGTAAGTTATACGAACCTGAAGAAGAAAACCCAATGCTTGGCTTCCGTGGTGCAAGCCGTTATGTGTCTGACAATTTCCGTGACTGCTTCGAACTTGAATGCCGTGCACTGAAAAAAGCACGTGACGAAATGGGCTTAACTAACATTCAAATCATGATTCCTTTCGTACGTACTGTTGCTGAAGCGAAACGTGTTATTGAATTGTTAGCGCTTAACGGTCTTAAACGTGGTGAAAACGGTCTTAAAGTGATCATGATGTGTGAACTTCCAACTAACGCATTATTAGCTGAACAGTTCCTTGAACACTTCGACGGTTTCTCTATCGGTTCTAACGACTTAACTCAGTTAACACTCGGTCTAGACCGTGACTCTGGTATCGTTTCTCACCTATTTGATGAACGTGATCCAGCCGTTAAAGCACTTCTTTCTATGGCAATCCATGCTTGTCGTAAAGCTGGCAAATACGTAGGTATTTGTGGTCAAGGCCCTTCAGATCACCCTGACCTAGCTAAATGGTTAATGGAACAAGGCATTGAGTCTGTTTCGCTTAACCCAGACTCAGTATTAGACACTTGGTTCTTCCTTTCTGAAGAAAAAGCTCAACAAGCTTAATAAACTGTGTTAAAAAAAGACCCACATGTGGGTCTTTTTTTTTATTTATACTTTTACAGACGTTTTTTGAGATTTTAGTTTTATGCAGATTTACTTGGCACGAAATAACCAACAAGCTGGTCCCTATACCTTAGAACAACTTAACCAAATGCTCGCGAGCCAACAAGTGTTACTCACGGACTTGGTTTGGCACCAAGGTATGACCGAATGGAAAGCTTTGGGTGAACTCACTCAAGGTCAGTTGGTTTATATGCCTGCAGGTTATATAGCACCAACAGCATTCGAATCAAATCAAACTACAACTACGCCATCAAATACCTACACACAACCTCAGGCTGTACAATTGCAAACTAGCCTAGCAAGTATTCCTAAACGTGTTTTGGCTAAGATCGTTGATTTACTGCTTTGGATACCGGCAACTTTTATCTTAACGGCATTTTTTAATCCAAGTGAAAAGACACAATTTGCCAATCTAAATGAACAGTTTATGCAAGCTGTGATGACCCCAAATGCTGACCCTAATGTTTTACAAGCACTACAAACACAAATGGTTGAGATGTTTCCCAACCAAGCTTGGATTGCAATGTTTGCTTATCTATTCATTATGCTTTTCATTCAAGCGTATTTGATTGCTAAATCTGGTCAAAGTATTGGTAAAAAAATCACCAAAATTAAAATCGTAGATGCTGAAACCAGCCAACCTGTAAACCTCATGCGTGGCTTCACTTTACGTAGTGTTTTATTTATTTTTCTGAACTTTTTATCGATGCCTTTAAGCGCAATCATTGATTCCGTTTTTATTTTCGGCAAAAAGCGTCAAACTTTGCATGACAAGTTAGCAAAAACCAAGGTAATAAACCAATAACTTTCACTTTTATTGAGGGATGAATTTCTCATCCCTTTTTTGTGCATTACATTGAAATTAAAATAAAATTCAGATAAAAAAAACACAATCCCGACCAACAAAATAGGGTTTTAATACAGTCATTTAAAGCATCTTTATGTATAGCTTAGTTTGCCGATATCAGGCATAATGCCCTACAACGTAGCGGTGTCACATCATTGTGAACTTTTTTCATATCTGAAAAATCACAATCATGCGACACTTTATTCGCTATCCCAATTTTAAAAATTAGGGAATGGGACTCTTCACCGAGGTTGTAAAATGAGACAAACAATTTTAGCTGTATTGTCTTTATCTGCGATCGCTGCACTCTTAACTGGGTGTGGTGGTGATATGGTACTTCTAAACTCAAAAGGTCCAGTTGCTGAAGGTCAGTCAAACCTCATGCTTACTGCGATCTACCTAATGTTGTTGGTAGTTATTCCATCAGCACTTATGGCTCTTTGGTTTGGTTGGAAATATCGCGCGTCAAATAAAGATGCAGACTATGCACCTACTTGGGCACACTCGACTGCAATTGAAGTTGTAGTTTGGGGTATTCCCGTAATTATTATCGCTATTTTAGCTTGGTTAACTTGGTGGGGTTCCCACAAGTATGACCCTTACCGTCCACTCGAGTCAGATAAAGCTCCTTTAACTGTTCAAGTTATTGCTGAACAATTTAAATGGATCTTCATCTACCCTGAACAAGGCATCGCGACTGTAAACGAGATCCGCTTCCCTGAGAAAACTCCTGTAAGCCTTCGTTTAACATCTAACTTCACAATGAACTCATTTTTCATTCCGGCGTTAGGTGGTCAGATTTATGCTATGGCAGGTATGCAAACTCACTTGAACTTATTAGCTGATGAAACTAGTCCTGCTGAAGGCTTCCGTGGTTTCTCTTCTAACTATTCAGGTTATGGCTTCTCACAAATGCGCTTCCGTGCACATGCTGTGACTGATGCTCAGTTTGCTGAATGGGTTTCTGCTGTTAAAGCTGGTAATGGTTCTTCAGTTAATCCTGAAGCGGTTCAAAAAACTGTTTTAGACCAAGCTGAATTTGCAACCTTACGTGACGGCAACCGTTCTAAACACCAGATCGAAGTTTTAGTTGCCAAAGCAACTACTCCTGAAGAGAAGGCTCTAGCTGAAGCAATGAAGCCTTACCCTACTAAGCCACACCCAGTGACTTACTATTCTTCAGTTGAACCTAAATTGTTCGAATCAGTGATTAACAAATACATGAGCAACTACCACGGTGCTGATCATACAGCTACTGTTGGACACGAAGCTGCTGCTTCTGAAGCTCATGCAGGCGTTGAACATGCGACTGTTGCAGGGGAATAAGACATGAGCTTATTAGGTAAGTTAGGACCAGATGCAATTCCACACGACCCAATCGTGTTGGTTACTGTTGCAATGATGATCCTTGGCGGTATCGCAATTGTTGCTGGTATCACCTACTTTAAAAAATGGGGCTACTTGTGGAACGAATGGTTCACATCTGTAGACCATAAAAAAATTGGTATCATGTATATCCTCGTGTCAATTGTCATGCTTGTGCGTGGTTTTGCCGATGCGATTATGATGCGTCTTCAACTGTTCCTTGCAAAAGGTGGCGGTGAAGGTTACTTACACCCAGAACACTATGACCAGATCTTTACTGCCCATGGCGTAATCATGATCTTCTTCGTAGCAATGGGTCTAGTTGTTGGTTTAATGAACGTTGCTGTACCACTTCAAATTGGCGCACGTGACGTAGCATTCCCATTATTAAACTCTCTTAGCTTCTGGTTATTCGCCGGCGCTGCGGGCTTAATGATGGCTTCTCTTGCAATTGGTGAATTCGCTGCAACAGGTTGGATGGCTTACCCTCCACTTTCTGGCATCGAATACTCTCCAGGTGTAGGTGTAGACTACTATATCTGGGCACTTCAGGTTTCTGGTCTAGGTACGCTTCTTACTGGTGTTAACTTCTTCGTTACCATCATTAAAATGCGTGCGCCTGGCATGAAACTTATGGACATGCCTATTTTCACTTGGACTGCATTAGTTACTGTAGTGCTTATCGTTGCAACATTCCCAGTTTTGACTGCGACTATTGCAATGCTTTCACTTGACCGTTACTTCGGCTTCCATTTCTTTACAAATGACATGGGTGGTAGCCCAATGTTGTATGTAAACTTGATTTGGACTTGGGGTCACCCGGAAGTTTACATCTTGGTATTACCAGCTTTTGGTATTTACTCAGAAGTTACTGCTGTGTTCTCACGCAAAGCGTTGTTCGGCTACAAATCAATGGTGTACGCAACTGTAGCAATTGGTGTTCTTTCACTAGTTGTATGGGTTCACCACTTCTTTACAATGGGTGCTGGTGCCAACGTTAACGCGTTCTTCGGTATCATGACCATGATCATTGCGATCCCTACTGGTGTGAAAATCTTCTCTTGGTTATTCACCATGTACAAGGGCCGCATCACCTATACAACTCCAATGCTTTGGACACTTGGCTTCCTTGTGACTTTCGGTATTGGTGGTTTAACAGGCGTATTAATGGCAGTTCCACCAGCGGACTTCTTAGTACACAACTCTTTATTCCTTATCGCTCACTTCCATAACGTAATTATTGGTGGTGTAGTGTTCGCGATGTTCGCGGGTATCATTTTCTACTGGCCAAAAATGTTTGGTTGGAAATTGAATGAAACTTGGGGTAAAGCAGCGTTCTGGTTCTGGTTCTTCGGTTTCTACTTTGCATTCATGCCACTTTATATCCTTGGTTTCATGGGTATGACTCGTCGTTTGAATACATATGACAACCCTGAATGGGATCCGTACTTAGCGATCGCTTTATTTGGTTCTGTATTAGTTGCTATCGGTATCTTCTGTTTTGTTATGCAAATCGTTGTTGGTTTCCTTCAACGCAAAGACAACATGGACGTTACTGGCGATATCTGGGATGGTCGTACTCTTGAGTGGGCTACTTCATCTCCTTCACCATTCTATAACTTTGCTTATCTTCCAAAGATCAATGGTATTGATACTTTCTGGACTGACAAAGAAAATGGTGTAGCTTACGCTAAGCCAACTACATACGAAGACATCCATATGCCTACAAACCGTGCGGCAGGTTTCGTAATTGCAATGTTTATTACAGTTATGGGCTTCGCATTAATCTGGCATATCTGGTGGTTAGTCGTTGTAACTTTCATTGCTTCAATTATCAGCTTCATCGTTTCTTCTTTCACTAAGAAAGTTGACTACTATGTTCCAGCTGCAGAAGTTGAACGTATTGAAAATGAACGCTACGCGCTTCTTGAAAAACATTTGAAGAAGGACTAAGACAATGGCTGAAGTACTTCATCACGACAACCACGGACATGACGAACATCATCATCACGATGATACTGACATCACTGTCTTTGGTTTCTGGACTTACTTGATGAGTGACTTGGTTCTTTTCGGGACACTCTTCATCGCGTTCGCTGTATTAAGTAGCCACGTTCCAGTGGGTACGCCAAGTGCACAAGAGCTGTTTGGTGAATCTTTAGGTTTCGTTTTAACTGAAACTTTCGCCCTTCTTATCTCTTCTGTAACTTTTGGTTTTGCTGTTCTTGCAGCATACAAGAAAAATGTTGGTCAAGTTTTGACTTGGTTAGCAGTTACTTGGGTATTTGGTGCAGCCTTCATTGGCATGGAGCTTTATGAGTTCAATCATTTAGTTCATGCTGGTCATGGCCCAAGCACAAGTGCGTTCTTATCTGCGTTCTTTACTTTAGTTGGTACGCACGGTATTCACGTAACTTCTGGTTTGGTATGGATGCTTGTGTTGATGTTCCAAATCAAGAAATATGGTTTGACACTTCCAAACACTCGTCGTCTTGCTTGCCTAAGCTTGTTCTGGCACTTCCTTGACATCGTTTGGATCTGCGTATTCAGCGTTGTTTACTTGATGGGAGTTATCTAATGAGTCACGATCATAACTCTGCTGGTGCAGCTCACGGTAACGTTAAACAATATACAATCGGTTTTATCCTTTCTGTTCTACTTACCGTAATTCCATTCGGTATGGTAATGGCAGGTGGTTTTAGCCGCGGTCTATTGGTTGCCGTAATCGCGATTACTGCGGTTGCTCAGGTTCTTATTCAGTTAGTTTACTTCCTGCATATGAACTCTTCTTCAGAGCAACGCTGGAACGTGATTGCATTTGTTTATACAATCCTCACAATTGCTATCCTTTTAGTAGGTTCTGTGTGGATTATGAACTACCTTCACTTCAACATGATGATCTAAACTGGTCGTCATGCTGAAAAAGTATTTATTCCTGACTAAACCAGGAATTCTCTTTGGTAACTTTGTTACCGCTTTGGGTGGCTACTTTGTAGCTGCCCAAGGTTCTGTAGATTTCCTTCTGTTGCTTCTTACCCTCTTAGGCACCCTCTTTGTGGTCGCTTCTGGATGTGTTGTCAATAACGTTATTGACCAAGACATCGACTCAAAAATGCAACGCACACAAAATCGTGCGATGGTAAAAAAATCAATCTCGATTCCTGTTGCTTTAGTTTTTGCTTTAGTTTTAGGTGTAATTGGTTTTAGCATTTTATGGTTCTGGGTAAATGCTTACGCTTTTCTTTTTGCTGTTATTGGTTTTGTCGTATACGTTGGTTTTTACAGCTTATGGACAAAACGAACAACAATTCATCAAACCATTATCGGCAGTCTTTCTGGCGCAGCGCCACCTGTAATCGGGTATACGGCTGTTGCAAACCAGTTTGATTTAGGTGCATTGCTGATTTTTATTGGTTATGCATTTTGGCAAATGCCTCATTCTTGGGGAATTGCAGTTTACCGATTTGATGACTACAAAAATGCAGGTATTCCAATTTTACCTGTAGCACGTTCAATTCATCGAACCAAGGTTGAATCTTTGGTTTACGTGATTTTGTTCTGCATCACCATGAACGGTTTATTCTTTTTTGGTTATGCGAATTGGATTTATATGATTGTCCTAAATGCCTTAAGTCTGTATTGGATTTATTTAACCATTCAAGGATTCAAAGCTGAAGATGATCAAATTTGGGCAAAACAATATTTCATGTTTTCAGTCAAATTGATCACAGTGATTAGTTTAATTTTTAGTTTTACTTCCACTGCTCCTCTAAAGCCAATTGTATTTTTTTAAAAAAGATAGAGTTTTACTCTATCTTTTTTATTTATGAATAGCTTCAAACCCTAAGCCCAACTTGATACCATTGCACACACAACTATAATTAACTGTGCCTTATGTCATATCAAAAAAAATTTATTCACTCTGCCCTTTTCACATCAAGTATTCCATTCGGTATTTTCTTTAGTATGCAAAGTCATGCAGGCATGGATATTTATTGTGAACCGTCGACACTTATTCAAACCAATGCTTATACCGCATGCGATGAACTCCCTGCGCTCACACCTGCAAATGACAATCAAACCAACATGCTGCTGTTGCTTAGCGATTTAGGTATTGCCAAATTTAATATTCATGAAGATAAATCCACACTTTGGCGAACTAGCTACAGCAAAGTTCCATTTGAAGTTTCCAGTATCATGAGCACTAGCAGCAATAAACTGCCGAATGCACGTAAACCTTTAAAAACACCTGATCTAAGTTTTAACGAACATTGCAACAGCATTCAAAATGGCGCACAAGCCTTTATTGAACAAGTCAAAAAGGACAGTAAGCTTTCAAGTAGTGAAAAAGACACCCTGATTCGCGAACGTCAGAAAATTAATGATTGCGACAATAAACTAACTTTGCTAAGCGTAAATCCAAATTGGTCAGTATCTGCACGCCAATATGCATCGTATTTAAACGCCACAATTTCGTTTTACAATGCTAACTTTTCCACAGCGACTAAGATTTATTCAGTATTAACTAATGTGGATCAACCTTGGCTGAAAGAAACATCACAATATATGTTGATTCGAAGTGCTTTAAATGAGGCTTATCAAAGTGGTTTAGGTGAATATGGCGATTTAGATCATGACAAACTCAATCAAAGTTTATTAACCAATTTTTTCAATAATATCACCCAGTACTTTAAGCTCTATCCCCAAGGTCAATATGTCGCAAGTGCACGCGGTTTATTAAGACGTGGATTTTGGCTCAGTGGAAAACATGATTTACTGATTAATGAATACGTATGGCAAATCAATAATCCTAAATCCAGCGTTTATAACTTAGAACTGCCCAATCTACCCTATGAATTAGATCGTCATGTATTTCAAAGTAAGCGTCTGAATGTCAAAAATTTGAAAGATCCGTTTTTCCTCACTATCTATGATCTGATGCACATGCGGAAAATACACAGTTCCGATGATATTGTCATTTCCTGGGCTGAATTAAACGCACAAAAAAATTATTTTAAAGACGCGCCAGAACTGTTCCAGTATTTGCAGGCGAACCACTTATTTTATGTGCAAAACAAAGCACAAGTAGCCTTGAAATACCTTCCCCAACAAATGCCGAATAACATAGGCAGCTACCTTCAATTGAGCCAAGTCATGTTGAAAGGTCGCATTTTGGAAGCAAATGGACAAAATCAAACAACGCAGCAATATTGGGAAAATCTACTTTCCATTAGCAAAACAGCTGAACAACGTGGTTTGGCTGAACTTATGCTGTATCGTTACTATGCTCAGCAGCAAAATACAGCACAATTTATCGGTCCCTCAGCAAAAATTAAACAAGCTTTTTTGCAGCAACTATATTTAGTTGAAGTTGCAAATGAACAAAGCTTAGTGAGTGTTGTGAAAAATAATGCAGCGACTCAGGATCAAAAAAATGTAGCACTTTATACCTTACTGAACAAATCACTGGCTTATCAAAATTTTGATTTATTTAATCAAGCCTATACCGAATTACCAACTAATGCAGCCCAGTTTAATAGTGAGCAAAATACTGCGGAGAAATATCGCTATCAACCACCATTTGCCAATTTCTTATGGAAAGGCATCACTGTCAGCAATTCAATCAAATGCCCTGACTTAGCGACATTGACCAAGCAATTACAAGCAAATCCGAAAGACCTGAGCCTGCAATTGTGTTTAGGTGAGTATGCGCGTAGTTCACAAGCCTACAGCATGGTCGATCTCAGCTATCAGTCAGATGATTCGCCACAAAGTTTTAAAGGTCGATATTTTGCACGCGGTGATGTATATAAAAATATTATTAAAACTGGAACCAAATCTGAATTAACCGCCTATGCGCTCTATCGCGCTATTCAATGTTATGCACCAAGTGGTAATAATGAATGCCAAGACAAAGATGTGAGTAAGTCTGTACGCAAACAATGGTTTGATCAAATCAAACGGGATTATCCTGAAACAAGTTGGGCTAAATCCTTAAAATATTATTGGTAATTTTCAATGCTTTTACAGGTGATGAGGCGGGTAAATACATTAGAACTTTTGTTCATATTGAACATTGTTTTGTGTTCCGCTTGTTCACCTGCCCAATCTGGAAATACACAACAAGCTCACACCGAAATACAGCAACGTGTTAATGCAGCACATTATTCAAGTTTTTGGATTTGGGGCAATATTTCTAGTAGCCCCTACTTACAGCAAGCCACGGAGCTCTATATTTTACAAGGTGAAATGAATTGGAATAAACCGTTAAAGCAATCCGAGTTTATCCCACAAGGTATTCAAGTCCTCCATAAACCACAGCAGAAAATTTGGATTGTAATCCGTAGCCATCATTTACAATGGTCAAATAACAATATTCAGCAAATTTTGCAGCGGCTTAAACATTGGGAAAAAAATGGCAATCAGATTCAAGGCTTACAAATTGATTTTGATGCAAAGACACAAAATATCCATCGATATGCGGTATTCCTTGAAAAGATACGAAAGAAAATGCCTCAAAAATATCGTTTAAGCATTACGGGTTTAATGGATTGGACCAATATACAAGATCAGCAAACGCTCAGTTTATTGCGACACAATATTGATGAGATCGCTATTCAAACTTATCGTGGTAGTGCCACGATCGAGAATTACACGAGTTATCTGAATAAAGTCTCAAAATTGAAACTACCCTATAAAATAGGCCTCGTACAACATGGCCGTTGGCAAGCACCCAAACATTTAATTCAAGATCCTTATTTCAAAGGTTATGTGGTGTTTTTATTGCGTACCGCTAATCGGCCTTAAACCATAAATAATTCAAGCATTTTAAATCCATACCTTGTATTTCAAACCTAAACGCTCTAAAATTCACGCTTCGCAAACTTTGCGACACAACTTTGGTTGTGACTCCTTGCTTCAATCAATTAATGATTGGGGCTGCCTAAACCGTAAGGAGCTGACAATGCGTCACTACGAAATCGTACTATTGGTACATCCAGACCAAAGCGATCAAGTTGTGGGTATGGTAGAACGTTACCTAACTCACATCAAAGAAGCTGAAGGTCAAATCCACCGTCTTGAAGACTGGGGTCGTCGTCAATTGGCTTACCCAATCAACAAGATCCACAAAGCTCACTACATTCTTATGAATGTTGAGTGTGGTCAAACTACTCTTGATGAGCTAGAAGAATTGTTCCGTTACAACGATGCAATCATTCGTAGCCTTATCATCCGTCGTGAAAACGCTATCACTGAAGAGTCACTATTGGCTAAGAGTGCTGAAGAAAAACGTGCGCGTAAAGCTCAACGTGAAGAAGCACAACAAGCTCAAGACTCTGCTGAAGCATAAGGAGAACATAACATGGCACGTTTTTACCGTCGTCGCAAGTTCTGCCGCTTTACAGCTGAGAACGTTACGTACATCGACTACAAAGATATCGACACTTTAAAACAGTACATCACTGAAAACGGCAAGATTGTTCCTAGCCGTATTACAGGTACTAAAGCTCGTTACCAACGTCAATTAGCGCTAGCTATTAAACAAGCTCGCTACTTGTCTTTGATCCCTTACACTGACAATCATAAGTGAGGTTGAGCTGTGGATATTATCTTATTACAACGCATTAAAAACCTTGGTAAATTAGGCGATAAAGTTTCAGTTAAAGCTGGTTACGGCCGTAACTTCCTTATCCCTCAAGGTAAAGCAGTTGCTGCTACTGAAGCTAACACTGCTGCATTTGAAGCTCGTCGTGCTGAACTTGAGAAACAAGAAGCTGAAGTATTAGCTGCTGCTCAAGCACGTGCTGACCAATTGAACGAAGTTAACATCGTGATCACTGCTAAAGCTGGTGACGAAGGTAAACTATTCGGTTCTATCGGTACTCGTGACATCGCTGACGCGTTAACTAATGCTGGTCTTGTTGTAGACCGTGCAGAAGTTCGTTTACCAAATGGTGCGCTTCGCAACACTGGTGAATTCAACATCGCAATCCAATTGCATCATGATGTTGTTGCAGAAGTTCTAGTTACTATCGTAGCTGAGTAATTTCTTGCAAACAAAAGAGCATGCGTAAGCATGCTCTTTTTTTATCTGTAAAAAATAGTGCTCCAACTTTTTTATATTTTTAACTCTTCATTCAATTCAATGAATGACGAATTAATCGGAAATACTTGTTCGCATTTCTGTAGAAAACGCCTATCATTTCAGTTCAATGAAGAGTTGAAAAAACTGTCATTAGCACCCATTTCCATCACATTAAATGGTTTCAGCATCAGGGATTTTTATGTCACAGGCGAATGCCATCAAGCCAAACTCTACGCCAACAGCAAAAACCACAGAACAAAGTTCGTTGAAAGAGTTTCGTACCCCACCCCATAACCTTGCGATTGAACAAGCCGTGCTTGCTGCACTGATGACCGTTGCAGAATCTTTTGAGCAAGTGGGTGATGTACTGACTGAAGCTGATTTTTATGCGACCCGTCATAAATATATTTTCCGTGCCATCGACCAGCTATCAAAAGATAGCTCTCCTTATGATGCGGTCTTGGTCAATGACTGGCTGATTAAACAAAACTTGCTCGATGCTGCAGGTGGCGAAGAATATCTGATGCAACTGATGTCAGATTCACCTTCAAGTTTCTATAATCTTGAAACTTATGCTGCAAAAATTAAAGAATTTTCCACTTTACGCAGCATGATTAAAGTCAGCTCAGAAATTTTACAAAATGCCTATGACACCAAAGGTCGTACGGTCAGTGAAATTTTAGATCTCGCAGAAACCAATATTTTCTCGATTGCCGAGCAACACAACAACAACGCCAAAGCACAAGGCCCTAAAGCTATTAACTCTGTCGTTGCTAGTGTTTTTGATAAGTTGAATGAACTTTCACAAACTGAAGGCAGTATCACGGGTTTAACCACTGGATTTGTTGAACTAGATAATAAAACCTCAGGTATGCAAGCAGGCGATTTGATTATTGTGGCGGCCCGTCCATCGATGGGTAAAACCACTTTTGCCATGAACTTGGTTGAAAGTGTACTGTTTAATAATAACCTGCCCGCTCTAGTTTACTCTATGGAGATGCCCGCGGACTCGATTGCGATGCGTTTGATATCCTCGTTCGGTCGTGTACACCAAGGACATTTACGTTCAGGTAAAATGGATGCTGATGAATGGTCAAAAGTGACCAGTACTATTGTGCATCTCCAAGAAAAGAATTTGTATATCGATGACTCATCTGCACTACCGCCAACGGAAGTACGTGCCCGTGCTCGACGAATTGCAAAAATGCATGGCGGTAAACTCGGGTGTATCATGGTCGATTACTTGCAGCTTATGAAAGTACCCGGTATGGGTGATAACCGTGTTGGCGAGATCTCGGAAATTTCCCGAAGCTTAAAAGCACTGGCTAAAGAAATGCACTGCCCAGTAATTGCACTGTCACAGTTGAACCGATCACTGGAAAACCGTCCTAATAAACGCCCAGTGATGTCCGACTTACGTGAATCAGGTGCAATCGAGCAGGATGCCGATTTGATCATGTTTATTTACCGCGACGAGGTTTATAACAAAGAGTCTAAAGAAGCAGGTACTGCAGAAATTATTATTGGTAAACAGCGTAACGGTCCAATTGGTACTGTGCGTCTTGCCTTCGAAGGTCAATACACCAAATTTAGTAACCTCTCCCCTGAGTTTTATGCTCAGTATGATGATGAAGAGTAAAGACTCTTTATCATCCATTAATTCATCGACCCTGTAGGAGTATTTAGGGTGCGCCAAGCTACAGTTTATATTGATCAACAAGCACTTCAATATAATTTAAACCGTGTCAAACAACTTGCCCCAACCGCTAAAATTGTAAGCATGGTGAAAGCCAATGCTTATGGACATGGAGTTAAAGACTGCTTAGCAGCCTTAAAAGACAGTGATGCCTTCGGTGTTGCCTGCCTAGAAGAAGCCTTAGAAATTCGCGAACTGGGTTATGAACAGCCTATTACGTTGATTGAAGGCATTTTCTCAGATGATGAAATGCAAATTATCATCGATAAAAAAATTGAATGTGTGGTGCATCATCAGCAACAACTAGATTGGTTACGTGCACATAAAGATGCCTATATCGCTCAAGGTCTAAAAGTTTGGGTCAAACTCAACAGCGGTATGAACCGTTTAGGTTTTAAAGTGCCTGAAATTATTGATGTCATCAATGCTTTAAAGGCGGAAGGTTTTACTTGCGTACTGGCGATGCACTTTGCCAATGCAGACGCAGAAAATCATCCTTTAAATGACCAACAACGTGAACAATTCTTACACGTAAAAGAAGCTTGTGCGCCAATCATGGGTTCGTGCTGTAACTCGGCTGCGATTTTTAAATGGCCAGAACTGAATTTTGATTTTGTTCGCCCAGGCATCATGCTATATGGCGCGACACCTTTCTCAGACCGTTCTGTAGAAGCATTAGATCTTAAACCGGTGATGACCTTTACCGCTGAAGTGATTGCTTTAAATACCATTCAAGCTGGTGAATCTGTGGGTTATGGATCGACTTTCGTTGCAGAACAAGAAATGAATCTTGCGATTGTGTCGATTGGTTATGGTGACGGTTATCCACGTGCCTTCCCTAAACAAAACTATGTATCCATCCATGGACAGAAAACGCGTGTGATTGGCCGTGTTGCCATGGATATGATTGCGATTGATATCACCGGTATGCATGCACCGATAGGCACTGAAGTTGAGCTTTGGGGCAAAGATCGTCTGGTTGATGACGTTGCAGAAGCGAACGGAACCATTGGCTATGAATTATTATGCCGTATGAGCGCGCGCCCTGTACGTAAATTAGCTTAATTACGCCAAATCAAAAAGCCCAGATCAAATCTGGGCTTTTTTTTATCTCGCTTTTTTTATTCACTTTTTAAATTGATCGATTTGTTGATCAAATGGTTATTGAAAATAGTCAGCTGTTGGTTTTGCCAATTCAATCAAACCCTGACGCAATGCTTCTGACCAGCCTTTACTGATCATGGTGAAATATGGGTCCTCTTCATAAATGCGCTTACCATTTGGTATTTCTAAACTGTCTTTTTTATAAACCAAAGCATCTAAAGGCATACCTACAGACACATTCGAACGTATCGTTGAATCAAAAGAAATTAAGCTACAACGCATTGCTTCATCGAGTGGCATATCGTAACGCAAAGTTCGGTCAAGTATCGGCTTACCATATTTACTTTCTCCAATTTGAAAATATGGGGTATCCGGTGTCGCACAAATAAAATTACCTTGCGGATAGATATTATATAGCTGCATATCAGCGCTACCAATTTGACCACCTACTAATAAACTACAGTAATAATTACTTTGTTCTAAAATATCTGAGGTGACATCAGAGATAACTTTTTTTAAGGTATTTCCGACCAGTTCTGCCACTTCAAACATCGTATTTACACTATATAGATTCGGCTCTTGTTTGACTTCTAGTTTATTTTGTAAATGCCCGATGACCGCTTGTGTAGTAGCTAAATTCCCAGAGGTTTGGATGGTAATAAATCGCTCACCCGCAATACCAAAGGTATAAAGTTTACGAAAAACTGAAATATGGTCAACTCCTGCATTTGTACGTGTATCACTGACAAATACCATGCCATCTTTTAATCGTAATGCACAACAATAGGTCATTTTTCTCCCCTCAAATGATTAACAACTCAGCACTTGTACAATTGAGCTCATAGACTCAATACCACCTTTATCACGAACGCCTCGAACAGGAGCTACATCCCAGTAGTCCCGCCCAATCGCAACATAAATATGTGATTGTGGTGTAAATAACTGATTACTGACATCAAAACAAAACCATTTATTTTCGATATAGACTTCTACCCAAGCGTGACTGGCAAGGTGGCTACTATTCGGTACAAATAAATACCCAGAAATATAACGTGCAGGAATACCCAAATAGCGACACATTGCGATCATGACATGGCTATGATCCTGACATACCCCTTGCTTATGATGAAAAGCATCAATCGCTGAAGTATGTACCGATGTTTGATTCGATACATAGGGAATATGCGCCAATATCGCTTCAGCCAAACGAATCAGATTGGCACGATTGATACGAGGGACATAACAATCGGCAAAACTTTTCATGTGAATATCGCACTGCGTACTCGGCGTTGGCTGTAAAAATAATTTCGGGTTTAAATCATCCGCATTTGAATCATTTGAACTCAAATTCATCTTTACGATGCCCTGCGCCATAATGGTCATTTGAAGATAAGGTTCGCTCTGCGTTGTGGTCAACCACACATTACCAAAAGTATCCAATTGCATATCACGTTGCCCCGGCACACTCACATCCCAATTTTGCACCTGTTGATGCGCATTAGTGGATGGGGTCATTTTGATATATTGAATGCTTCTGCTAACCACATCAGTGTACACATAATGGGTCTGATGGTTGATCATGAGCCTCATACAGCCACCTCAAACATATTTTGGATATGATCACTGAAATGGTAAAAATTTTGGCTATTCGGTTGTTGCTTTAGTGCCTGCCATGCCTCTTGCACACTTTGCCAGCCAAACTGAACTAAAGCGATTACGATATGTTCAATCTTCGCAAGGGTGTGTTGAATGTCTTGCTGCATGCGTAGCTGACGATCAAGCTGCTCTATGGCTTGTCCTAAACTAAAAAATAAAAATACATCTTCAGATTCGGACTCTAAAACATCTTGGCAATCTGTTACCACGTCACAGATATAACCCGGGTTATCACTCGCATTGCGAATTAAACGGCTGAGTTCTGCATAACTTTTTGCTGAAAGTACACCCCTTAAGTCCTGTATATTACTTTGTGCATATTTAAATTGGCTCGAAAATGACGCCGGTTGCTCGGCATTTAAAACCAATTCATTCATTGAGTCGGCATCAAATGCTGGTAAACAAAAAGCATGTGCATAGTTCAATGCTGTATCGACATCTTGAAATGGAAAAATACTGCATAAATATTGAGTGCGTGCTAAATAACGTCCCAACCAAAAAATATGTTCTGCATTACTGTTTAATAAAATCATGTTTTGCTCCTTCATTGGAGTGCTATGAGCGTAAATCATCTACTACCCACGTATCTTTAATACCGCCGCCCTGCGAAGAATTCACTACCAATGAACCTGCTTGCATCGCGACACGAGTTAAGCCACCCGGTACAATTTCAGTTCGATATGGAGAACTCAGTACAAATGGACGCACATCGATATGGCGTTCCGAAACACCGGCCTCACTTAGGGTTGGGCTGACAGATAAATTTAAAGTCGGCTGTGCAATATATAAATGTGGTGCTGCGGCCACTTTATCTTTAAAGCTATTTAATTCTTGTAAAGAGGCTTGTGGACCGATCAGCATGCCGTATCCACCTGAACCCTGTGCTTCTTTGACCACCAATTTTTCGATATTCGACAGCACATAGTCCAAGTCGTTCTGCTCACGACATTGATAGGTCGGCACATTTTTCAGAATCGCTCGTTCGCCTAAATAGAAATGAATCATTTTATCCACATATGGATAAATCGATTTATCATCTGCTACGCCTGTTCCCGGTGCATTTGCAATGACCACATTATGTTGCATATACGCTGACATGAGCCCTGCTACGCCCAAAGTACTGTCAGGTTTGAAACATAATGGATCGAGGAAAGCATCATCCACACGACGATAAATTACATCAACCTGTTGTCGACCTTTGATGGTTTTCACATAAACCTTATCGTTTTCTACATAAAGGTCACGCGATGTCACTAAGGGTACATCCATCTCCCTTGCCAAAAAGGCATGTTCATAATACGCACTGTTAAAACGCCCTGGGGTTAAAACCACGATAAACGGGTTATCGACGTAGGCATTTTCTGCAAGAATTTCACGTAAAAGCTGCGGATACTGCTCAATCCCCATGATGTTGCTTTGCTGGCAAAGTTCAGGCATCAGTTTTTGACTGATCTTACGGCTTTCTAGCATATATGACACACCCGACGGTGTTCTAAGATTATCCTCAAGGACGTAAAATTCGCCTGATTGATCACGTATGATATCAATACCACTGATTTGGCTATAAATTTTACCTTTTAGCCCATGCATATACATTTGTGGCAAATAGGCTTCATGCGTTAAGACTTGCAGTTCAGGAATAATTCCTGCTTTTAAAATATCTTGTTGATGGTAGACATCATGTAAAAACAGATTGAGAGCTTTCACGCGCTGTGCGCAGCCCAGTGATAAATTATTCCATTCCTTTCGTGCAATCACACGAGGAATAAGATCATAAGGAATAGTGCGTTCAATGCCTTCATCTTCGCCATACACTGTAAAGGTAATACCCTCATAGAGAAAATGTTGTTTTGCTACCTGATTTAGTTGTTTTAATTCATCAAGTGTATGCTGTGATAACCACTGCTCTATCCGTTGGCATGATTCTTTAGCTACCGTTTTACTGTCGCGCATTTCATTAAAAAAATCCGAATTAAATTGATTAAACAGCGCATGTCCTCGAGCAAGAGGTAAATTTTTTAATGTAGAGACAGAAGTATTGACCAACTTTGCCTCATAACCATCAATTCCATTTGAAGTTGTATTACGATTTTCTTTCAGCATAGCAACTCCATGTTTTTCTCATGTTTTATGAACTAGATAAAGCAATATATATGCCATCAATAAATATGTTGCTTCTCTTTGATTATTTATGCATCATTTTTGCAAAGTGGTACAGCATGTAACTGCTCAAGTTGTGTCAAATTGCGTTATTAAAATCATCTTAGTTTTTTCAGATGAAGACTTGCTTAACGCAGGAAGATTTCTTATTGTGTCCCACAGCATCATTTTATTCATTTAAGTCCAAGTTCAAGCACTAGATTATGTCTTCACAAGAAAAAGAAACGTCGAACAGCCTCTATCGTCAGTGGCAAATTCTTTCACGACTGTCCACAGGTAAGTGGATGGGTACGCGTGAATTACAAGAAATCCTGAACCGTGAAGGCATTGATATCAGCCTACGCACTATTCAGCGTGACTTAAATCAAATTTCTCTGCGTTTCCCAATTGAGAGTAGTAAAACAACTCCACAAGGCTGGCGTTGGCGTTCCGATGCACCAATTCAAAGCTTGCCTCATATGACTAGCTCACAAGCGGTCACCTTTATGATGGTTGAGGAGCACTTAAAACATTTGCTTCCACCGAGCTTAATTGAAGAAATGAATCCTTGGTTTGACCTCGCACGTCGGAGCCTGTCGTCACAAAATAATGTCCGTCAGTGGATTAACCGCGTGCGAATCGTGCCAGCAACTCAGCCATTGATTCCCCCTGTGGTTGAAAAAGCTGCACAGCAATCAATTTATGAAGGCTTACTACAAGACAAACAACTCGAATGTCTTTATCAAGGTCGTGGACAACAAAGTGAAGAAAAGACCTATATTTTAAATCCACTGGCTTTGGTCCAAAAAGGTGCAATTATCTATTTGGTTTGCACACGTCATGACAAAACAGACATCCAAACCTTTGCTTTACATCGTTTTAAATCTGCTACGGTCTTAAATTCACGTGCATTACACCCTGTCGATTTTGATATTGATGCCTATATTGACTCTGGAGCGCTTGGCTTCCGTGTGGACTTCAATAAACCGACTGAAATGATTCAGCTCAAATTAACCATGTCTGAAGCAGAGGCTGTTTATTTTGAAGAAAGTCAGCTAAGTAAAGATCAAGTGATTCAAAAAACCGAAGATGGCTGGGTGGAAGTTAGTGCAACAGTACCTTTTACCTCTCAGTTAACATGGTGGCTGCGTAGTTTTGGTAAAAAGATTCAGAAAATTGAACCTGAAGAAGTCGCTATGGTTGTACAACAACGCAATGACTAAACCGATCTCAGACTTTCTGCTACCTGAAATGTTCAATTTGAGGTGGCAACTTTTATTTCATAATAAATATTTAGCACATAATTTAGGCTTAAATTTTCCATTAAAATACCAACACATAAAAAAAGTCCCAACGCTGGGACTGGATAATTTCTTAGAATATTTTTGTAATTTTAGTCGTTTAGGTCAAAGGAACTACAGCATAAGTATCTGCTGAATACCTTATGCCGTAGCGCTAATTTCTCATGGCTATAATCAATTACTGACATAGACAGGCTAGGTCGGCATTATTATAACGAATAGATTTCATAGTCATATTCAGCACCTCGTGTTTAGAAAGTAAAATCACTTTAACCTCCATTTTGCACATTGTGAAATAACAAGAACCGCGCTACTTTTCACAAATTTTCTTAAAGAACATTCCTGCTTTTCTTATCTGATTTGGCTTTAAATGGAAAATTCATCCAACTTCAATGCTGTTTTTTATAAATGCTACACTGAATCAACAAATTAAAGCTTGAGCATTGTGCATAAACTCGGCAAATTATGAGCAAATGAGCAGAATAAGATTTTTCAAAATATGGCCAGTCCAGCACAAACTATTCGCCACAAGCTACTGAATACTTTTTTTTCTCGGCATTCCATTTGGTTTGCTTGTATTTTTATCTTCCTACTCATTTCGAGTTTTCATTTAGGTTATTCCCCTCGCTATATTCAATATTTTATTCCACAAACCTTATTGAATAGTATCTGGGTCATAACTGGGCTTTTGAGTTTATTGGGTTTGTATGACGTCATACAAAATAAACATTCGATTTTAAAAAATTACCCTATCATGGGGCACTTTCGTTTTCTATTTGAAGAATTTCGACCTGAAATTCGCCAATATTTTATTGAATCTGATCAAGATGCATTGCCCTTTTCTCGTATGCAACGCAGCTTGGTCTATCAACGGGCAAAAAATCAAAATGCAGATAAACCATTTGGTTCAATTGTTGATGTTTACCAAAATGATTATCGCTTTATTAATCACTCCTTGTCACCTTGCATTCCTGCCATTCCTGAAACATTCCGTATTAACATTGGCAATGAACAATGCAAGCAACCGTATAGCGCATCGATATTAAACATTTCTGCGATGAGCTTTGGTAGTTTAAGTGCCAATGCCATTCGTGCCTTAAACTTAGGCGCAAAAATGGGCAATTTCTACCATGACACCGGTGAAGGCAGTATTAGTCCGTATCACTTGGAAAATGGTGGCGACATTGTCTGGGAACTCGGTAGTGGTTACTTTGGCTGCCGTACGATTGATGGTCAATTCGACCCTGTACGTTTTGCTGAACAAGCCAAGCACCCTCAAGTCAAAATGATTGAGATCAAATTATCTCAAGGTGCAAAACCAGGCCATGGTGGCATTTTACCTAAAGACAAAATTTCCGAAGAGATTGCTCAAATCCGTGGTGTCAGCCGTGAACATGACTGTATCTCTCCATCTAGCCATCCTGCCTTTAGCACCCCTATTGAAATGATGCAATTTATTCAGCAATTGCGCGAACTGTCAGAAGGCAAACCTGTGGGTTTTAAACTGTGTATCGGGCAACCATGGCAATTTATGAGTATCGTAAAAGCCATGTTACATACAGGGATTACACCTGATTTTATCGTAGTGGATGGTTCTGAAGGTGGGACTGGCGCTGCGCCGATTGAATTGATCGATAATATGGGTACGCCACTGCGTGAAGGCCTACTCTTTGTTAATAACACCCTAATTGGTGCAGGCTTACGTTCAAAAATTAAAGTCGGTGCCAGTGGTAAAATTATTAGTGCTTTTGATATTGCCAGTACCATGGCAATTGGCGCAGATTGGGTCAATTCGGCTCGTGGCTTTATGTTTGCAGTCGGGTGTATTCAGGCTCAAAGCTGTCACACCAACCAATGTCCTGTTGGCGTTGCAACGCAGGACAAAGACCGTCAAAAAGCCATTCATGTCCCAACTAAAGCAGAGCGTGTTTTTAATTTCCACAAAAATACCTTGCATGGTTTATCTGAACTTATTGCCTCTGCGGGTTTACAACACCCGTCGGATATCCGTGCACACCATCTAGCACAGCGTATTAACAACCGTGAAATTAAAAACTATGCACAGCTACATTTTTGGTTAAAAGATGGGGAGTTACTCAGCTGTGAAAATAAAGATGAAGAAAACTTCTATTTCCGTATGTGGAATATGGCACATCTAGAAAAGTTCTGATTCCTACCCCATAAAAAAAGAGGCGACTACGCCTCTTTTTTCGTCTAGATCCATCACACCGATTAAGGTAGGCTGTGCTCAATCGTCAATTAGTAACTGATGTTACGCGCGTAAAAGTAATTACGCATTTTTAAAATAATTTTTAAGCCTATTCGACGGAGTCTTACATCTAGGGCTTAAATAACGGGATTAGCCTTCGGCTGGAGGTACTTTTGTTTCGGCAAAATGAGAAGCAAAGCTTCGCAAGGAAACCATCTTGCGGTGCAATGCATCTCACCAACAAAACTCGTTCACTAGCGTCAAATTATTCAAAGTATTGCAAAAACATTTTTGATTAGGAGTAGTCCAGTCTCAAATACTTGCGGATGACCTTCCCGCGTATCGTACTTTTATTTGAATCAAATTACGCTCCTGATGTTAGTGCGTAACATCAGTTAGTAATAAGACTTACTGTTGGATTGAGCATGCAAGAATGCCGGGATCAAACCTGTTAATGCAGCACGAATATCGGCACGTTCATTAATCAGCTGATGCGAACCTTCTTCAAGCATGAGAAGCGTCTGTAAACGAAATTTACGACGTATAAACTCAATGTTATAACGCCAATCTACCGTCTGATCCTGTGCGCCTTGCGCTAACCACACTGGAATACGGCACGCTGGGCGTTCTTCCATCTCCTGCATCCATTTTGACATGGCCAAAATCCAATCCATCCCCATCATTCGAGGTTGTAGTGGATCTTTTAAGCGGACAAAACGTAAAAACTCAGGGTTATGATTATTCCGTCTAAAATGACGTGGCACTTCACGTTTAATACGACGAATAATGCCTAATCCAACCGAGTTATGCCACCATGCCGTTTTTGCAGGACGAATCAGCGGAGATAATAATAAAACCCGTTCGACATATGGGTTTTTGCGATGTTCAGCAAAATCTAACAGATGATGCAGCCAAATCGCACCACCCGTGCTCTGTCCAATCCCTAACCATGGCGTCGGTAATTGAGCCGCATGTTTAACATAACGATATACCGCTTCCAAAACTTGTTGGTAATGGTCAAAGTTTTGAATACTGGCTGGCGAGCCATTACTTAGACCATGCCCCGGTAAATCATAGGTTAAAACACTAAAACCTTGATCTAAGAGTTCACGAATAATTGGCTGATATATTCCACTATGCTCTAAATAACCATGCAATAAAAATACTGTGCCTTTAATGACATCCGTTTCAGTCTTCAGTTTCGGTTGAAATACTTGTACATGTAATTTGAACAAAGGCATTTCTACATAGCCTTGCCAATGTTCACAGTTCAAGGCATCTAAACCATAAAGTCGTCTATAAGACTGTATTTCAACACTAGGCTCAAAAGGTCGATTTAAATTTAGAGGTTCTAATACTTGTGGGGTTAATTCTCGACTTGGAACAGGAAGATCTAATTGTTTAAGGATCGAAGGATTAAGAAATGGGATATCTGACATTATGGGACCTCCCGACAGTCACTTGAGCCAAACCAAACATCACGTAAGGTGGCTAATAATTCATAATTAGCACGACGACTATGGTCATAATTTTTTTCACTTGGTCGCCATGTAGTTAATGTTGTTGGCATGGGTGCAACAACAGGAATGGTTTCGATACCATTTAATGCAAATAAACGACGTGTTCGAGGCATATGATATTGGTCAGTGATTAAAATAACCGTCGGTGCCCCACCTTTTTTCTGTAAAAGCAACGAACTAAAACGCGAATTTTCGCAAGTATTCATACTGCGGTCTTCAAGCAATTTCGCATCAACATCATATTGCTTCAACCATGCTTGCATATACGGTGCTTCAACACCACTCAGTACAATCGGTAACTTATTGGCTCGTTCAACATCGAGTGTTTTTTCCAGTCGAAGTCGTGTGTAGTCATTCACTACGATATCTTTATCATTTTTATCTAAGGTTAAACCACCACCTAACACCACGATCGCATACGGCTCTGCGGTTGGCTGCTTCAGGGTTTTATCTTTCATTTTGGCAAGATCAAGATATGTTTCATCATCGATCGGTTCCGCTTCTGAAGCCGCTTGCTCAATTTCATGGGTTTTTAAGAACTCGGTATATTGAGTCATCAGTCCTTTATTTTCCGCACTATTGAGCTCAAGCAGCTCTTTCATTTTTTGAGCAGGATTTTCCGCCAATGCTTCAGAAGAAGCCGCCTCGGACGCAGAAGGATTCAGCAGAGGTACTTTCGGTATGTCCTTTTGACTATCATTCTTTTCTTTTTCATGTTCTTCTTCAATGAGCTGCTGTAACGCCTTATAACGTGCTTGTATAAGGGTTAAATCTTGAGGTTCATCGGACTGTATTGCTTGCTCCATGAGTTTTAAATATGCTTGGCGTGCTATCCATAAGTCAGAACCCGGCTCATAGTTATCATCATCACTCAAAGCGCCGAGTTTTTGACTTTGCGCTGCGAGCTGATTGACTTCTACAGGAACGAAATAATTTAAACTTTTAACGATCAATTTAGAATAAAACGGCGTATAGATAAAAATCACTAGACAGCCCAAAAGTACAAATAGCACTGCAGCAATTTGTACTAAGCGAACCATCCAATGTGTTTTATGCATAAATCTAAAACCTATGTGTTTTTATTGATCTGCGTGAGATCGAATCAAGCCATTTGTATCAAATAATACAGGCTCAGGATGTAGTTCAATATTAAATTTTTCAAAAACATCATGTTGTACAGCTTTGTATGTTGTACGTACATCTTGCAGCGTGGCGTCCTGATAATTGACCAACACCAAAGCTTGCTTATGGAACATACCCACTGAACCCACAGATTTCCCTTTCCAACCCGCTTGATCAATCAACCAGCCAGCTGCCAGTTTTACCGCATTATTCGGTTGTGGATAATGAGGTAAATTTGGAAATTGCAGCGCAATTTGGTCAAAGGCTTGCTGGCTAATCACAGGATTTTTAAAGAAACTTCCGACATTTGGAAATTCTTTCGGATCTGGAAGTTTGGTTTGACGGATATGAATGACTTGTTGTTGTAGGTTTTCTGCACTTAAGTCTTCGCCTACCGCCTGCTTTAAATCACCATAATTTAATTTTAAATCGGCATGTTTTAAAAGTTTAAAAGTCACATGCGTAATAATAAAACGCTCTGGCTCATCTTTAAAAATACTATGGCGATATGAAAAATGACAATCGGCAGCGCTAATACTACTTTGCTGTTCTGTTACTCGGTCATAGACCTGCACAGATTCAATAAATTCACCCGCTTCAACACCATAAGCTCCAATATTTTGCACAGGTGAAGCACCGACTAAACCGGGTATCAATGCTAAATTTTGTAAGCCATAAAACTGGTGTGCCGTCGTCCATAGCACAAAGTCATGCCACACTTGCCCTGCACCCACTTTTAAAGTCTGTGTATCAGCATCGTCTTGTACATATTCAATACCTTGAATATCCATGTGCATCACTAAAGCATGTATTTGCTCAGGCAACAGCATATTACTGCCTCCTGAAAGCACCAATACATTTAATTGCTCA
Source organism: Acinetobacter sp. YH12023 (assembly GCF_013420135.1). Taxonomy (NCBI): domain Bacteria; kingdom Pseudomonadati; phylum Pseudomonadota; class Gammaproteobacteria; order Moraxellales; family Moraxellaceae; genus Acinetobacter; species Acinetobacter sp. YH12023. The sequence goes on from NZ_VOYU01000009.1 coordinate 121,842, forward strand.
GCTTTGGCAAAGTCGAGCGCTGCTTTAATTTCTTCTACCGATTGAACACGTACATAATGAGATGCTACAGCATCGAGGCTTAATGTATTAAATGGCTTAAGCTGAACCTGTGTTTGAATTTGCATTCTTAAACCTTAATTTTTTTGCTGTGCTTGTAACTGAGTTTTTAAATAATTGACCCAAGCCTGACTGCTAGATTCGCATTGATCTAATACATGTTCAAACCCTGCATCACCACCATAGTACGGATCTGGTACTTCTTGTTGCGGATATTGGTGATCATGTTGACTCATCAAAGACACTTGTGCACGTAGTTGACCGAATTGTTGCTGCGCCTTTTGCATGAGGTTTTGAATATTGTCTAAATTTTCGTAGTCCATGGCCAAAATCAAATCAAATTCAATAAAATCATGAACCGTTAACTGACGTGCGCGTAATGCAGATAAGTTATAGCCTCGTAATTTTGCATGCTGTTGGCTACGAAGATCAGGCGCTTTGCCCGGATGATAATTGCTCGTACCCGCAGAGTCGACGTGAATATTAAGTTGCGCTTCATCACAAAAATGTCTGAGAACCACTTCAGCCGTAGGTGAACGGCAAATATTTCCTAAACAAACACACAACACCTTATATGGCGTGCTGGATGACATAACAACCTCAAGACTACTTTTATTTCAAGCGTCTTATGTTAAGTTATTTACAGGATGAATCCTATATCAACACTCAAGAATAATGTTTATTTGGATATAAAAAATTAGGGATAAGCCAATGAGTCAATTTCAGTTTCAAACCGTCAGCAATATTATTTCAGGCTTAGGCTCTATTTCCCAACTGAGAGAGGTCCTAGGCGACTTTCAAGCCAAACGTGTCATGCTTGTGACCGACCCCGGTATGTTGCAACAACAATTACATTTACCCATTTTGGATATTTTAGAAAGTATCCATAAAGACTATGTAATTTATTCCAGTATTCAAGCTGACCCTGCAGAACATATAGTTTTAGATGCAGTTCAATTTGCCAAAAATGAAAAAGTAGATTTGATTATTGGTTTTGGCGGTGGCAGTTCAATGGATGTAGCTAAAATTATTGCGATTTTGGCTCATCCTAAGCAAACACAGCGGATCAGTGATTTATATGGTGTAGCTAATGCAAAACGACCACGCTTGCCACTCATTTTGATTCCGACAACGGCAGGGACCGGCTCTGAAGTCACACCAATCTCTATCGTCACTACAGGTGAAACCACCAAAACAGGTATCGTCTCCCCTGTACTGTATGCCGATGTCTGTATCCTCGATGCGAACTTTACATTAAATCTTCCCGCACACATTACCGCAGCAACCGGTATCGATGCCATGGTGCATGCCATTGAAGCCTATACATCAAAAATTAAAAAAAATCCGTATGCGGATATGCTTGCTAAACAAGCTTTGCGTTTATTAAATAAAAATTTAGCGCTGGTTTTACACGACGGACATAACCTCGAAGCGCGTCAGCACATGCTGGTCGGTTCAATGCTTGCAGGTCAGGCCTTTGCTAATGCGCCAGTTGCAGCGGTGCATGCACTCGCCTATCCACTCGGTGGACACTTTCATCTCTCGCATGGTCATACCAATGCACTGGTTCTCGCTGAAGTGTTAAAGTTTAATGCACCTCAGGCCAAGCAGCATTATGCAGAACTCATGAGTTGGCTAGATCCATACAGTACGGGCTGTACCGATGGTTTATGTGATTTATTTATTGATCATATGCAAAATCATTTAGATCAGAGCGGTTTAGTGCTTAAACTCAGTCAACTCAATGTGCCTGAAAATATGCTTGATCGTTTAGCAGAAGATGCGCTATTACAAACGCGACTATTACAAAATAATCCGCGAGAACTGCAGTTTGAAGACGCTCGCCAGATTTACCAATCGATCTATGCCTAAAGTTCACTCATTTTGAAATAAAGAAAATACCAACGATGAAACCTGAAACTAAACGCCGCCAAAACTATCGATTTTTATTTCCAATCCAAACACGTTGGGCAGACAACGATATGTATGGTCATGTCAATAATGTCACCTATTACAGCTATTTTGATACTGCTGCAAATGCACTCTTGATTCAACATGCCGGTTTTGATTTGCGAAATACCCCGATCATTGGTTTAGTGGTCGATTCAGCCTGCAGCTTTTTACAAGAGCTGTCCTATCCAGAAATCATTGAAGTTGGGGTTGCGATTGAAAAAATTGGTAATTCTTCACTGCGCTATGACTTGGCTATTTTTAAACAAGGACAAAATGAGGCTGCAGCCCAAGGACATTTCGTTCATGTGTTTGTTGACCGCCAAACACGAAAAAGCACCTCGATACCCGATGATATGCGAGATGCTTTAACTCAATTTTTACTTTAATTTTTATATCTAGCTTAAAACTTATTTGAGCTGGATATTTTGCAACTCACCATCAAAGCTTTTGAGTAAGTCTTTCACAACAGGCTCTGCATGTAATAACTCATTTGCACGTGCAAAGGCCTTTTCCTTGCGGACATGTTGTAAAGCATACGGTGTGGTTTCTTCGACATCTTCAAAGTTGATATGGAAACGACATTTTGACCATTGCGCATGAATGGCTTGTTCCAATACATGCTGCAATTGAGTCACTAAAGCTTCGTATCGCTTTGGAATATGGAAAGTCGATACACCGTCAATCGTACCGCGCATGATGCCATGCTGAGCCAACTCTTGTACCGCAGGTGAAAGTTGACTATTTCGGAACCAATACTCCCACTTTTCGACCGTCCACTCACCTTCAAGGGTTTGAGGCTGTAAAGTCAAAATATCTTGTGGCATCAAGGTAGAAGATGAACCCGTTTGAACAGCATCCGAAGAAACGGAACTTTGCGTAACTTGTGCTGATGCTAGATCAAAACCATTGTCGCCTTGAGCACCCGAAACTGATTCATTCACCACATGTTGTGGTTCAATGGCATTTATCAAATGTGGCTGAGCTGTTTCAGGCTCTACACTTTTTGACTCTAAAGCTGTTGGTTCTAAAGGTGCAATATCTTCAAAATTTATAGCGCTCACATCAACTTCTTCAGTTTCAGTACTCGGCGTCGGATCTAAATCAAATAATGTATCTTCTGCCACGGCATCCATAACAAGCGTGTCATTTTGCTGTGTCGATACAGACTCAACCGGTGCAACCTCTTGCGTATCTAGAGTGCCATTTGCTGTAGATGCTGTAGAAGTTTGGCTTATTGCGTCTTCTTCAGGATCATCTAAAAAATCATCAGATGAAGGTTCATCGACTGCAGGTGCAGAAACATAGCCATCATCGTCATCATAATGTGAATCATCAAAATCATCGAAAGCTGGCGATGTGTCTACAGCGGGTACAGCTTCAGGCTGCTCAACAGTGGCAACCTGTGCAGCAGACTCAACAACGGTATTGGGTTGCTGCAAAGACTGTGTTTGAGTCGGCTGAACTGTTTCGGCCTGATTTTGAGCAAGCTGTGGCTGTGCGGCTGACTCTTGCTGTACGGCAGAGACCAACATTTCGTTTGGCTGTAATGGTCGGAATGCTAATAGACGCAGCACACACATCTCAAAACCTTGCTCTTGCGTGACTGCCAACTGCAAGTCTGCCCGACCTTTGCATGCGACTTGATAATACAACTGCAAATCTTGAGCTGAAATCAACTGCGACAATTGCATAATTTTTTGATTGATCTCAGCGCTATATTTCAACGCTAAGTCTGGCAAGTATTGTAATAATGCCAGTTCATGTAACGTTGAAATCAACTGATCTAATACCAGCGAAACATCCAGCGCTTGTTGACGGAATTGCATGAGTAAAGCACTCACGCGTTCACGCTGATTTTGATGAATGGCTAAAATCAAATCATAAATGATCGTACGGTCAATTAGGCCCAACATGTCTTTAACATCTTGGTGCTGAATTGAACCCTGACCATAGGCAATTGCTTGATCAGTTAGTGACAATGCATCACGCAGTGAACCTTGAGCCGATTCAGCAATTTGCCAAATCGCATCTTGCTCCGCTTGAATTTGTTCTTTTTGTAAGATATCAGTCAAATGCGATGTGATTTCATCCACCGCTAAAGGACGCAAAGTAAATTGCAAGCAACGTGAAATGACAGTAATCGGTAATTTTTGTGGATCTGTAGTTGCAAATAAGAACTTCACATGCTCTGGTGGTTCTTCCAAAGTCTTTAATAACGCATTAAATGAATGCGTAGAGAGCATATGCACTTCGTCGATTAGATAAACCTTGAAGCGACCTTGGGTTGGTGCATAAGGAACGTTGTCGAGAAGCTCTCGGGTATCTTCAACTTTAGTCCGTGATGCCGCATCAATTTCAATTAAATCAATAAAACGACCTTCATTTACTGCTTTACACGTTGGGCAGACTTCACACGGCGTTGATGTTACACCTGTTTCACAGTTCAGACATTTTGCCAAAATACGGGCAATAGTGGTTTTACCCACACCTCGAGTACCTGTAAATAAATACGCATGATGTAACCGACCACGTTCTAGGGCACTGGTAAGTGCGCGTGACACATGGCTTTGTCCCACGAGTTCAATGAAATTTCGTGGACGGTATTTTCGTGCAAGTACTTGATACATGTATGCTCCTTTTTACAGGTGTAAGCATACTGTTTTTTTGTCTAATAGTGAAATAAATGGCAGAGTTTGGACAATAAAAATCCGATCTTGAGCTATCACAATGATCAGGCAAATTTAATATAAATTACGAATGCTTAAACTGCTTTATTTAAAAGGAAATCACTCTGCATTTGATAGCGTTTCGCCGTCTGGTCTTCACGAATTTCTAGCAGTTGCTGATCCAAATCTACATACAAAAGATTGCGCGTTTGCACATTCATAAGTTCTAGCTGCTGCTTTGATTCATCTTTAAAACGAATTACACCTTTTAGCACTTCAACGCCGTTATGACCGCTTAAACTTTCACGAGTGAGTGTATAAGTTTGATCTTCATGTAGCTCAAGTGCCACAGCCATACCGGGACAATCTTCACAACGAGAAAGACAGCCCATACAAGGTGTTATGCCTTTAAAATTACCGACCCATGCTGCATGCTGTTTTTCAGCAGTAATTGCTTCTATCTCCTTTGATTTCGTTTGAGTTGAATCCTGACAACCCAACATTGCCGACGTTGCTACTAAGGGAATCAAAACAACTTTTTTCATAGGGATATCACAGCAGTCTAAAACTGCGAGGGAAAATAGCATATTTTTCACATTTCCCCAATTTCTGTTCTATTCCGAAGTATCTTAAATCCAGCCTTTACGCCCTTTTAATACTTTATCTGCACAGCGTAAAGTTTCTTGAGTTAGGCCCCATAAACGATAGTCACCCGTGATTGAACCTGTCGCAAAGTTATGTGTATACGCAAAACTTAAATCACGCTGCGGATCACACCAGGCCCCAGAACCATTAAAACCAATATGTCCAAAACCTTGACTCGATTTGCCTAAAGTCAAAATTCGATGATATCCCAAACGCCAATTCATCGGTAAAGGCATAATACGATCACGTTTTTTATATTGAATTTCACTTAAAGAATCAAAAACTTGTGTTGTGATTAAGGTCTGTCCTTGCCACTGGCCATGATTGGCTAGCATTGCATAGATTTTCGCTAAACTATTGGCACTAAATACGCCTGTTGCCGCAGGAATAATGGCTTGCAAACCCTCATCACTAAAAAATGAAAACTTGCGCATCCCTTTTGGAATCATACCATCTTGAAAGTCTTGCAAATTTTGTCCTGAAATTTGCAGGAGCTGATCAAAGATTGACGGTTTTCGTGTCTCGGTCTTTTTTTTCGTTGTCTGCGCTTGGGTATTTTCTTGAACAGAAGCATCTACAGTGCGTTCTTCTTTTTTCTTTTTCGGAATCAAGCGTGCAACCTTACCAAGTTGATGCTCTGGTACACCAAAAAAAGCATGATCCAACTCTAAAGGTTCAACCAAATACTGTTGCATCAATTCTGTAAGCGGTCGACCTGTGGCCTTTTCAAGTACACCACCGACTTGCCAACCGAAGGTTAACGGTTGATATGCTGCATCAGTTGATGGCTCAAAACGCGGCTTAGCTTGTTCGATGACTTTAAGCATATGTGGCCAATCAGCCATTTCAGATGCTGTTTCGATGATATTACGGATATCGTATAAACCACTTTGATGACTCAGCATGTGCCTTAATGTGATATCCGACTTACCATTTTGAGCAAACTCCGGCCAATATGCGGCAACGGGAGTATCGTAATCTAGAAAGCCTTCGCTCACTAAGATATGTGCAAGCGTTGCAAGTACGCCTTTACCCGTGGAATAACAGACTGAGGGTGTATTGGCCTGCCACGCTTCTTCGGCTGACTTTTTACCAGTCCAAATATCTACGACTTTTTGACCTTTAAAATACACCACTAAGGCAGCTCCGCCTAAGTGGGTTCGAGCATCCTGCATCCGGCTAAATTGCGCCGCCAAATCTTGAAACGCCTCGTCAACCGTACCTTGAAAATTATTCTTCTGTGCAAATAGATATTCTTTGAGCGCCTGCATCATCATTCCTTTGAATATGAATCGCTTGAGATTAAAACAAAAAAGCCTAAACCGATATCGATTTAGGCTTAAGTCTTAAAGTGCCTTTACACTTCCCGCGACATGCGGCTTTTTGTTCTTACTATTTCGAATAGCAAACTCTGTATCTTTACCCGTTTGTGCAGTAAGGAACTCAACTTGAGAAGGCAAATACATCGGTAATTTAAACCAGACATCCGCTTCATAGGCATCTGGCAAAGTTAAGCTCGACAAGGCTTTGGCTTTACTCCACATACCATGTGCAATGGCTTGTTTAAAACCAAACGCTTTAGCGGTTACAGCATGAATATGAATCAAGTTAAAGTCACCAGAAGTCAACGCATAACGGCGACCGGTATTTTCAGAAACATTCCATTCAGCTTGAACTTGCAACTCAGCTGACTTTGTTTCGGTAGATTTTGCCGCAGCTTTGTTCTCTGTTTTTTGACGTGCTAAATACGTGGTTAATGATTCTACAACCACTTCATCGCCCACTTTTGCAGTGGTAATAAAGTCAAATTGCACGCCTTTATCATGTGGCTGTAATTCACCAAATTTGCATGACAATGACAGTGTTTCATTCACACCAACTTTGCGATATTGCTTCACTTGGTTACGAATATGTACCAAACCTAAGATCGCAAATGGAAAAGCTTCCGTAGTCATCATATGCATTTGCAAACTTTGAGAAAGCACAGCCAAATAAATCGCTGGGATATAACCATTGTTTTTAAAGCCACAGACTTCGTTATAAGCTTTTAAATGTTTTTGATCGACCTTAAATGAATCCACCACATATTCAACTTGCGGCAGCACTTTTTCAGCTTTAGGCTTTTTAAAAATCAAGCCTTGAATCACTTTTGGATAGGCTAAATAAGGTTTTGGAAGTTGACTAAAATGGCGAGTATTCATACTAAACCTTTGGAAGTTTTTATTTCAATGTTTTAAAAGCATCTTCTCTTGCGCCATATATAGCTCAAGGAGAAGGCTAGAATGAGGGTTAGACCCATTCATTTATAGCAAATTTTTACCTCTCCCTAGCCCTCTCCTAAAAGGAGAGGGAATTTTAAGAGGAATGTATTAAGCCCCTAACAAGCTTTGACCACACACACGTACCACGTTACCGTTCAAGCCAGTCGACGCAGTTGAAGCAAACATCGCAATCGTTTCTGCAACGTCTACAGGTAAACCACCTTGACTCATCGAGTTCATACGACGACCTGCTTCACGGATTGCAAATGGAATCGCAGCAGTCATTTGCGTTTCAATAAAGCCTGGAGCAACAGCATTAATGGTTACACCATTTTTAAGTAATGGTGCTGTGAATTTCACTACACCAATCACACCTGCTTTCGATGCCGCATAGTTGGTTTGACCTAAGTTACCTGCAATACCTGAAATAGAAGATACGCAAACAATACGACCATTTGCATTGAAGCCATCATTTTCAAGAAGGTAATCATTTACACGCTCAATCGCAGACAAGTTAATGTTAATCACCAAATCCCAAAGCTCAGGCTTCATATTGGCCAAAGTTTTGTCACGGGTAATCCCTGCGTTGTGCACGATGATATCCAAACCACCTTGAGCAGCTGCAGCCGCTTTAATTTTTTCACCGGCATCGCTTGCAGTAATATCAATCGCTAGCGTAGAACCGCCAATTTCACCTGCAACACGGTCAAGGTCTGCTTGCTGCTGTGGAACGTCTAAACAAATCACATGCGCGCCATCACGTGACAATACATGCGCAATTGCCTCACCAATACCACGGCTTGCACCCGTCACAACCGCAGTTTTGCCTGCTAGCGGTTTGTTCCAATCAACATCAACAACGTCTGCTTTCGAAACACGAATTACTTGACCAGATACATAAGCTGAACGTGGTGAAATAACAAAACGCAGCGCAGACTCTAAGTTTGCTTCTGCCCCTTCATCTACATAGACAAGTTGAACAGCAATGCCTTTTTTGAATTCTTTACCGATAGACTTCACAAAACCTTCAAGCGCACGTTGTGCAATAGCTTGTTTCACGGTCTTCGCTGTTTCAGGGGTTGTACCCACGACCACAACACGACCAGATGCCTGAATTTGACGAGCAATTGGATTAAAGAATGCATAAAGCGTATGAAGTTGCTCTGAATTTTGAATACCAGATGCATCAAAAACTACAACTTTAAACTTAGACTCTTTATCACCTTCATTAAATGCGCTTAGGTTTAAACCTGACTTGGCAGCAGCTTGCTGTAGTTCCGCATTATTACCTGCATAACTGTTGGCATGAATATTTGCCAATACTTGAGCAATTGCACCTGACAATGTTGAAGCTGGTGCCGCACCTAATAAAACAGCGCCTTTTACTACAGGTGTTGCAGACTCAAAACGCTCTAAGAAAGTCGGTGATGGTAAACCTAAATTTTTGATGACAAATTTACCAATAGGAGATTTTGCAAATGTTTGGTATTGATCAGTCATGTTTATTATCTCTCATACGGATTAATTTTTGATGGATCTTAAGATATCCCTTTAACTTCAAGATGATGTCAGATACTTATATTTCAATAGTTCCATCAGTTTCCATGGAATCATACTTGAGTTAAACAACGGATGGCTTGACCTGAATGCTTTTGCTAATGTCATTTTAGTCAATTTACCCCTTTGGTGAATATGCTAATGTACCCAACAAGAAGATCATCCACATGCTTGGAAAAGCCTTATGAGCAAAACAACTCAAGAAAATCCAGCAGTCGAAACTCCGACCACGGAAACTGTGTCAAATACATCAAAGAGTACACCACGTACCGCTAAAAGTACTGGCGCAGCAACCAAGTCAAACAGTGGTGCGGCTAAAACGACTCGTCCTCGTAGTGCATCTACTCGTACTAAAACACCAGCTTCAAATACTAAAACAGCTTCAAAATCAACAACTCAAACATCTGTTCAACAGGATAATACCATGAGTCAAAACACAGTTCGCCGCGTTGCTATTATCGGTGGTAATCGTATTCCTTTCGCTCGTTCTAACGGCGCTTACTTCACTGCTTCAAACAGCGACATGTTCACCGCAGCATTAAATGGTCTTGTTGAACGTTTTAATCTTCAAGGTCAACGCTTAGGTGAAGTTGTTGCTGGTGCTGTTTTAAAGCACAGTCGTGACTTTAACATGACTCGTGAGTGTGTACTGAATACAGAACTTGCTCCTGAAACACCTGCTTACGATATTCAACAAGCATGTGGCACTGGCTTACAAGCGGCATTCCTTGTTGCAAACAAAATTGCCTTGGGTCAAATTGAAGTGGGTGTTGCAGGCGGTGTAGATACAACATCTGATGCGCCAATCGCTTTTGGTGATGGTTTACGTAAAGCACTACTTGAACTGAACATCGCAAAAACGGGTAAAGACCGCCTAAAAGCATTAACTAAAATTAATGTTAAAGATTTGATGGATGCGCCGAAAAACGGTGAACCACGTACAGGTCTTTCTATGGGTGACCATCAAGCCATTACGACACTTGAATGGGGTATCTCTCGTGAAGCTCAAGATGAACTTGCTGCATCTTCACATCAAAAAATGGCAGCAGCATATGAAGAAGGTTTCTTCGATGACCTGATTACGCCATTCCTTGGTTTAGAACGTGACAACAACTTACGTGCAGACTCTTCTGTAGAAAAACTTGCGAAGTTAAAACCAGCATTTGGTAAAGGCGATGCGCGTACGATGACTGCGGGTAACTCGACTCCACTGACTGATGGTGCGTCATGTGTCCTTCTTGCCTCTGAAGAATGGGCAAAAGCAAACGGTCACGAAGTTCTTGCTTATTTAACTTTCCAAGAAACTGCGGCAGTTGACTTTGTCGAGAAAAAAGAAGGCTTATTGATGGCGCCTGCGTATGCAGTGCCTCGTATGCTTGAACGTGCAGGTATTACGCTACAAGATTTCGATTACTATGAAATTCATGAAGCGTTTGCATCTCAAGTATTATCTACACTAAAAGCGTGGGAAGATCCTAAATTCTGTAAAGAACGTTTAGGCTTAGATGCCCCATTGGGTTCAATTGATCGTTCTAAATTGAACGTGAAAGGTTCATCTCTTGCTGCAGGTCACCCATTTGCTGCAACAGGTGGTCGTATTATTGCGACTGCTGCAAAATTGCTGAACCAAAAAGGTTCAGGTCGCGTTCTTGTTTCGATCTGTGCTGCAGGTGGTCAAGGTGTGACAGCAATTATTGAAAAATAATTAATCTGCACTATAAAAAACCGCTCATATGAGCGGTTTTTTTTATACCTATACATGGCTTTGTTGCACAAAGATTTGAAATACAAAGCCCCCTAATTGAGCCAAATTTAAGGCGTAACTTGGGTAAGTGGTCGACCTAATTCCGTAAATCTGTTGAGGACTGCTACACGTGCATGAATTTCGTTGACTTGGCTATCAAATTTTCTTGCACTGAGTTTATCCCCCAATAATTTGATGCAATGCATCTTAGTTTCGACCAAACTTCGGCAATGATAGCCGGACCATTTTTTCCATAATGTCCTGCCTGAGAAGCACTGCTTCGCAAGATTAACAGTACGAAGTAATTCATTTCGCGCTAGCGAGCTGATCTTTGTATCTTTCCATGGTTTCGCATTTTTTCTAGGTGGAATCACCGCATGCGCTTGCCGATCTGCAATGACCTGACGGAATTGCTTGGTGTCATAAGCTCCATCGGTATAAACAGAGTCAATCTGCTCATCTTGTGGGATCTGATCGAGTAAATCACCAAGTACTTGTGAATCACTCACATTATTTGTAGTGAGTTGAATGGCGCGTATTTGAAGGGTTTCAGCATCTATACCAATATGAAGTTTACGCCATTGGCGACGATATTCAGGTCCATGTTTCTTCCTTTTCCATTCACCTTCACCTAAAAACTTTAGACCGGTAGAGTCTATCAGCAAGTTAAGCCCACCACTGCTTTTTTGATAATTAATCGCAATATCAATATGTTTTTGTCTTCTGCAAAGCGTACTGTAATCTGATGCGGTCCAATTTAATCCACAAAGTTTAATCAGACTTTGCACAAAGCCAGTGACCATACGTAAAGATAGACGGAATAAGGATTTAATCATTAAGCAGCATTGGATAGCTGCGTCGGAGTAGGTTTGATTTCGCCCTTGTTTGCCTTTTGATGGAGCATACCATTGCGTAGCAGGATCAAACCAAATGGCAATATTTCCGCGACTCATGAGTGCTCGGTTATATGCGGGCCAATTGGTTGTGCGATAGATTTTGTGTGTAGGCTTCTTCATTTGAAAATTATATCGCTGAAAAAGCCTTTACAGATAGGTTTGTGCAACAAAGCCTATATATTGTTATTTGTAAATTTTTGCACTATTTTAATGCAAAAAAGGCCTGTACTTATCAATACAGGCCAATGTGATTTTCTTATTGAAATTTAACGATATTGTGGTTGGTAACCTAGGTACGCTTCGATCTGGTCATAGCACCATTGGAAAATAAATGTGTAGACTAAAATACACATGGTCATACTAAAATCGAGCAAAATCGCCTGCCATAAGGTCATATGCATGGCATAAGCCACCATTGGGATGGTTGCAAGCATTAAACCGCCCTCAAATCCAATTGCATGTAAAACACGTACACCAAAGGTTCTTTTTAACTTTCTTTTTGCTTCAAATTTTTCAAAATAATGATTAAAAATCATGTTCCAAATCACAGAAGTGACCGCCATTGCAATACCGAGCGTACCTGTCACCTCCATCGGAACTTTAAAAATAAAACTTAAAGCAATAGCAATGATCACCAATAGGATGATCTCATAGCTTAGCGCATGAATAATCCTTCTCTTGGAAATCGTCATTTTGAAACACTCTATTATTTGTAAAAAACTTATTTTATTTTTATATTATTGATTAATCGAGTTAGGTTCTTTCAATATTATTGAAAGGTTGTATTCCTTTTTTTTCTGTATGCACATGAATATTAATCAAGAACAACTGATGATTTTTAAAACAGTCATGGAAACAGGATCATTTTCCGCAGCTGCCAGACAACTCGGCAAAGTACCTTCGGCTGTCAGCATGTCCATTGCCAACTTCGAAATTGATCTCAACCTTAAACTGTTTGAGCGGGTTGGTCGTGAACCTGTGCCCACAGCTCAAGCGCTAAACCTGTATGAAAAAACTGAACAATTATTGATAGAAATCAATCAATGGAAACAGCATGCAATTGCACTGAGTCATGGTTTAGAGTCTTCACTGAATATCGTGGTGGTATCAGAACTGCTACATACACAGTGGACCGACTATATCTCTTTGCTAGAAACTCATTTTCCATCTTTGCAAATCAATATTTTTTCTGCGCCTCAAGAAGATGCCCAAAAGATGCTATTACAAGGTCAAGCACAGCTTGCTCTAATGTTTGAACGTGAACAGCTTGAGAGTTATGAACAATTTGTTGAATTAAAGCGTGAAGCACTGGTTCCAGTTGCGGCGAAAAAACATACCCTGTCGAAATTTAAGCAAGTCAGTTTTGAGCAAATTTTGCAAAATCGACAAATCGTGGTCGCAAGTCGTGATAAAAGCATCAAACCAGAGTTGTTATTTTCCAAACACAGTTGGCGTACAGATAATCACCACTCTGCCTGTTCGATGATTATTCAAGGTCTGGGTTGGGGTGTGCTTCCCCTCGAGATGTTTAATGAAAATCCGACGCTCAAAGATCAACTCAAAATTTTAAGCTTTCAAGATTTCACACCCAAATTTGAATATTTCGTCGACTTGGTCTGGAACCGTGAAAAACCACTCGGCTCGGCTGCTCATTTTTTGATTAATCACATCCGAAATTCACGAAAAACTACGATTTAGACTGCCTAATTGGGCGTTTTTTGGTTGGGTTCTAAACAGATTGTGTTATAAAAGTATGTACACCAAGAACATTAAGAACTAGATTTCAAATGACTCAAAATGCGTTAAACCAATTAAAAAGCCTAACAACGATTGTTGCTGACAGCAGTGATTTAGCTGCGATTAATACATTCCGTCCATTGGATGCGACCACAAATCCATCTTTAATTACAGCAGCGGCAAATCAACCTGAAAATAAAGAACTGATTGAAAGTGCTTTTGAACAAGCGCGTAAAGAAGGTTATCAAAATGATGAGCTGGTTGAGCGCACCATCGATATTCTTACGGTCAAATTTGGTGTAGAAATTTTAAAATTGATCGAAGGACGTGTATCTACAGAAGTCGATGCAGCCTTGTCTTATGATACTGATGCCACCATTGCAAAAGCTAAAGAGTTACTGGCTTTATATGCACAGTATGGTATCGATCAAAATCGTATCTTAATTAAAATTGCCTCAACGTGGGAAGGCATTCAAGCCGCTAAAGCCCTTGAAGCCGAAGGCATTCACTGTAATCTGACTCTGTTGTTTGGTTTGCATCAAGCTCAAGCCTGCGCAGATGCTCAAGTCACGCTGATTTCGCCATTTGTTGGTCGTATTTTAGATTGGTACAAAAAAGCTGAAAATGTGGATAGCTACCCGATTGAGAAAGATCCAGGCGTGTTATCAGTTAAGCAGATTTACCACTACTATAAACAACATGACATCAAAACTGAAATTATGGGGGCTAGCTTCCGTAGTATTGATCAAGTGCTTGGCTTAGCAGGTTGTGATTTATTGACAGTTTCACCAAATTTATTGGCAGAACTGGAAAAAGATCAGCGTACCGTGGAAGTGCAATTGTCTAATCATCATGCGCATGCACACTGTCAACACGACGTACAAGTGCTCGACAAGCAAACTTTCAAAGCTGAAGTTGAAAAAGACTTAATGTCTTTCCAACTATTACAGGGCGGTATTGATGGTTTTATTAAAGCACGTGAGCAGCTGAGTAGCTTGCTGCGTCAATCTTTTGGCTTAGATGCTGAAATTAAAGCTTAAATTAGAAATTTTCAGTTTCATCCAGAACCGAAGTTGTATACTACAGCTTCGGTTTTTTATTTGAGTGTCTTCAGTGTTTGGAATCACAGACTTAACGACCTTTATTATTGGTACGATATTAATTGTGATTTTACCCGGGCCAAATTCACTTTATGTCATGTCTGTTGCTTCTCGCTATGGCATTAAGGTCGGCTATTTAGGTGCTTTTGGCGTTTATACTGGCGATTTGATCTTAATCTTACTCACCGCTCTGGGGGCTGCATCCTTACTTCATGCCTTCCCTTGGTTATTCTTATTATTAAAAATTGTGGGTGCGCTGTATTTAAGTTATTTAGGTATCAAACTTTTCAAGGCTGCCTACCAAACTTGGAATGCCGTTCAAACGCCAGAACAACTCGACACCCAACAACTGAGTTTGAGCGAACTGAAACCGTTTAAGACTGCATTAACCATCAGTATTTTAAACCCTAAAGCCATTCTTTTTTACTTATCGTTCTTTGTACAATTCGTCGATCCTGCATATCCATATCCTGCGATTACTTTCACCGCACTCGCGATCGTGCTGCAAATTATCAGCATGAGCTATTTAACGATTTTGATCTTTTCCGGTGCAAAACTGGCTACCTATTTTAGCCATCGTTATAAATTTACGGCATGCTGCGTGGCAGCGGTTGGTCTTCTATTTTGTGGATTTAGTCTAAAACTTGCGACATCTACGTTGTAAATGACATGTGAGACATAGTTCAATTTTTTAAATTATAAAAATCTACAATGCTTTTAAATTTTGAATGGTTGAAACATCCTCAATGTAGGTTGTCGATTCGTTCTATTAAAGTGCCGTTTGTTAAAGTGTCATTTGTGAATAAATAAAGTATTTCCCTAACATCTTGTTAAGCACTTTTACTGTACAGGACTTGAGAGTATCATCCTGAAAAATGACATCCTAAATCTGCGCCAACAATAATCATAGCTCGATCATTATGCAAAAACTACTCCAAGACTTTTCCATTCCAGCTGCTTTTGCAGGTTTTATTACGTTCTTAGTCGGGATCAGTGTCTCGGCTGTTTTGGTGATCCAATCTGCACAAATGCTCGGTGCCAACACTGCAGAAATAACCTCTTGGTTTTGGGCTCTAGGTTTGGGTATCGGCTTAAGCGGGCTGATTCTGTCTTGGAAATTTAAATATCCCGTTGCGACTTCATGGTCCACTGCAGGACTGGCACTGATTTTAGCGACTGCAAATGGTTACAGCATGAATGCCGCCCTAGGTGCTTTCTTGGTCTGTGGCTTATTGACAGCAATACTTGGATTTTTAGGCATTTTTGAAAAAATACTGCGCTATATCCCGCAAAGTCTCACCAGTGCAATGTTGGCGGGCGTACTTCTAAAATTTGGTATTGAGCTATTTGTCAGTTTACAAAATGAATGGGCATTCGTTCTGGGTTTACTCGCGGCTTATGTCATCAGTAAACGGCTGTTACCACGTTATAGCATTGTCATTACAGTAATCATTGGCATTATGCTTTGTCCATTATTACTTGGCTTTCAATTACCGGCGCTTAATTTAGAACTCGCACAGCCGGTTTGGGTCACACCTGAATTTTCGATCTCAGCAATACTGGGTTTGGCGCTACCACTCTTTGTAATCAATATGGCCTCTCAGTATTTACCGGGTTTAGCCATGATTAAAAGTTATGGTTATCAACCCCACGTCAATCAACTGATTGGTTGGACTGGTACAGCCCAAACGCTACTCGCGCCATTTGGATGTTTTAGTGTCAATATTGCTGCGATTAGTGCCGCCATCAGTCTAGATGACCAAGCCCACCCCGATGAGAAAAAACGTTATATCGCAGGTATGACCTGTGGCTTCTTTTATATTTTGATGGGCCTGTTTGCAGCCACTTTGGTGAGTTTCTTAACCGCTTTTCCACTGGTGTTTATTACCGCTTTAGCAGGGATTGCCCTACTTGGCACCATTGGACACAACATCGTCATTGCTTTCCAAGAAGCTAGCGAACGTGAAGCCGCTCTACTCACCTTCTTGTTTAGTGCATCGGGCGTACAGTTTTTTGGTATTGGCTCTGCATTTTGGGGTTTGGTCTTTGGTTTAGTCGTGCATGCTATTTTCAAATATAAAAGAAATTAAGCGCACATTTCAAAACAGAGATCTTTTGTCTATTTCGCTCGATACGTTCGGGCGATCAGTTCTTGTTTTAATAATTGGGTTTCACTTTCGTCTTCCACTTCTGTAAAAGCGGTGAGCCAAATACCATCAGCTGCATAACGAACAATTTTGAGTTCTATATTTGAATCGGTCTGATGATGTCGCTCTAAACGTGAGTTCATCCATTCGATCCAATATTCATTAAAAGTTTTATCGGTCAGCATGGTCATCGAAATCGCGGACCATGACTGTTGCAAACCCATGATTTGTTTTTCTAAGGTAATTTCAATATAGGCACGGGTAAAACGACCGTATGGCTCAGGGTCTTCCTCAATTAAACGGTCAACGACCTCGTCTAATTGAGCCAAAAGCATCACAATCATGGACTCTAAGAGCTTTTGCTTATTTGAAAAATGATGAAATACACCACCTTTTGTAACCCCAACTAAATCCGCAACGGCTTGAATCGACACCCCATTAACTCCTTTATCTGCAGCAAGACGGATTGCATGCTGCAAAATACTTTGGCGTATCAGTTGAGGCTCTTTCTTGCGCTGATGCGGATTATCCATATTAGTGTCCAGCTGAAGTTGAAAACAGGTTGATCACGACCACACCTGAAACAATCAGGCCTATCCCTAACATGGCTGGGAGGTCTAAACTTTGACGAAAGATAAAGTAGCCAATTAGTGCAGTTAAAACAATACCAACACCTGCCCAAATGGCATAAGCAATACCAAGTGGTATGACTTTAATCACCTGAGACAATAAATAAAATGCCAAACAGAATAAAACTGCGACAGCCAATGAAGGCGCAAGTTTGGTAAACCCTTCTGACTTCACCAAAAATGTCGAACCAATTACTTCTGAGATAATCGCCAATGACAGTAAGCCATAGGCCAATGTTACCGAATTCATTATTCATTCCAAAACAAACATACCAACTGGTAGGTATGTTATTAAGTTAAAGATTATTCTGCAAGCCTTTTAAGTCTGTTTTTAATTTTTGACGGTCTGTGTGTGTTGTTGCAAAAATTCTAAAGTGCTATCAAAGGTCTGCTGGCTGGCCTTTTTACTCATCATAAATTGATATTCATGTACCAAAAATTCTTTCGAATCTGGATAAAAAACCGCTGTCACAGGTACATTATTTGCCTGCAATTTTTCTACAAAAGGCTCAGATTGCGTTTTGGTTAAAAAATCTTTATTGCCACCGCTGATAAATACAGGCGGATAATTTGCATTAATATTTGAGGCCGTCGAAATATGCGTTAAAAACTCGGCATCATCTTTTTTGTCTCCGGTATACGCCTGAACCAGGTTATAGACGCCCCACTCGATCAGGCCAATCTCGTCGGGTGCAGTATTTACAAAGCTGTTTAAATCATAAATACCACAATGTAAAATCAGCCCTTTAAGCTGTGAAGGCTTTAATACAGGTTGAATCTTTGACGCTTGCGCAAAATTTGGATTCGTAACCAAGGCGGCATAATGACTGGCCATATTTGCACCTGCAGAATCCCCAGCCAAATACATATTTTGCGAATCAATGCCATATTGTGCCGCATGTAGATTCAAAAACGTCAATGCTGCATCTATTTGGTTGAGCTGTGCAGGATAAATGGCTTCAGGTGCAAACTGATATTGAACAGAAACCACATTATAACCTTGGGCTGCGAGCCGTTTAAAATATCCACCTGCATGTTCTTTTGAGCCAGAGACCCAACCGCCCCCGTGGATCCAAACAATCGTTGGTCTTGGTGCAATAACCGTACTAGTTTCAGGTTGATAGATATCCAAGCTTAAATTTGGATTTTGGAGATATTGAATATTTGACTGCACAATAACATTGTCAGGTGCATGTAAGTTGATAAATGTCTTTTGAACTTGTGTCGATAAGTTAAATGCGCCTGCAATCACTTTGGTACTGCTTTGCGTGTTTTGACAACCAGACAAATGCAACACTGCACAAATACTGAGTGCAACCAACCCTAATTTATATGACATATCTAACTATCCAATCGCATCAATTCTGTTATAAATCTTAGATTTAAAACTGTATATAGTTTAGGCTTATTTTTATAAAGTTCAAATTGATCTTTTAAGCTCAAAATCCGAGAAAATTAGTCGATTTTATTTTAATATTTTTTGAGCAAAGTCCGAGTTTTCCACTCAGATTTATTTGACGACTTATCGACATTAATTTATGTAATTTTATGAATTTACAATATTTTTTAGATTAATAAATTGAACCATGCACGACAATGTGTTATCAATAATCTATAGGGTTTAAAAGCAAAATTACAGGAGATTGTTCCATGTCATATCAAAACATTTTAGTACCTGTCGATGGTTCAGAAATCTCGTTTTCTGCAGTTAAAAAAGCTGCAATTATTGCCAAGGCGTTTAACAGCCAACTCACTTTAATCAGCCTTGTTGCTGAAGACCCATTTACCGATGCAGACTTCTATTATTCTTCATCAATCATGAAAGAATATTTCGTACAAGCTTATGCAAATGCTGAATCTGCTTTGAAAGAAGCTGTGCAAATTACAACTGAAGTGGGTGTAGAAGCACAAAGTAAAATCATTAAAGGCCAAGTTTCTGCTGAAGGTGTGGTAGAAGCAGCCAATGAAGTCAAAGCCGATTTGATTGTGATGGGTTCACATGGTCGTAAAGGCTTTAAGAAAATGCTACTCGGCAGCTTCGCACAAGATGTACTCAGTAATACTGAATTACCTGTGTTGGTTGTAAAAGCTTAAGATGACTAAGCCCACATCATGTGGGCTTTTTTCTATTCAGCACACCCTTCACCCATAGGCTTACCCTTTTGTCTAATTCATACAATATCGTGAATAGAGCAAGATTAGATTGATAACATTTAAAATATTAAGGAAGCAGATATGAGTCAATATCAACAAATTTTAGTCCCTGTGGATGAATCTCCAATTTCATATTCTGCTGTTGAACATGCGCTCAGCTTGGCTAAAAGTCAAAATGCACAAGTGACCATTGTCAGTGTTGTTGCTGTTGATCCATTCGTTGGTGTCGATTTCTATGCTGTTGCACCTGCAATCACTGAATATTTTATGCAAGCTGAAAAAAGTGCTCAGCTGCGTTTAGAAGATATCAAACAAACCTTTGTACGTGATGGTATCGAAGTTAAAACTCGTTTGATTCATGGTGTATCGCCAACTGAAGGGATTTTACAAGTGGCTGATGAAATCTCTGCGGATTTAATCATCATGGGTTCGCATGGACGCACAGGTTTAAAAAAAGCCATGCTGGGCAGCGTAGCACAAAATATTTTAACGCAGTGCCCAATTCCTGTTTTGATCATCAAGCAGTAAACTAAGATTCATAAAAAAGCCCTCAATTGAGGGCTTTTCTTCTTTTAGATCAATTAAACACGTTATTTAAATACACAATTCGTTCTGTAGTTTTCTGATTAAAACATTTGGTATATTGCAACTCTTGATTTTGCGTATTCATCGCATCATCCCAGTATTGCGAATGCTTTTGATAAGTCTCTTTTTCACTTTCATTTAATGAATAAACACTTTTTTGTGCAAGCACTTTACAGTCGATATCACGCTTTTCAAACCAGTCTGCTTGATCTTGCTGTAACTGCGCCTTTTGTTCATCACTAAAACGATCCCAAGTCTGATTGAGACGGTCCACCACTTTGGCATTATCCTGATCTAGCTCTTTCTTACGAATATCCATCGCCTTTTGTGCAAGGCTCATTTGTTGAGATTGACTCTCCATCCCTTGCTGATAGGATTCTTCGTCTCGCTTATTTTGAGCACTATATGCCGCATATAGCACCGCATGACGTGTCACTGTTACAACGCTATCAATTACGTCATTTTGACTTGGGACACTTAAACTTAAACCATCTTTGTCCGTTTTAGTGATGCTATAGCTAAAGTTCCCTTTAAGCTGATCATTGTCCATGCTTAAGCCTGACTCACCATCTTCGAGTGAATCATTCAAAGTATAATTACCACGTTCTTCACAGCCTTCGTTACATGGTCGTTCAGCATAGGCGTTTTCAGCACGCTTTTGTAATCCTTTCGGGAAAACCACCAACAATTGACTGCTACATTCCAATGTTTTGGCTTTATTAGGGTCTTCAGTTAAAGTCGTGACATTTTGAATGTTAAATTTTAGATTTTTTACAATCAGATCCATGAGTTGCTGATCGGCTTCATAATCTGACTGACGTATTTCTTTGTTTAATTCTTTGAGATATTCTTTTTTTAAATGATCTTGCAATTGGTCAATATTGGCTTGTGCAGTACAACTCCAATCTTCCAAAGCAGGCGCTTCCGTTTTGGCTTCAGTATCTTTTTTATTTTTAAAATTATCACAGCCGGATATCAATGCCGCAGACAACATGAGGCTCGTGATGACTATTTTTTTCATTGTATAAGTACCATTATGATTTTATTCTTCGGGCGTATTTTACTCAAAATTACAGCGCTTTGACGAGAAAAATCCCCGCATGTGCAGGGATTTTTTATATATCATCTCATTTAGTACGGTTTTAATTGGTCTTTTCAGTTACGCCTTCGCTGGTGACATCTCGTACTTTACCATTCTCGGTATTTAAAACTTCAAACTCAATACGACGGTTTTTGAATTGACCTTCTTTGGTGCTGTTCTCTGCTACCGGTTTTTCTTGACCATAACCCACCGCTTGAAGCTGTGCAGGATCAACGCCTTTCGACACCAAGTAATCCACCACAGCTTGTGCACGCTCTTGCGATAAAGCTTTATTCGCTTCCGCATTACCCACAGCATCGGTATGACCTTGTACAGTCAGATGTACCTGTGTTGCGCGCTGCATTAACGCTGCCGCCTGATCCAAAATCGATTTATTCACGTCAGGAATATCAGATGAACCTGTCGCAAAATTAATAATTTGTAAGTTCAGCGCAGTCGCAACATCTAGAGCACGAACTTGTTCAGGGTTAATACTCGCTAATGCTTTTTGTGCATCAGTAATACTGTTATCTACTGCAGTTTGTTCACTCACACCTTCTTGAACCAATACCGTCATATTTTTTGCTAAAGGCTTAATTTGATTGGCAAGGCTTTGAGCATCCGCAGGATTTTGCGACAAAATCGATAACTGATTTTCTGTCCAGGTTAAAGTGGTATTTGGCACACCTTTAAGTTTTTGCAGAACCGTTGGAATGGTATCTTGATCAATAAATTGCGTATGGTAACTGGCATCAGATGAAGCACCACAACCCGTATTAAAGTTAAAGATCTGTTTGACTTGTTGCTGCAAAATTTCAAGATAATTTGAATCACCAGTTTGAATTTGACAGTTGGTTAACTGCCCATCTGTACCGGTGCTAAATTGCAAATGTGCTGGCTGAGATGCAGCAGGCTGTGCAACCGTTGTTGCAGAGGTGGTTGGTTCTTCTTTATTAGTACAAGACTTAAACCAAAATGCGATCAGACCCAATAATATAAGCAGCGCAATAATTGGCAATAACCAATTCGAGCGTTTTTCTTCAACGATAACAGGTGTTGGTTCAACAACAGGCGCTTGGTGTAACGTACGGCCAGCTGCAGTGTTTACCCCTAAACCTGCGAGTAAAGGCACTGCCCATTGTGGTAGTGCCGCCAAAATGCTATCTGCATGATTATCAAGTAAATGCGTGATTGCGACGGGATCAGATGAACCCGCTTCATTTTCAAGTGCCCCTAAAGTTGGAGCTATAGAGTGGTTTAAGGTTTGCTCTATTTCTGACGTTGTGGCCGTACCGCCACCGAGATGTTGCAAAAATTGATCTTTTAATGTGGGATTTGCTGAAAATATATCACTAATACGAGGGTTTAACTGTTTTTGAAAGGCATCAATAAATTCAGGTTTGGATCGAAAGATATTTAACAGGAATGGAATAAACTGGCTAATGGCTGAATTTTTTTCATTTAAGTGTTGTGTATCACCGTCCAGCACAATCGAGGAGACGTGCTGCTTAATCAGCGCTAATAAATCTATATTCATATTTATACTCCATGCAGTTGTCATTATTTTCATGTGTACTTTAGTTTATATGCTTATTTTTTGATCAAATGTAATAATTTGTTCGGACTTGTCAGCGCATTAATTTCTTTTTTTATTTTCAATCTATTAATTTCAATCCTCATAAAAAAAGCCAGCCGAAGCTGACTTTTAGATATCAAATTAAAATGCTAAGACTCAACATTTTCCATGTCGAGCTTCAGCTTAAACGGCATAAAAAGCTTGAAGCACTTTGCCTTTGACTGTGTGCTGAATTAATGGTGTGTTCTTACCATTTGACACAATCGTGTCTTTATTGATGGTCCATTCATGCTCTGGATCAACAAGTACCCAACCCGCTTCATCTGCCCAACGTTGTTGCATATTGGCTACTTTTGCAGGTGCGAGTGTGACTTTCTCAACCCATTCCAGTGGGCTTAATAGGCCTTCTTGAATCAGTTGAATACCAAAAGGTACATAGGTATCAAATGCAGTAAAACCGGGCTGTGTTTCAGCAAATGGCGCCATTTTCGCTGAGCTGCTCAGCGGCTCATGATGCGTACAAATTGCATCAATCACACCGTTTTTCACTGCTTGGCGGAGCAAGTCTCTATCTTGCTCAGAACGCAGCGGCGGACGCACATGCGCAAGTGAATTAAAGCCGTCGATCAACTGATCAGTTAAATGCAATTGGTGCATGGCTACATCGCAAGTCACCGGTAAGCCTTTCGCTTTAGCATGTTTAATTAACTCGACAGATGCGCCTGATGACAACAGACCAAAGTGCGCACGCACTTTAGTAGCTTCAATCATCAATAAATATTTTGCAATGGCTACGGTTTCCGCCAATGCAGGGATCATCGGTAAACCTTGACGAGATGCGACAAAGCCTTCATGCACACAGCCATCTTTGGCAATCTGCGGTTCTTCGGCATAGAACACAACGGTCATGTTCAGACCCGCAGCATATTCTAAGGTACGAATCACCACATCATCGTCCATAAATGGCGCATTAGCATTCGATACCGCAGTACAGCCACCTTTTTTCAAACCCGCCATATTCGCAGGCTGCTTGCCTAACAAGCCTTGAGTTTGCGCGCCAATCACCTGCAGATAAATACCGCCGTCCAGCATGGCTTTTTCCACCAGACCATGAATCAATGCGCCATTGTCTTGCACAATCGGTTTAGAGTCTGGCGGCGTAAACACATGCAGAATACCATTCGCACGTGCAGCCTTCCCTTCTGACTTTAAAGTGCCGTGCTGCTGCTGACCCGGCTCACGCAAACGCGCGCAAAGGTCAACCATACTTGGCATCAGCCATTTGCCTTGACCATCAATGGTTTCAGCGGCATTGCTTTCGGCAACCAATCGGCCATTTTCAATATAAACCGTCTGTACGCTGTCAGTTTGATTGATTGGATCTAAGACACGTACATTTTCAACTTTAACAATACTCATGACTATCCCTTAAACCGCAATCGCTTCAATTAAACCTTTTTCTTGCAACTGACCTTGCATTGCCAAAGCCAGTACCGCCATACGTACCGCAATACCATTGGTCACCTGATGTAAAATCACCGACTGAGCACCATCGGCAATACTCGAGTCAATTTCAACACCGCGGTTCATCGGTCCCGGATGCATCACGATGCAGTCAGGTTTTGCCAAAGCCAAGCGCTCTTTATTCAAACCGTACATTTTGTAGAATTCGGCTTGAGATGACAGCGCAGGAGAATCAATACGTTCATTTTGAATACGTAAAGTAATAATCACGTCGCAGTCTTGAATGCCGGCTTCCATGTTGTTGAACAGACGAATGCCTTCGCCATAATCATCAAAACCGTAAGGCAGCAAAGTATTAGGCGCAATGACACGAATATCTTTACAGCCCAATGTTTGTAATGCAGCGACATCTGAACGGGCAACACGCGAATGCTTAATATCGCCAATGATGGCAATGGAAATGTCTTCAAAATTCTTTTTGGTTTCACGGCGAATCGTCAACATATCCAACATGGCTTGCGTAGGATGCGCATGACGGCCATCGCCTGCATTGATGATTGCCACATGCGGACAAACATCTTTGGCAATAAAGTGCGGCGCGCCTGACGATGAATGACGAACCACAAAAATGTCGGTCGCCATCGCTTCTAAATTCCACAAGGTATCACGCAGTGTCTCGCCTTTTGATGTACTTGAACGTGCAATATCAATGTTCAATACGTTTGCAGACAGACGTTTTGCTGCCGCTTCAAAAGTGGTACGGGTACGTGTTGAATTTTCAAAAAACAGGTTCATTACCGTACGGCCTTCTAAAAGGTTGTTGGTAATCAGCTGATTTTGGTCATTAAAAAAGGACTGTGCAGTGTCCAATATTTTTGTGAGAGTTTCTTTAGAAAGACCTTCGATGGTGAGGAAATGTTTTAAGTTACCATCTTGGTTGAGTTGAATCTGGCTCGGTGTATGCAATGCCGCCAAGTGCATGAGAGATTCCTTATCGTTAAGTTAACGCATTATACAGAGAATCTTGGCAAATGGCAGTTGAAGTTTTCAACGTTCAATGCAAACGCATGATGTTATTCAAAATGAATTTTCAAATTCCTATCTATCATTTCAATTAGATAAATTAAACGTTTTAAATTAAACTTCACCTTTCCCCTTTCGAAAAGCCTTCAAATAGGGCTTTCATCTACCCTTATTTTTGATTGAATTGAATACTTTCAAACAGATAAAGTTCAGCTATAAACAGCCGCCTTCTGCGCAGTTCAAGAACTCTTGAAATAAGGAAGTTGGTTTATACATCAGGCTGTGCGCAGCAAGAAAAATATACCTACTGCTCACAGCAGGATTGAATTAACGCAACGCGCCGATATAACGATGTGCAACCTGTGCTTTATAGATATCTTCCGCAGTCGGTTCGCTCATTAAAATTTCTGCTGTTTCATGCGATACTGAGTTAACCATTGATTCTTCTGGTACTGAAACTGCAACTTCATGCAAATTCAACTCACTATATAAACGTGCAACTAAACGAGATAATTCAGGATCAGCCGTTGCCAAAGCCAAATTAGAAACAAAGCGTGCATATTCGACATTTTCAACTACATATAATGCGTCAATAACCCGACCTGACACACGACGTAAACGCGCATAGATTAAGGTTGCGATTGAAAATGCGTTTGATTGACTATTGATTGCCAGCCCTGTCATAAATACCCCCAATGATATCAATATTATAAAGATCGAATTTTGATCAGTGTTATAGCAATTTTTGTACCATTAAGTGATATTTCTCACAATGTACACAGAATAAATTTGATAAAGTCATTCAAATCTACCGATATTTCTCCCGTTTCAGCGCAATATCGTCCGCCCAAATCCACGAAAATACGTTAAAATATGCGATTGCTTTTTTGCCTTTGGAAATTTACATGAATTCGAAACCGCGTCTTTCTACATATTGGGTTACCTGTGCAGATGGACTGGAAACCTTACTCCGCGAGGAAATTGAAGGTTTAGGTGTTCAAAATATTGAACAGTTCCCGGGTCGTCTTGTATTCAAAGGCACACTTGAAGATGCATATCGTATTTGCATGTGGTCACGTTTGGCTTCACGTGTACTCACCCCGATTCATACACATGAATTAGAGTTCACGCATGATGCACGTGATGTAGCGGAAGAGCTCTATGAAGGTGCAATAAACTTTGATTGGTCACTTATTTTTGCACCACAAAGTACATTTGCCGTGCGTTTACACATCGAACGTGACATTAAAGTCAATTCTCAGTTCGCAACTTTACGTGTCAAAGATGGTGTGGTCGATTCCTTTATGGAAGCTGTGGGCAAACGTCCAAGCATTGACATTAAGCAACCTGAAATTACGTTGTATGTATTAGCTGGCAAAACTGAACATACTTATTGCTTAGATTTATCAGGTGATTCTCTGCATAAACGCGGCTACCGTCGCTACATGACAGATGCGCCGATTAAAGAAAATCTAGCGGCTGCCATCTTACAGAAAGCAAAACTTAAACAACATCAACCCGATATTATCTTGGACCCAATGTGTGGTTCAGGGACCTTTATCATTGAATCTTTAATGATTTTGACTGACCGTGCGCCAGGCCTTGTTCGTCGTTTTGGTTTTAATGGTTGGAATGGTCATGACCATGAACTTTGGATGTCGATCAAAGGCGAAGCGGCTGAACGTCATAAAGCCGCACTTGAAAACCCTCTCCCACAATTCTATGCATTTGATGCAGACTGGGAAGCGGTAAAAGCGACCAAACAAAATATTATCGCTGCAGGTTTCGAATCTGTACTTGATCAAATTAAGATTGAAGAACGTACACTTGCAGACTGGCCAGATTTCCAAGCAACAGGTAAGAAAAGCTTTGTTGTCACTAATCCTCCATACGGCGAGCGTTTAGGTGATAAAGCCTCTAACCGCGCACTATATTTAGGTCTATCGGCATTATTACAAAAGAACTTCCCAAATCAGCATGCTGCAATTATTGCAGCACAAGTTGAACAGGCCGATGTCCTTGCCTTTAATGATCCGCAAATTTTGCGTTTGATGAATGGTAAGCTCCCAATTTACGTCCGTTTTGGTACAGTCAAACCTGCAGCAGTTCAAAAGCCTTTCCTCGAGCATTGGGAACCTCAACAATTTGAAAAAATTGAAGGTGCAGAAGACTTTACTAACCGTCTGCAAAAAAACATGCAGAATCTTAAAAAATGGGCAGTTAAAGAAAATATTTTCTGCCTACGTTTATATGATGCCGATTTGCCAGACTTTAATGTCGCAGTAGATTTATATGGTGATCGTTTACACGTACAAGAATACGCACCACCGAAAAAAATTGACCCTGAAAAAGCCAAAAAACGCTTTAACTTAGCACTGCAAGCGATTCGTGCAGTAACAGGCTTAGGTCGTGATGCGATTTTCATTAAAACACGTGCCCGCCAAGAAGGTAAAAATCAATACACCAAACAAAGTACTGCGTCTAAACGTTTCATCGTTCAAGAAGGTAAAGCTAAGATTTTGGTGAACCTAACAGACTACCTCGATACAGGTCTGTTCCTTGACCATCGTCAAATGCGTCTACGTATTGCCAAGGAAGCCAAAGGTAAACACTTCCTAAACTTATATAGCTACACCTCTACAGCGAGCTTACATGCAGCGCTAGGCGGTGCAGCAAGTACGACCAGTGTCGATTTGTCAAATACATACCTAAACTGGTCTAAAGAGAACTTTGTACTGAATGGTTTGACTGTAGATCATGCAGATGAACAACATCAGTTCTTCTCTAGCGATTGTTTTGAATGGTTAAAAGAAGGTCACGAGCAATATGACCTGATCTTTATTGACCCACCAACCTTCTCAAACTCTAAAAAGTTCTATGGTACTTTTGATGTCCAGCGCGACCATATGTCTTTACTGAAACGTGCCATGAACCGTTTAACCACTGACGGTACGCTTTACTTCTCAAACAACTACCGTGGTTTTGAGATGGACGATGTGATCATGGCAATGTTTGACGTTGAAGAAATCAGCAATGAAACCATTGGTCTAGACTTTAAACGTAACAGCAAAATTCATCGTGCATGGAAAATCACTCATCCACAAATCTAAGGTTTAACTTTAGCTATTCCTGATCTATGAAATGAAGCACGTCAGTGCTTCATTTCAACCACGACGCCGTCTGGATACGTTACTCGAATATTTTCGTGTCGCTCTTGCAGCACAATACGATTAATCGGTGCCACTTCTGGAGATTGTATTAACCCGACCTGATCCGCTGCCCTTTTCTTTTGAAGCAAATAATCACTCATGGTTGAGCCTTCGAGCTGGGTCTCTTGAATGATCTTATTATTACGATTAGATTTATGATTTGAATTTTTCTGCTGCTCTTCTTTGGGTTTAGCTGCTTCACTCTCAATAATATCTAAGGTTTCTTCACTAAACTGTTTTTTCCCTTGCGTTTCATTCGACAAGCGTTGATCTGAAATTGAAGTACCCGCAAAAGCTATAGACTGAACAGCGATTAAAAAAATGCTACTAATAAGACTATGTTTTACCCAAGAACATTTAGGCATGGATGATTGAACAAGTTTCCGTCTAAAAAAATAATCGTGTGACATCGTGTCTTTCCTATTGTTGTTTTGATTGGCTAGTTGCCCATTGACGCTAGCAACTTTTCAACTGTTCAACAATGGCTAGGCCACTGTGTTCCGATAAAGTGAAAATCATAATTCTGTAGCCAAAAATACAAAACCGCCAATCTATGACGGTTTTATATTTTTTAAACTTAACTACTCACTACTGGTTGCTTATTTCTTTTGTATGGCTTGACCAAAAAGCTTTTGACCGAACTTATATTGCATACTCATGACCATGTTATTGCCATCGCGCTTGCCTTGCCCTGATGTTTCAAAGCCTGCAAACATGGCTTCGGCTTCCTGTCCTGACAAACTTTTGCCCTGTAATTGCAAAAAGTTATTCATGATTGCAGTCATCATATTTTTATCAAAACTTAAGTCTGCTTGAAAATCCAGTAAGCTCGGCACCATTTTAATAAAAGACTCCATTGAAGCATGGTGACCCGGCATGACTTTCCCCACGACATTTGCAGAGGCTTTACCTCCACCAATACTGATCGAGTTATCTTTAGACTCAAAATCAAAACCTTGGCTTGCGATAGCTAAGAAAGCTTGAATCATTTCTTCACTTGATTCACCCACTGCATCGCATGAATTTTCCACCTGATGCAAAAGTTCACTAAATGCACGAACTTTATCTAGATTAACTTTATGCAATGCCAAATTCAGTGCGAAATCTTTGGTGACGGGTGAACCTGGGAAATCCATCTCATCAGCTTTTAAGTAGCCTTCAAAGTCCACATCATGTTTATTTAGTTCGGTCTCCCAACGCAGTTGCATACCACGCATACCGCCTGAGAACTTTTGATCTAAACGTTTGATAGAACCCGCTTGAATTTCAACAAAACCATTTTCAAGATTTTTCTGATTTAGACCTTGATTGGTCTTCATCGAAAAATTTTGCACCAAGGTTTGCATTGGACCTTCACTCAACCGAACCACAGGTAAATGGATTGAAAGCTCAGAGACCTTAGTGGCCTGCCCCGGTAGACTACTGATCCGAATTTGCAATTGGCTTGCATCAGCTTGTACTGTTGCACCTTGTGCAGTCGTTTTAAATGCAGGAATCTTTAGATCTGTTTTACTTTGACCAATCCAATTGACCAAAGTTTTTGCCGTTAAGTCCGTATCAAAAAGCTTGGCATATTCGGACGTACTTTGTTGTTGAACAATCTTAAAGTTCGAGTTGATGTTATAACCTTTCAACCCACGTTGAATCTGATCGGTACCCTTCAACACGATCACTTCTTTGGGTTTACACGGGTCTGTTTTCAGGGTTAATACCCAATCGACCGTTCCACCCATCAAACCCATTTGATAATTGCTGTACTTTACATCAACATCTTGTACAGCTGCTGACCAATTATTCTGTGTATAAAATTGGGCAAGAGATTTATCTGCATATAAATTTCCTCCCACCACAGCTGCTGAAAGCACCGCTAAACTGCCAATTCCCCATATCAATTTTGACATGTCTTTCTCATTCTGATTATTCTTTGCGCAGTATACTGAAGAACCCAGTTACATAAGTACACAATTAGAATGATATTAAATGATTGATTTGGCAGTTTTAATTGATTTTTTGATGGCTATCACTTCAACTATATACGCCCAGCTTCAAAATAACTTATACGTTTACGATCAAAAGCTGCATATGGATTGCCTTTAAAACTATGAAAATAGTGTTTGGCTTTTAACACGTGAGAGGTGGTATTTTTCATCCATCCTATACGTGGGTCCTTCTCTGCCAGAGTGATGCAATAGGTTTCTTTGCCACGTCGCTTGGTCTGTTGCTTGGCATGAAAAACTAAACTTGCAAATACATCTAGATGTTCAGGATGACATAGTGGACTATGCAGCATTAAATAATCGAAAGTTCCCTGAATTTTTGGCAGTGATAATACACCACGCACACTGGCGTAGGCATTATAAAAAGGCTTCATCAACTTTAATGAACGCGAATAGTCGATTACGCGGGTTTGTTTAAAACTCTTTTGATTCCATAATCCATAGAGTCCAACCAACTGATTGTGCTGATCATAAATCAAATAAAAATCGTCCAGATTTAAGCCTGCCCAAAATGGATTTTGACCATCAACCAACGCATTAAAATCATAGCTAGGTAAAAAATTATAATGGTCTTTCATTTTTAAAATGAAATCATTCGCTTCATCTACACGTTCAGCAGTCAGCATTTTAAATTGATATTGATTGAAAGTTTTTGGTCTCATTGCCTGTGAAACAGTAAAGGTTCGAATTTCATCATAAAAAAATGGCAACGGAAAACCTGATCTTTCATGATGTAAAATACTAGCTGCGACAATATTGGCGTTTAAAACTACACTTTCAAAAATCGTATCTTGCGGGATTTCATCATGGACATAGTCCATTAATAATCGCATGACTTTGGCACCACGATACGCCGGATTCATTCTTAAATCGGCAACATAACGTATTAGGTCAGGCTGACCATTGATATAACAATAACGCCACCCCAAATTCATCATCGCAATCACGATAGATGGATCGTCCACAGGGACAACCACTTTTAAATCTGGTCGATTATACTGTGCATAGCTAGCAGCTAAATAACTCGGGTGACGCTCATAAGATAAGGTAATGCCATTACTTGGCACACTCTCAGCACTAATTTTCATTAGTTGCTCATCATCTTCTACAGTCGCATTTCGAACCGCAAACTTAGTTTCATTCTTTGAACGATATAGCGCCGTTTCATCGAACGGTGCATCTAACACATCGATATCCATCTCAATACTCAATTATTTTTGTTTTCATTTTCTTAAGCGGCTCAGGCTTAATATTCCCTTCAATCATGCCATTATTCATGGCTAGTGTTTTGTAGTAATCCCAAGCATCTTGTACATGTACCACTTCAGGTTCATCCAACTGCCCTAGATCTCGTGCCAATTCATAATGAAAATTATGTTTAAGCAAACGGTCTAGTGCTTGAGCGGATGGTTG
Source organism: Acinetobacter sp. YH12023 (assembly GCF_013420135.1). Taxonomy (NCBI): domain Bacteria; kingdom Pseudomonadati; phylum Pseudomonadota; class Gammaproteobacteria; order Moraxellales; family Moraxellaceae; genus Acinetobacter; species Acinetobacter sp. YH12023. The sequence continues at coordinate 153,736 of NZ_VOYU01000009.1, forward strand.
TTTATCTACATTACCTTCACTAAGCAAAATATAGTGTGGTTTCTTAACCGAACATTGTTCGATACCCAAGATACTAATCGGCAAATAATCCGCTTGTTTAAACTCTGCAAGAACTTTAACTGCAGCATTGTGGTCGAGCTTTTCTCCGACCAAATCTACCGTCATTTTGCGACCTAAAAATTTGAAGCATGGCACTTGCTGATAAAAGTCTGTGACTTCTAATTCATCATCAATCACATAACGAATTAATCCTGAACCTGTCGTGATCACAGGACTAACGATATCGCCTATTTTCAGTTGCCAAGATGGCACCACTTTTTGGCTGTCCTGCAAAATAAATTCATAAAAATGTGACTGATAACTTAAGGTAAAACGCTCTGCAAATGGAATCGTTACTACGCCTTCAGTTGCCCATAAACCTTTACCTTCAAATGCCACACCTGCAATTCGTTGCTGGAGTTGTACTGCCCACTGCTCTGCGCTCGCAGTATCCCAACTCGAAACCAGACTGAGTTTAGGCCACAGTTTTTTCCACGCCGTTGCTTGGGTCAAATCCAAGTCTTGTAAGCGATAGCATTGTTGACAAGATTTAGGAACTTGCAGAAAACTCAAACCCTCACGTTGCCATTGTCCAGTTTTTAAGACCTGCACAATTTCAGCTTGATGTTCATGAATGATATCCAACAATTGCAAAGCAAATGTAGGACTCCATACCGAAATCATGCCTAAATGCTTATCTGCAACGAGATACACCGCGGTTGCAAACATGGCATCTTCGGCTGAATTCGCCATCGCAATTTCAGTCGGTACCGACTGGGTAATTTTACTCAACACTCGCTTCGACAGATTAAGCAGCGCACTGTCATCATTCAAATTACTATTTTCTAAAAGCTTTCGCTGGCTTTCAGGCAACCATGAAACCGACCAATAATGCGTTGAATTTTTCAGTTGTGGATGAGTTCGGTATAAATTGGTGAGCCATAACCCAATAGCTTCATCCAATTCATCTAAAAAAGCCTGAGTATAGGGAATGAATTTAATTGCTTCACTCGACCCACTGGTCGGTTGAAAACGGACAATTTTTTCAGGCCCCAAACAATTTTTGCCACTTTGTCTGGATTGTTCAATTTGGCTTTTCCAATTACTATAACGCGATAGCGGATATTTTTTGGAAAATTGCTCATAGCTTAGATTTTGCGAAATGTGCTGCTTTAAAAAATGGCTTAATTTTTTACGTTGCACATTTTCCAGCTGATTTGCCTGCTGTGTATAGCGTTGAAATGCTTTACGGCAGGCAATATTCAAAACTTGATGTGCAGTGGTGAGAAGCAATCCCATTAGGCCACCTTCGAGTCTGAACCTGTCGCAATATGCAATGTACGAGACTTATAAGGTAACTTGCTTTCATGTTTACTCACACTGGTGGTCTTGGTTAAGAATCGATTTACATAACGGTATAAATCGCTCCAACGTAATTCACCAATGCACGGTAGTTCAGTTCCATCGACCCACGTTGGGTTCTTATCTTCAAAAAAAGCAATCTTGGTATTGTTTTCGCGCATCTCATGGGTGATTGGCGCAACATCTGCTTTGAGTGGCTGGTAGTCTTCGCCAAAATTCAGAAGACCTGTTTCATGGTTATAATATTCTGAGAAATATTCTTTACAGTACGATTCGACAAAGTCTTTGAGATGAGCATTTTTCTCACCATAATGTGGATAGTAGCTGTAGTAGTTATTGGCTAAGAGCAGATAAGTTTTAAAGCCTTTAGAGATTAAAATCCAATATACAGGGGTTCTTGGATGACGAAATTTAAAACTAATAATATAACGGAACATTGCTCGAGTTAATGCACGATTCCCCCAATACTCTTTCTCAATAATGGTATCACCACTGAAAAAAGCATGTCGGGCTTTACCATCAACAATAAAGTCACGCTCCATAACCGTCGAGAATCCGACAATTTGATTATTTTTCGGTTCAATAATGAAAAAAACACCGGTTTTTTCTAAGAAGTCGCGTTCAAAAATTTCATAACGGGTATTGGCATAATATTTTTGGTAAATACCATACATGCGTTTGAGTTCTTGAACAGTGATGTCATCTGTACGTTTATATAAACTATAAGGTTCTTTTTTGATCTGCCTAAGCAGTTTAAATTCCATCATAATCATAATTCCCTGTTGCCATTCATTCATGATGAACGAGCGATATTGTTTTTGTTTTACAGAACACAGTCATCTCGTTGGATGTGTGCGGACGTCATCTTAGTGGGTGAAAATGATGAAATGCAATGAACTTTACGTATTTAAACGAAAATTACGACAAGCGTAAAATTAAAAAACCCGGTCTAAACCGGGTTTCTGTTTTTACAACTGGATGTAGCAGATTTGTGCTTTTTAGTTGAGTTTTAACTTTTCAAAAGTTAGATGATCTCCTTCCGCTTGAACGACAATCGTATCGCCCGGCTGGAAAGCACCTGATAAGATTTTCTGTGCCAATGTATTTTCAACTTGTTGTTGGATAGCACGTTTCAGAGGACGTGCGCCATACACAGGGTCAAAACCAGCATCGATAAGTAATTCAAAGGCACTATCTTCAACCGCCAAACTCATATCTTTATCTGCCAAACGAGAACGTAAGCGATCCAACTGAATATCCGCAATGCCACGAATTTGCGCTTTTTGTAAAGAGTGGAAAACCACCAACTCATCAATACGGTTCACAAATTCAGGTCGGAAATGTTCAGATACCGCAGCCATAACCACAGCGCGAACTTCGTCTTTCGACGGGTTTTCACCTAATTCACGAACATCGGTTGAACCTAAGTTCGAGGTCATCACGATCACGGTGTTTTTGAAATCAATCACACGGCCTTGTGAGTCTGTTAATCGACCATCATCCAACACTTGAAGCAAGATGTTAAACACGTCTGGATGAGCTTTTTCAACCTCATCAAACAACACCACACTATAAGGTTTACGACGCACGGCCTCGGTTAATACACCGCCTTCTTCATAACCCACATAGCCTGGAGGCGCGCCCACTAAACGGCTCACCGAATGCTTTTCCATAAACTCTGACATGTCGATACGAATAATCGCATCATCACTGTCAAATAAGAAATTACCTAAAGCTTTGGTTAACTCAGTTTTACCTACACCTGTAGGCCCAAGGAATAAGAATGAACCACTTGGGCGGTTTGGATCGGATAATCCTGCACGAGAACGACGCACCGCATTCGACACTGCTACGACAGCTTCATCTTGACCCACTACACGGTTATGTAAAAACTCCTCCATGTGTAAGAGTTTTTCACGTTCACCTTGCAGCATTTTCGCAACAGGAATACCTGTAGCCGCACTTACCACTTCAGCGATTTCATTTTCAGTGACTTTGGTACGAATCAGTTTTGGCTCTTCGTTCACCTCGGCAACTTCTTCTTCATTCAAGCGTTTTTGCAACTCAGGAATAACACCATATTGCAAGCGGCTAGCTTCTGCTAAATCACCTTCACGTTGTGCTTTTTCAAAGGCAGTACGCGCTTTATCTAACTCGATTTGAGCTTGATTCGTGCCGTCAACCAAACGTTTTTCCGCAATCCACACTTCCTCCAAATCACTATATTCTTTTTGAACTTCAGCAATTTGTTTCTCTAGGTGCTCAACTTCAGCTTTAGAGACTGAATCTGCATCTTTTTTCACTGCTTCTAACTGCATTTTCAATTGAATTAGGCGACGATCTAAACGGTCTAATGGCTCAGGTTTTGAGTCAATTTCCATTTTGATACGTGATGCAGCTTCATCAATCAAATCAATGGCTTTGTCTGGCAACTGACGGTCTGTTATGTAACGATGCGACATTTTTGCCGCAGCAATGATCGCAGAGTCTAAAATTTGCACACCATGATGGGTTGCATATTTGTCTTTTAGACCACGTAAAATCGCAATGGTGTCTTCCACACTCGGTTCATCAACGATCACTTTTTGGAAACGACGTTCTAGAGCCGCATCTTTTTCGATATATTGACGATATTCATCAAGTGTTGTCGCACCTACACAGCGTAGCTCACCACGCGCTAATGCAGGTTTAAGCATGTTACCAGCATCCATTGCACCATCGCCTTTACCTGCGCCAACAAGCGTATGTAATTCGTCAATGAAAAGAATAATCTCGCCATCATATTTGGCTAAATCTTTTAGAACTGCTTTAAGACGTTCTTCAAATTCACCACGGTATTTTGCACCTGCAAGCAATGAACCTAAGTCAAGTGAAAGTACACGTTTACCTTTCAGACTTTCAGGAACTTCGCCATTGACGATACGCTGTGCTAAGCCCTCAACGATTGCTGTTTTACCCACACCAGGCTCACCAATCAATACCGGGTTGTTTTTGCTACGACGTGATAATACCTGAATGGTACGGCGAATCTCTTCGTCACGACCAATAACCGGATCTAGCTTACCTTCTAATGCACGTGCATTGAGGTCTAAGGTATATTTGTTGAGTGAATCACGTTGATCTTCGTGGTTATTACTCATGACTTGTTCACCGCCTCGTATTTGTTCAATCGCTTTGCGTAATTTATCTGTCGTTACGCCTACACTATTTAATAAGGTTTTGGTTTTACCCGTTTCAGCTAAACCGAGAATCACCCAATCTGTAGAAAGAAACTCATCACCCGCTTTTTGAGCAAAACTGTCGGCTAAATTCAGCGCCTTGACTGCTTCAGGATTTAGGTTGATGTCCCCTGTAGGCGTCGCAATGGTGGCGGTATCCTGTAGGGCTTGCTGAAGTTTGGTTTTTAACTCAGGAAGATTAGCACCTGCCTGTTGTAACAAGTTTTGGTTCGACGGCTCTTCAAGCAATGTCGAAAGAATATGGATTCCTTCAATGGCTGTATGGTCTTTCCCCATTGCTAAAGATTGGGCATCGGATAATGCTTGCTGCAAACGGTTTGTGAATTTTTCGAATCGCATTCTTGTTATTCCTCACAACAAATTCTGTACTTGAAGCATATATGGGAGTCATATTTAAAATTTCAAATACATTTTTTAAATATTTTTCAATGAGTTAATTTTAAGATAAAGATAAATCTCAATTATAATATTGGTATAAATTGAATACTTTTCAAGTCAATTATTGAAGAATTTAGTACTTTATTATGTTATTTAAATACAAATGTATTTTTAGGCAATTTTCTTGTCAACTCAACTGACTTTCTGACACTAAAATTCAATGATTTTCCACTAGCTTAAATCACGTAAATGTCAAAAAAGCCCACATTTACATGCAGGCTTTTACATAATCCACTGAAAAGTTCAGCTTAAGGTGCAGGATTTGGCTGCTGGCGATGAATATCTTCAATCCCTTTTAGAATGTCTTCTGATAAATTCACATCAAACGCATCAATATTTTCTTTCAACTGATCTAGATTCGTCGCACCAATAATTGTACTGGTGACAAAGAATTGCTGCTTAATAAATGCAAGTGCTAACTGTGTCAACGTTAAACCATGCTGTTCAGCCAATTGTGCATATTGTTCTATTGCCCATTCACTCTCCGCATTTGAATAGCGGCTAAAGCGTGAAAATAGTGTCACTCGAGCATTGGCAGGACGTGCACCATGACGGAATTTACCTGTTAGATAACCAAATGCTAAAGGTGAATATGCCAATAAGCCCACGCCTTCGTAGTGTGCAATTTCAGATAAACCGATTTCATAAGTACGATTCAACAAACTATATGGATTTTGCACACTGACAATTTTTTCTAAACCATGCTTTTCTGCAAGTTGTAGGAATTTCAACGTTCCCCATGGCGTTTCATTAGATAGTCCAATTGAGCGAATTCGACCTTTTTTCACCTCATGACTTAAAGCAACTAATGTTTCTTCTAAATTGGTAATAGTTTGCGTACTGTTTGCTTCGGCATTGCCATAACCCAATTTACCGAAAAAGTTGGTTGGACGTTGCGGCCAATGCAACTGGTATAAGTCAAGATAATCTGTTTGTAAGCGCTGAAGAGAATGATCCAGTGCAGACTCAATTTCCGAAGCAATAAATTTAGTTTGCCCGTCACGAATATGACTACCGCCTTGTGACGGTCCTGCAATTTTTGAAGCTAAGATTATTTTATCGCGGCCACCGCGAGCTGCAATCCAATTACCAATAATAGTTTCCGTTGAACCTTGGGTTTCAGGTTTCGGTGGGACAGGATACATTTCTGCAGTATCCCAAAAGTTAAGACCACGCTCTAAAGCATAATCCAGTTGCTCGAAAGCTTCTGCTTGGGTGTTTTGTTCACCAAACGTCATAGTGCCTAAACAAATTTCTGGAACTAAAATTCCGCTATGTGCCAATGGTTTAAATTGCATGCCGCAAATTCCCTCTTTATTTTAAATATCAATATATAAGTCACGAAGTAGCTTACATAAGATATCGGCTTTGTTTAAATCATAATTTTCTGTTTATTTGTCAAAAAATGTGAGAAAGGTTGTTTCCGCTATAATAGTGAGAAATGAATGGACATAAAAAAAGCAAACCCCTGAGTTTGCTTTTTTTAGATTCGGAAGACTGATTATTCTTCGTCGTCGAAATCGTCAGAAGCCAATTGGCTTTTCTCTTCAAGCGATGCATCAAAAATTAGAATCGCTTTACCATCAGTTTCGATCATGCCTTGCTCTTCAAGTGTTTTTAGAACACGACCAACCATTTCACGGGAACAACCCACAATACGACCAATCTCTTGACGAGTAATACGAATCTGACGACCATTTGGCAAAATCATTGCTTCAGGTTGTGAAGATAAATCAATTAAGCAACGTGCAATACGACCTGATACGTCGATAAACGCAAGGTCAGTGACTTTACGTGTCGTATTTTTAAGACGGCGTACAAGCTGTGCAAATACCGCATAACTTAAGTCTGGGTATTGTTTGCTTAATTCATGAAAGTTTTCATAGGTAATCTCAGCAATTTCACATACATCACGCGTACGCACTTCTGCAGTACGCTGTGCATTTGCTTCGAATAGACCCATTTCCCCAAAAAAGTCACCCGCATTTAAGTACGCAACCACAATTTCACGCTCATCATCTTCGCGTAAAATGATAGATACTGAACCCTTAAGAATTAAATACAAAGATTTAGATTCTGAGCCCGCATCAATGATTGTTGTACGTTTTGGGTAACGATTAATATATGCACGTTTTAATAATGCCTTCACCGACTCAGGTAACTGCCCCGGAGATAGCGCATCTGTGCTAAGTTGTGAAAAGTTTGAAGTCATGCTAACAGTTTCCGAATATGGATAATTTATAGATCGCACAAGACCTAAAGTGAACTTGTCACACGTAAGAGTTGAAATTCCTTATCAACTCAATTTATGTTAGTGTACAGGTACTGCGTAAATTTATAGCTTTTTTTAGGGACTTGCAATGCAAACTAGTGTTCATTGGCTAGAGAATGTTGCTTTTGAAGCAAAAACTCAAAGTGGTCACACTGTTATGATGGATGGATCACAAGAATATGGCGGTGAAAACCGTGGTCCGCGCCCAATGGAACTGATTTTAACAGGACTTGGTGGTTGTGCATCTTTCGATATTGTGACGATTTTAAAGAAAGCACGCCAAGACATTACTGATGTTCGTTGTGAATTAAATGCAGAACGTGCCGACACTATTCCTGCTGTATTTACTAAAATTCATTTGCACTTTGTAGTCACTGGTCATGGCGTGAAGGAAAAGCAAGTTGCAAAAGCGGTTGAACTTTCTGCTGAAAAATACTGTTCTGCTAGTAAAATGCTGATGGACGGTGGTGTAGAAATCACCCATGACTTTGAAATTTTAGAAACTGAAGATGCATAATTTATTTGTTCAATTAAAAGCCGCATAGAATGCGGCTTTTTTGTTTCAAATAATCCGCTATAGCATACATTGTATAAAGCACTACGGCTTTGTTGCACAAATATTAAAAAATTAAAATCTCCCATACCTACTCATATTTAAGTGACAACTTGGGTATGAGGGCGACCTAATCCTGTGAATCTATTTAAGACATCTACGCGTGCATGAATCTCATTCACTTGACTATTAAAATTCCTTGAGCAGAGTTTATCGCCTAGTAATTTAATGCAATGCATCTTGGTTTCAAGCAGACTTCGCCGATGATAGCCTGACTATTTTTTCCAGAGTGTTCTGCCTGAGAAGCACTGCTTCGCAAGATTAACCGTTTGAAGGAGTTCATTTCGCTCTCATGAATGAGCTTTTATATCTTTACAGGGCTTTGCATTTTTTCTTGGAGGAATCACCGCATGTGCTTGCCGATCTGCAATGACCTGACGACATTGTTTGGTGTCATAAGCGCCATCCGTATAAACAGAGTCAATCTGCTCATCTAAAGGGATCTGAGCAAGTAAATCTTCCAGTACCTAGGAATCACTGACATTATCTGCGGTGAGTTGTACAGCACGTATTTGAATAGTTTCAACACCGATACCAATATGAAGCTTACGCCATTGGCGACGATATTCAGATCCATGTTTCTTACGCTTCCATTCACCTTCACCTAAAAACTTTAGGCAAGTAGAGTCTACGAGTAGATGGAGACCACCACTACTTTTTTGATAGCCAATTGCAATATCGATATGCCTTTGTCTTCTGCACAGTGTGGAATACGAATATCACTGATATTCGGGGCTGTCCAATCTAATCCACAAAGCTTAATCAGACTTTGGATAAAGCCTGTGACCATTCGCAAAGAAAATTTAAATAAAGATTTGATCATTAAGCAGCATTGAATATCCATATCGAAATAAGTTTGATTTCGATCTTGCTTGCCTTGTGATTGTGCATACCACTGGGTCTTTGGATCGAACCAAATAGCAATATTCCCACGATTAATAAGTGCGCAATTGTATGTAGACCAATTTAGAGTACGGTAAATTTTAGGTGCAGGCTTATTCGTTTGAAAATAATATTGTGAAATAAGCCCTCCAAAACAAATAAATTAAAGTGTTAAGTGATCTACATTCATTTGAGTAAGAACTCTTTTCTTATTTTCAAATTCCTCTAAAAAGAAATCTATATTAGTAATATCTAAATGCTGAATGTCACTAAAATCATATTTCCACCATTCTGTTTTTAAAATCCGCTCTATAGTCTCTTGGTCAAAACGGTATTTTAAAATTTTTGCTGGATTCCCCCCTACAATTGCATATGCAGGAATATCTTTCGTCACTACTGAATCAGCCGCAATTACAGCTCCAGTTCCAATACATAGATTTGCTTTTAATGTTACTCTTGAACCAATCCAAACGTCATGTCCAATAGTTAATCTATTATAATGAATATGAGGTAACTTCCTCGCATTTTGTAATTTTTGCTGATCATCAAGATATTTTTGATAAATAATAAAGTTTCTATCATAAGTTGTTGCAGAGGTCGTTAGCCATTCATAAGGATGTCTTAATCCCATCACTTTGATATCTGTTGCTATAGAACAATATCTCCCTACTTTAGTCGTGATAGGTAAAGTAGACCAACTATAAGAAAAAGCTCCCATTTCCCAGATATTTCTACCCACTAAAAATGCACAATATGGCTCAATTACAATGCCTTCTTGATAACTAATTTCATCATCTTCTTTGAAACGCTCTATACCATTTCTGGTGAAGAAAATATTATGCTTCTGTAAGTCATTTTTTATTTCAATAAATTTTTTTTTCAAAAGATCTACTCTACAAAATAGTTTAAATAAGCCACGTAACCTAACAAATTATGCTCATGTTCATCAATACGATAGTGAAAGTGATCATGACATACATAAAATTAATTTAGAATTTTCTCAGGTTTAGACATATACGTTGCAAATCCAGGATAAAAATATCCAGTAACACATTGAAATTCTACTCGACTTTCGTTCAGGTTTTTAATTCATCAGATTTTGCTTATTCATATAAATCATCAAAGCCCTGTTTTTTTTAACGGATCACCATTTTATAAGCTGCCATCATCATTTCTAAAAATATTGCGTAGGCTGTATTATGTTTTTCAATATACTTTATATATCTTAAATAATCATTTAAACCAAATTGAAAATATTTTTTCAGAACAAACCTTGGTTAACTCATTAGGGCTGTGTTGCATAAACCTATCGTTAAAAAACTTATTTAGCAAATTCAACTATCTCAAATTAACGGTGAGCTCTTTTAACCAATCAAGTAAGTGGCGCACCGCAGACCGCATGCCTTTTTGACCTAAATGAACAGCGCGAATAATGCTTTTTCTGGGAATAAGCTCGGATTCTATGTGAATTATACGGCCTAGGGCGATAACATTTTCTACATAGATATACGGGATCAAAACGAGCCCCAATCCATCTAGGGCTGCATTTCTCATCATCGTGATATCATCAACAATCAAGCGCGGTTTGAATTTTATATCTACACTTTGATTTTCAGCATTCATAAACTGCCAATGTGTAAAACCCTCCACACCTTTCCATGTAATGGCGGGTATGTTTTCTAGAGTATCCAAAAGCAATTGAAATAACCAATACTTTTTTTCGGCCAATGCGGTCCCCTAATCGACCACCAATTAGACCACCGGGCAATAATCCTAAAATTGCAGCACTAAAAAATAAGCCTAGGCTCGATTTATCTAAGTCAAAATTTGCGCTGACACCCGAAGCAGCAACATCTGCAGACTGTAAATCAAGGCGATTAGAAAGCAGATTAAAATCGTCATCACAGCATTACGCTGTGTATTTTGTTATTGTTCCGTACAAAGTGCCCTTTTTGTTTTGCGTTCCTAGCAAAAAAAACTAATTTAATATGAACATATTGTCAAGCATACTTGACGTTTTAAAAATTAGAAAAAAGGCATAGATAAAAATGGAAAAAAATCATATTGCTTATATTGAGAGCTCATTTTTAACCATGTATTAGCCGTGAAATCTCTCAGAACTTTGCTTCGATCTCGTCTCGAATGGATCGAAGACCAATTAATGAAAAATGCAGAAAAAATGGTTATGGCTACGTAACACCATCGATGGCGAGGCTTTATAGTTATCTTGGCGAAACACCTGTGCCAATGTCTGAATTGGCATGTCGCTTAATAATTTCCCGCCAAGCGGTACATCAGTTAGTCGCTGAAGGACTTAATTCTCAGTTCTTAGAAGTTATTGATAGTCCAAATGACAAACGCATCAAAATGGTTAAGTTTTCGACGAACGGAAAAGAAATGTCGGATATTGCATTGGCAGAAATTCATCAAGCTGAGCAAGAACTCGCAAAACATTTGGGAAAGGACAACGTTAAACAGCTAAGACGTATATTGGAATTAGATTGGCCAGAAAGTTAATACTGAAAGTACAAGCTATACATTAATAACTTGTTTTATATAAAAAATTATTAAATTCTGACTTTCACCAATAGATTTTTGAAATAGGTTGAACTTAACAACAGGCAGGCACCATGTGTGATGGTCAAAACATAAGAGAGATAATCACGCAGGCTAATCGCACAATTGCGAGAAATTAAATAGTCGACCGCAATATCCTTAACCTCGACTATTCTTTTTTCTCGAACTTCGTACAGTTCTTCAAACTTATTTTTTATTCCTCTTTCCTGACTGGTAATTCGCTCTTCAATACTACGCAGTAATACCGTTCGATTTGAATTCATCAAATGATAGAGCATGAACTGTCTAATTCCCTCTTGCACATCCGTTTTAATTTTTTGAGCGATTTCCAAGAGTCGCTTTTCATTCAAAATGAGCAATTCGAGATGTAGCTGATTTTTACATTTAAAATATTTACAAATGATGCCCTTCGCAATGTCTAATTCTTCTGCTAATTCCCCTACAATAATATCCTGATTATTTTCGAGCAGCAGCTGTTCGGCCACGTGTAAAATTTTCTATTCTAGCAAAAAATATCTTTTGGTGGCGGTTGACGGTCATAAGATTTCCACAACATAATTGATGTATAACATACAAAAAATTTAAAAAATCCAAAAATTAATATGTTATAAAGTGTGTGTAGAAAATTAGAGTCTGTTAGAACACTTCTTTTGTCAAATATACTTGATTATATTTAGTTTACTAATACTATAGGTAATTCTGGAAAATTTTCAATAAACCACTTAAATTACAATATTTTATAGCTTTTTTCTTAAAAATTAAAAAGGTGAGTTATCCCCCCCAATCCATCCAAATTTAAGTGATAACTTGGGGAACGTTTAGTTTCTGAATGTTTATGCAACAAAGCCTTTACCAACATGTACTTCTCATAAAAAATAATATTTGTTCACATAAAATAAAAAAGAGGATCCGAAGATCCTCTTTTTTATTTAGTTATTTAAAATAATAGTTGACCATTATTAATCAGTTGATCTAGCAACTCATCTGTCTTCGTTACACCTTGTAGAACCAACAGTTCTGTTGGGTTATAAGTCATATCTGTTACAGATCCATCACGATCAATTGAAAGAATAGTATTGCCATTACCATCATCTTTCAAACTAATATAATCTTTAATATCAGTACTACTACCTGAAATTAACTCTCTTACATCAATCTTATCTGCATCAACATCAGTTTCAACATCTCCGACATGGAAATCAGACCAAGTATCTTTACCATTGCCACCAGTTGCATCTGCTTCATCCAGTAATTTAAAGATCACTGAATCCTGTCCATCGCTACCACTTATTACATCATCATATTTTGAGCCAGTCATATTTTTACCGACATTAATCACTAACTCTGCTGACTGTGAAGTACCATGGATAGAATTCAAAATATATTCGAACCTCTCTACACCATAGGAATCACCTGATGCCTCATAGCTATATGTACCATCTTCTTTGACAGTTAAAACACCATGTTGACCTTGTAATACTATTGAAGTATTTGCCGCATGTTCATACTGACCGTACTTATCAAACGCTAATGTTTGCCCTTGAATTTTCAGACTCGCAATTTGGTTTTCATAGTAAATGTCATTTGCTAATAAATCACCTTCTGCAAGCACAAGATTAGATTCTTGCGCACTAAACCCATCTAGCGTTGTTACTGTTCCTGTCAAATCTAATTTAACATTAACTTGCCACGACAAACTATTATCAACAGTCACATCAATTCTATACTTACCTTCAGTTAATGATGGTAAAGCTATAGTATTTTGAATACTGTCTATTGAAGTATTTAGAATTTCTATAACTTGACCAGTAACTAAATTCGTTAGCGTAATTAAATACTGATCTGCTTTTGAACTAGTTGCAAATTGATCAAATGCATAAGCTAATTGCAAATCAAGAATTTGATTTTTCCCAACGGTAATTTCATGGCTGAATTCTTTAACACTTGAAGAGTTTGCAGTTCTCTCATCAACATGCCAACCAGTATAATCTTCGATATTATCTAAGCCAAATTTAGCATGATCTTGATCATCTTTCGCTTCTACAATATCAAGTTGAATATTTAAGGTACCTGTAGCCAATTCACCAGTTACTGGATCTTTAATACTATATGAGAAGGTATCAATATCACCAAAATTTGCAGCAGTATTTTGATCTACAATGTATTGATATGTACCATCGGCATTAATATACAATGTTCCATATTTACCTTGTATCGGCGTACCATCTACTGGTTGATCATTCACACTACGCATTTCAAAGCTTGCATAGTCACCCGTTGTTAGATCTCCTTGCAACTGTTGCTGCGTCGACGTTTGGGTATGGTCATATAAAATGTCAGTATCTGCTTTTAATACAATAGTTGGCAATACTGAAATACCGGCTGTCACACTCATGGTCACTGCTTTATAAGTGCCTTCCGTAAATAGTACATCTACGTTTTCTGTAGACACGCCTGCACCAATCACCACTCCAACTACGGTATACCAATTTTCTTTGAATGCATATAATTCCCAGTTCTGATTGGTTTCGTTGTATTTGTAAATCGCTAGACTGACTGGGGTCGCACCTAATGCAACAGGCGCACCACCACTTGAAGAGAAACTGATCTCTCGTGTGTGACCTTCAGCAACATTGATGGTCATACCTTTTTCAATCGTAGCAACTTTAATATCTGCAATACCTAAACCAATACTAGCAACATTGACTTGACTTGAGTCCTGTAGCTTTTCTGTTGGAGTAATAACCGATTGAACATCCAAAGTTAAATGTTGTACAACAGGATCTATCACCGAAACTTCTTTGTTTAATGAAATATTCAAGTTGGCACTTGAGGTTTCTCCTGTCACAGTGTCTTTCAATGTATAACTGAATTGCTCAACCGAACCGAATGGCGGTTTAGCACCTACATTTAAAGTATAAGTATATTGACCGTTTGGCTCTATCGTTAAAGCACCATATTCACCTTGGATTACTGTCGGTTGCAACTGATCAATAGGATAGATTTCTGTACCCACAGTAACAGACTCAATAATGACATTTTGACCAAAAATATCTTGTCCATTTTCTGAACCTACTAAGTCATTCTGATTATTAATATCGGTCAAAATATTTCCAGATACCGAACCAGATACTGCAGTTACTGTTGAGTAATCATATACTTGATCATCAGTAATTTCTAAACCTGAACCCGAAAGTACGCCTACACCATTTGTTTTAGCAAGGTAAACTTTATAGTTTCCTGGTTCATCAAGACGGATATCTCCAGTCTTTATATAACCAAGCAATGGAATTGTGAACCAATCTTTATGGTATTGAACTACATTCCAGTTCCCCCATTCATCTTCTTTCAATATCACTAAATCATGTGTTTCACCGATAGAAATACCACCACCATCAGCTTTTAAGGTCAAATCTCGTACCTGATCATTACCAACACTGACATCAATATATGATCCAAATGCTAAAGCACTAACGTTTGCAACACCTCCCAGTCCGATACTCGCGACACCAAAGCTCGTCGCTTTTTGACCTACTAAGCTTTCACCTTCTCCTAGTTGAACTCTTGTAGGAGTGATATCAAGTTTCAGTTGAACATCATTATCTACTGCTAATAAATCGGAACTATCACTGTCAGTATCCGCATCGGCATCGGCATCGGCATCCGCATCGGCATCAGCATCAGCATCGGCATCTGCATCTGCATCTGCATCTGCATCCGCATCGGCATCAGCATCGGCATCAGCGTCGGCATCTGCATCAGCATCCGCATCAGCATCAGCATCGGCATCCGCATCAGCATCAGCATCAGCATCGGCATCGGCATCCGCATCTGCATCCGCGTCGGCATCCGCATCAGCATCTGCATCAGCATCGGCATCGGCATCGGCATCAGCATCAGCATCTGCATCCGCATCGGCATCGGCATCGGCATCCGCATCTGCATCTGCATCTGCATCCGCATCAGCGTCAGCGTCAGCGTCAGCATCGGCATCAGCATCAGCATCGGCATCCGCATCAGCATCTGCATCAGCATCGGCATCGGCATCGGCATCAGCATCAGCATCTGCATCCGCATCGGCATCGGCATCGGCATCCGCATCTGCATCTGCATCTGCATCTGCATCCGCATCAGCGTCAGCGTCAGCGTCAGCATCGGCATCAGCATCAGCATCGGCATCTGCATCAGCATCAGCATCGGCATCGGCATCGGCATCGGCATCCGCATCAGCATCAGCATCAGCATCAGCATCGGCATCCGCATCTGCATCCGCGTCGGCATCCGCATCAGCATCGGCATCGGCATCGGCATCTGCATCCGCATCCGCATCGGCATCGGCATCGGCATCGGCATCCGCATCCGCATCAGCGTCAGCGTCAGCATCGGCATCCGCATCAGCGTCAGCGTCAGCATCGGCATCCGCATCAGCATCCGCATCAGCGTCAGCATCTGCATCTGCGTCGGCATCCGCATCTGCATCCGCGTCAGCGTCGGCATCGGCATCGGCATCAGCATCAGCATCAGCATCTGCATCCGCATCGGCATCCGCATCGGCATCCGCATCGGCATCAGCGTCGGCATCTGCATCAGCATCGGCATCCGCATCGGCATCAGCGTCGGCATCTGCATCAGCATCAGCATCTGCATCTGCATCTGCATCCGCATCAGCATCGGCATCGGCATCCGCATCAGCATCAGCATCAGCATCTGCATCTGCATCGGCATCTGCATCGGCATCCGCGTCGGCATCAGCATCAGCATCAGCATCGGCATCGGCATCTGCGTCGGCATCGGCATCTGCGTCGGCATCGGCATCCGCATCTGCGTCGGCATCAGCATCTGCATCGGCATCCGCGTCGGCATCCGCATCAGCATCCGCGTCAGCGTCGGCATCCGCATCTGCGTCGGCATCGGCATCCGCATCCGCATCCGCATCTGCGTCGGCATCTGCATCTGCATCGGCATCCGCATCGGCATCAGCATCTGCATCCGCATCGGCATCCGCATCGGCATCCGCGTCGGCATCCGCGTCCGCATCCGCAT
Source organism: Acinetobacter sp. YH12023 (assembly GCF_013420135.1). NCBI lineage: Bacteria > Pseudomonadati > Pseudomonadota > Gammaproteobacteria > Moraxellales > Moraxellaceae > Acinetobacter > Acinetobacter sp. YH12023. Next base: position 170,201 of record NZ_VOYU01000009.1, read on the forward strand.
CGGCATCCGCATCAGCATCAGCATCCGCATCCGCATCCGCATCGGCATCCGCATCGGCATCTGCATCCGCGTCGGCATCTGCATCCGCATCAGCATCGGCATCCGCGTCGGCATCCGCATCCGCATCGGCATCCGCATCCGCATCGGCATCCGCATCGGCATCAGCATCAGCATCGGCATCGGCATCCGCATCCGCATCTGCGTCGGCATCAGCATCTGCATCGGCATCCGCATCGGCATCAGCATCTGCATCCGCATCGGCATCCGCATCGGCATCCGCGTCGGCATCAGCATCGGCATCCGCGTCGGCATCCGCATCGGCATCAGCATCAGCATCAGCATCCGCATCCGCATCGGCATCTGCATCCGCGTCGGCATCTGCATCCGCATCAGCATCGGCATCGGCATCCGCGTCGGCATCCGCATCCGCATCCGCATCCGCATCTGCATCCGCATCCGCATCCGCATCCGCATCCGCATCAGCATCAGCATCGGCATCGGCATCCGCATCTGCATCCGCGTCGGCATCCGCATCAGCATCTGCATCAGCATCGGCATCGGCATCAGCATCCGCATCCGCATCGGCATCCGCATCAGCATCGGCATCGGCATCGGCATCTGCATCCGCATCCGCATCCGCATCGGCATCCGCATCGGCATCAGCATCGGCATCGGCATCCGCATCTGCATCCGCGTCGGCATCCGCATCAGCATCTGCATCAGCATCGGCATCGGCATCAGCATCAGCATCCGCATCCGCATCGGCATCGGCATCCGCATCTGCATCTGCATCTGCATCTGCATCGGCATCCGCATCAGCGTCAGCGTCAGCATCGGCATCAGCATCCGCATCAGCGTCAGCATCTGCATCTGCGTCGGCATCCGCATCTGCATCCGCGTCAGCGTCGGCATCGGCATCCGCATCTGCATCTGCATCCGCATCGGCATCCGCATCTGCATCAGCATCGGCATCAGCGTCGGCATCTGCATCAGCATCAGCATCTGCATCTGCATCCGCATCAGCATCGGCATCCGCATCAGCATCAGCATCAGCATCAGCATCGGCATCCGCATCTGCATCCGCGTCGGCATCCGCATCTGCATCAGCATCGGCATCTGCATCAGCATCAGCATCCGCATCCGCATCGGCATCGGCATCGGCATCGGCATCGGCATCTGCATCCGCATCCGCATCCGCATCCGCGTCAGCGTCGGCATCCGCATCTGCATCCGCATCGGCTTCTATTAAATCTGGAGCAACAACATTACTTGATGGCGATGTGTTATTTGAACTATCTGTAAGTGTTACAGAAACTGTTTCTCCATCAACCAATGGCTCTTCAAGTTCAACAACAAAATGACCCGTAGAATCTACAGTACCAGTACCAATCACATTACCATCTGCATCTTTTACTTCTACAATTGTTCCAGCTTCACCTTTACCCTTAATTTGACTACCTGTATCGTTGAATGCTAGATCGGTTGGTGCTTCTGGTGCTGTTGTATCTGGCGCAGTCGCTTCTGTTGGTTCAGATTCGTTGCCAGCTGGATCCGTTACTGTCGCTTCAATGGTTTCACCATTGGTTAACGGTTCTTCAAGTTCAACACTAAAATCACCATTGCTATCCACTGGGCCTGTACCAATCACGTTGCCGTCTTGGTCTTTGATTTCTACCGTGGAGCCGGGCTCACCTTTACCTGTAACTGTTGTACCGTCTTCTGATACCGCTACATCTGTTGGTGCTTCTGGCGCTGTTGTATCTGGCGCAGTTGCTTCTGTTGGTTCAGATTCGTTGCCAGCTGGATCCGTTACTGTCGCTTCAATGGTTTCACCATTGGTTAATGGTTCTTCAAGTTCAACACTAAAATCACCATTGCTATCCACAGTTCCTGTACCAATCACGTTGCCGTCTTGGTCTTTGATTTCTACTGTGGAGCCAGGCTCACCTTTACCTGTAACTGTTGTACCGTCTTCCGATATCACTACATCGGTTGGTGCTACTGGCGCTGTTGTGTCTGGCGCAGTCGCTTCTGTTGGTTCAGATTCGTTGCCAGCTTTATCTGTTAGTGTGACATCTACTTTTTCACCATTAGTTAATGGATCTTTCAATTCAACTTCAAAATTTCCTGCAGAATCAACAGTAGCAGTACCAATCACGGTGCCATCTTTATCTTTTATTTTAACTGTTGATCCAGGTTCCCCCTTACCTGTAACCGTTGTACCGTCTTCCGATATCACTACATCGGTTGGTGCTGATGGTGCTGTTGTATCTGGCGCAGTTGCTTCTGTTGGTTCAGATTCATTGCCAGCTGGATCGGTTACTGTTGCTTCAATGGTTTCACCATTGGTTAACGGTTCTTCAAGTTCAACACTAAAATCACCATTGCTATCCACAGTTCCTGTACCAATCACGTTGCCGTCTTGGTCTTTGATTTCTACCGTGG
>NZ_VOYU01000010.1:0-161003 GCF_013420135.1 Acinetobacter sp. YH12023
TCTGCAGTACCAGTACCAATCACATTACCATCTGCATCTTTTACTTCGACTGTTGCTCCAGGTTCAGTTCGACCGATCACGCTTGTGCCATCTTCGCTGACTGTTGCTTCTGGTGCTTCTGGTGCAACATTGTCATCAAGCGTAGCTGTGCCTGTGCCTGTGTTTCCAGCAGGGTCCGTTGCTTCTACGGTATATGCACCCTCTGGGGCTGGTGCTGGGACAGTTGCTGTGAAGGTGCCATCTGGATTAACCGTCACTGGAACTGGATTACCCGCTGGATCTTTAATGACTACTGTTGCACCTGGTTCAGTTTTACCTGTTACAGTCGCTGTGCCATCTTCATTTGGCGCCGCGACAACATCACTGACTACAGGGGCTGTTGTATCTGGCGCAGTTGCTTCTGTTGGTTCAGATTCATTGCCAGCTGGATCCGTTACTGTCGCTTCAATGGTTTCACCATTGGTTAACGGTTCTTCAAGTTCAACACTGAAATCACCATTGCTATCCACTGGGCCTGTGCCAATCACGTTGCCGTCTTGGTCTTTGATTTCTACCGTGGAGCCGGGCTCACCTTTACCTGTAACTGTTGTACCGTCTTCTGATACCGCTACATCGGTTGGTGCTTCTGGTGCTGTTGTATCTGGCGCAGTTGCTTCTGTTGGTTCAGATTCATTGCCAGCCGGATCCGTTACTGTCGCTTCAATGGTTTCACCATTGGTTAACGGTTCTTCAAGTTCAACACTGAAATCACCATTGCTATCCACAGATCCTGTACCAATCACGTTGCCGTCTTGGTCTTTGATTTCTACCGTGGAGCCGGGCTCACCTTTACCTGTAACTGTTGTACCGTCTTCCGATATCACTACATCGGTTGGTGCTGATGGTGCAGTGGTATCTTTAGGTTTTGAAGAACTTCCTGAATCATGACCAGCCCAAAGTGCAATTCCAGCTGCTGTCACCACTGGTGCAAGCCAAGCCCATAAACCAGCCGAACTATCGTCATATAATAATGGGTCTATTTCATCTATTGGATTATAATTTACCGTTAATTGCCCAACTGAATCATTTGCAGTTTCAAGTAAATATAATCTGTCATTCTCCTCCAAAACAACATCATTTAAATCAAGATTATCTGAAAAATAGTTTTCAATAACTAATTGCTGACCATCGTGGGTTTTAATAATTAATGAATTACCCACTCGCTCAACGCTTGCAACATTTTCTCTGGATGTGTGAATAACAACAACAGAAGCCTCTTTCAACACAACATTACTTGTTTGCAAATTCTCAAGTATTGTGTGGTGCTCTTTTGATACTATTTGCACCTGCAACATGGAATTTCTCCTTATTGGGCTTAATTTTTGAAAGCTTTTTTTAATCTATAAATTGTTTTAATAACACTTAAGAAAGGCATTTTCACCGTTCCTAGATTTCACTAATTATGTATATAAAAAACACACATTAGTGCCAAACAGTTCACCAAATTTTGCAAAAAATCTCTGTTTTTTTTTATTACGACTCAAATATTAAAGCTAATGTTAATTAACATAAGAAAAAATGTATTTTTTTTGACAATATTTGTTATTTTTGTGACTTAATTTGCAATTTAACTAAACAAAATGCCAATAAAATGTTATTAAAGGTATCCAAATTGTGCTTAAACATTAATAAAAACAAACCTAACGAACAATAAATATACATAAAATGCACAATATTTACACAAGTAAACAATTATTGGTTTTTCTTGAAAGATTTGTTTTGATCAAAGATTTGATACATACAACCTAGGTATATGACTCAAAATTAAATAGCAACTTGGGCATAAGTTTGAACTCATTTTATAAATTTATTTAAGGCCACTTCAGGGGCATAAATCTCATTGACTTGACTGTTAAAATTCCAAGTACTGAAGGTATACCCTAATAATTTAATTCAATACATATTGATTATGCGGTAAATTCTAGCTAGAGGCCTCTTCATTTGGAAATTAGATCGCTAAAGAAGCCCTTAGGAATTACTTTGTGCAACTAGGCCTATTTTAAATTTATAAACTCAATTTCTAATTTTTTCTTCAAATGCTCTTAAACGTTTATAAATAGAAATCAGTTCAATAATGGTTGTCCACGAGGAAATCAGGTATTGGAAAGAATCACGTACACGCCCAAAGACATTTAAAATTTGCATTAATATACCGAGCGTGATTGTTCCCGCTGCAATACTTGGAAACAATACAAAGAACCCATAAATATTATCAAGCTGCATATACCAAATACGAACGAGGTTGAAATAAGCATAGTGAAAATACAGTCTAAAATAATTAAATCGGACTTTACCAAATAATTCTTTTAATGTGAGAGGGTCTGCTCGATCGGCATAATCTTCACCATAAACTAATTCTTTACGATATGCTGCTTCGACTTTTTGATTATTAAACTCCAAACCCGGTAGTTTATAACCCACAAGCATTAAAATAACCGTCCCTAATACTGCCCAAAGGACTGCCGCCCAAACCAATGCATAGGTGATTTCCCCCACGACAGGTAATTTCTTTACATGTGTTGATAAAGTTAACAACACAGGTAGAAATGCAATTAAGGTCATCACCGATTCAACCAAGCTAACCCCAAGTCCTTCTGTGGTTCTCGCAAAACGCATCGTGTCTTCTTGAATACGCTGTGAGGCACCTTCGATGGTTCTCAGTTTTTTCCAATGCGCTGTATAAAAGTCATTCATCGCGGTACGCCAACGAAAAACATAATGACTGACGAAAAACAGGTTCAATACCGCCAGTGTGACATACACCATGGCCACATAGAGAAAAGTCAGCGTCTCTGAATATAGCGTCGCCACTTCGCCCCCACCACCTGAAAGCATCTTCTGGATCAGATCATAGAATGGGTTATACCAAGCATTGATTACGACATTACATTCCACACTAAACCAAACATTAAACAGGATAAATGCGGTTCCCCACACAGACCATCGTTGCCAAGGATTATCTGATTTAATCTTCCAAAAGGCTGCAAAGAGTGCCGTTGCTACAAAAAACCAAGCATAGAACCATAAAAATTTGGGGCTCCAAAATCGGCTAATACCAATAGGCAGCTCTGCTTGATGATAATTTGCAGGTAAACCAAACATCGTACCCCAACTATTGCCACCGCTATACCACAAGACAATATTGATCACGAACCATATAAGGAATGATCCAAAAAACCATTTTGGATTTGGAAAAAAAGATTTAAACATTGGTCCTACATTTCCCTGAATCTTTGTTTTTAGATTGAGTTGCTGATAATAAGTTTTATTTCATTAATTTTCTTGTTCAGATTGAATATTTAACGCTGTTTAATCTGAAATTTAACAATCAAATACAAGACGACACATCTTTCGGTTAGCTTAAGGATGAAAACTGAAGTTCACCTTAAATTCATTATTGATCATGCCCTTTTGATGATCTGGTCATTATTTGTGGAACAAAAAACACATCTTAGGACATATAATTAGAGTTAAAAAGTTTGTCATATTTTAAAATTTTTTTTGATATCAACAGATTAAAAAACTATAATTTATTTAACCATTATTTAAACTTAAGTTATGGAAATCTCTAAAATATTTTCTGCGATGGAGCTCACGTCATTTACAAAACATGTTTCTTCACCAATAATATGCTAAGTTCAATTAACAACCTATGCTTGGGGAAGTAAAATGGAAAGTGCAATTGTTGAATTACTCAAACCAATTACATTAAATAAAGAAAATTGCAGTCCTTTGGTTTTTGAAACTGGTACCGTTCTGAAAGTGATTATGCAAACGCCAGAAGGCCTTTTGGTAAGTAATGATGATAAATTTAACTTTATGATTTCATTCAAAGATAAGAATGATGTTTGGCGCGAAATTTAATTTTGACGTTAAATCTTTAAATCTTTAAATCTTCGAATTTTGCATAATAATGAAATTTAAAATTTACTGATCTAAAACGGCATTAAAATAATAAGGGACTGACGAGAGCAGTCCTGAATCAAATTGATCCCTCTTGCTCATCTTCAATTTCAAACCATCATTTAAGACCCTTTTCTCAACTATCTTTCATTAATCTCATTTTTTTCTAACTTCTACTCCACTTTATTTCAAATGCAATCTATAGAAAGTGTTCTATTTAATTCATCTGAATCAAAGATCGAATTGAGTGGACGATTAAGGCTTATCTGTTGTTTTAAAAAATATTTTTTTGCTTAATTGATAGAAATAATTGGTGGTCAATATCACAAAAATCAGCCGTGATAGTTGAAACGCAACCACGATAGGCACAGCTAATCCAAGGGCTTTTGCCATTAAAGACATTTCTGCAATGCCGCCGGGAGATAAGCCTAAAACTAAAATCTTCCCATTAGCATGACTGATATACATCAAGAACAATGCAAACAGGATGGATAATCCTAATGCCAACAAATTCAAAATGGTCGTGATGGCGATGAATTTTTTATGGCTTTTTAAAAAGCCAAAAGGAAACTTTGTGCCTAATGACCAGCCTATACATATTTGTCCAAAGGCCGTAAACCACGTCGGAAATTTTAATTCCAATGCTCCGAAAAATGAAAGTAATCCCACTATAACTAATGGTCCGAGAACCCATGCATTTAATACGTTGAATTTTTGAAATATTTTCGCTATCAAACAGGCCAAAGCAAATAAAAGAAAAATTTGGACAATTCCAAAGTGATCAATGATGTGTGGGTCTAGACTCACCCAATGAATATCAAATAATGCTGCTAAAACGATTGGTACAAGCACCACAAGTGCCACGATTCTCAAACTATGCGCAGCAACAACTTTATCCACTTGCGCATGATGATGTTCTGCGATATTCACCATTTCACTGGCACTGCCGATTGCAGAAGAAAACCACGCCGTTGCCCAATCTAAACCATTGATACGATATTGTAATCCTGCGATAAGTGTTCCCAAAATCAATGACCATAAGATGCCGAGTACGATAAATATCCAATAGGCAGAAATAGCATGGACTAGCGCTGGGGTAAAATATAGTCCCAAAACCATACCAATAATGACTTGTCCCACTTTACGCCAATGCGGTGAACATGTGAGTGGTTGGCCTATACAACCAAACAATAAAGCCGCGAGTAATGGCCCGAGCAACCACGGTAAAGGGAGATGAAGTAAATTTGCGATGAGCGCACCGATCAGTGCGCATACCAATCCTTTGGCATTTAATTTTATTATTTCCATATGATCTAACAGCAATGGTCAGACTCGCTGACCATTGCTTCTCCATTTAAGCTTTTTGCTTCTTAATGAATAGATATTTACGGACGATTGGCAAGATCAACAACAGTGCTGACATGACCCATAGTCCCATACTGATGTTACTGCTCCACAGAATACTGAGCTCACCTTGAGAAATGGAGAGTGCACGTCGTAGATTTGACTCCATCAATTCACCCAGTACAAAACCAAGAATCAGAGGTGCCAATGGAAAATCAAATTTTCGAAGGATATATCCAACAATACCGAGCCCCATACAAAGCACAAGATCGAAAACAGTGCTATGAATTGCAAATACCCCAACAAAGCTGACGGTTGCAATAATAGGAATCAAAATATAACTTGGAATCGAAAGTAAACGCGCAAAGAAGCCAACTAAGGGTAAGTTCAATACCAATAAGATAATATTCCCCACCATTAAGGATGCAATCAATGCCCAAACCAATACAGGCTGCTCTGTAAATAACTGCGGACCTGGGGTAATGTTATACATGGTCAAAGCACCCATCATGACTGCAGTTGTTCCAGAACCCGGCACACCTAAAGTCAACATTGGGACAAAAGAACCACATGCTGCTGCATTATTAGCACTTTCTGGCGCGGCCAAACCACGTAGATCACCTTTACCAAATTGACTACTGTCACCCGCCATTTTCCGTTCAGTGGTATACGCCATGGCACTCGCCACACTAGCACCTGCGCCCGGTAAAATCCCTGAGAAAAACCCAATCAAAGATCCACGAATCATGGTGGCTAAGGCACTCAGAAACTCTTTGACATTAAATAATGAGCGTTTTCCTTGTTCTAATACCACTTTGCCCATCGTGGTACGTTCAAGCAGCAGTAGAATTTCACTGATACTAAATAAACCAATCACCACTGTTGTAAAGGCAATGCCGTCACTTAAACCCACACTATCAAATGTAAAACGATAAACACCGGTAATCGCATCCATACCCACGGTCGAAATTGCCAGACCGATCAGCGCCATGATTAACGTTTTAAATGGTTGCGTACTCACTAAACCGGTCAGGCAGACAATTGCAAAAACCATCAAGGCAAAGTATTCCGCTGGTCCAAAGGAAACCGCCCATCGCGCCAAAATCGGAGCAAATAAAACAATCCCTATAAAAGCAATTGTGCTACCTATAAATGAGCTAACAGATGAAAGGGATAAAGCAATACCTGCCTTACCTTGCTGAGCCAAAGGATAACCATCTAAAGTGGTCATAATTGCACCCGCATCGCCCGGTACATTCAGCAAAATTGCGGAAATTCGTCCACCGTATTCACAACCGAGATAAACAGCTGCCAATAAAATTAAGGCACTATCAACGGGTAATCCTAAGGCATAGGCAAAAGGTAATAAGATGGCAACACCATTGATTGGACCCAATCCCGGCAACAGTCCGACAATCGTTCCAATAAATGCACCAATAAAAGCAATGAGTAAATTTTGTGGTTGTAAGGCAACTTCAAAACCTGTCATTAAGAAATTAAATATGTCCATGTCGTTGTCATCCCTAACCCAAGAAGCCTAGTGGCAATGGCACATCCAAAACACGGTCAAACAGATAATAGGTACTCATACTCAGCACCAAACCCGTAATAATCACTGACACTGTTTTACCGTTAAAAAGTTTCCCAACCGCGATGGTCATCAGTAGCGTTGCCGCGATAAATCCCAACCATTCAAAGCAAAGTGCATACAGTGATAATGCCAATGTGCATAAAACCAGTTTGCCGATTAAATGCTTAGTCCAACCTAGTTCAACAGGTTCAAACATCATGGCTGGGCGCACAGTCAAATAAATGGCACTCACTGTAATTAAACCCATCAGTAAAATTGGAAAGGCTTTCGGTCCTACAGGATCGTAGGAAATAGGCGCTTTAAAATTGCATGCGTAAATTAATAAGAAAAAGCCGCAGACCGCAATGATGGCCGTAAGAATCCGTTCAGATTTCATCATCTATCCTCGAAAACAAAAAACTGAGTTAAAAATGCATTCAACTCAGCATCTTTGTTATTTTGATAATTTATATTCTTCTGATAATTGGCGCATTTCAGCCGTTTGCTTATAGACATAAGCACTGATTTCTTCACCCGTTAATTCAAATGGCAACAGGTCCTGATTTTCTCGAACTGCATCGAATTTTTGATTGGTCATCATTTTATCAAATGCATTTTTCCACCAAGCATATGCCTCATCACTGACCTTTGGTCCCATGTAGAAACCACGAATCACAGGCCATTCCAAGTCATAACCTTGTTCCTTCGCAGTTAATAACTTAGAAAATTTACCCGCTAAACGTTTATCAGAAAACACTGCTAGAACACGGATATTACCCGCTTCGAGATGCGAGCCAATTTCACTCACATTCCCCACGCCCACTTGAATATGTTTACCTAACAAGGCTGTTAATACTTCGCCACCGCCTTCGAGAGCTACAAAACTCATGTTGGCAGGATTTACCCCAGCCTTTTTAGCCAAAATTGCCGTTTGCATCCAATCTTGACCACCCACACTGCCAGCACCACCAAAACTGATCCCTTTGGGATTTTCTTTTAGCGCCTTCATCAGATCATCCAGTGTTTTTAATGGCGAATCCTTATGCACTGCCACTAAACCGTAATCAACAGCTACACCCGAAAGCCACTTCACATCCTTTTCAGTAAAATTACCAAATTTACCTTGAGCCAAATTCAGTAAAGAACCAGTTGAAAATGCGATGACCGCATTGTTATTTGCTGGATCATTATTCACGATTTTATTGTAAGCTACGGCCCCAACGCCGCCTGGCATATACGTCACACGCATGGGGTCTTTTAATACTTCTGTTTCTTTAAAGCCGGATTGGATCAGCTTACAGGTCATATCAAAACCACCACCCGGCTTTGCAGGGGCAATACATTCTGCACGTTTTGGATGACCAGGATCTTTTGAGGCATTGCCTGTGCCACAGCCAACGACAGCAATACTGGTGCAAGCGACGGCTAACCATTTTAATTTCTTCATTGTTAAAATATCCTTATAACGTTGTAGTCCATTTAAAAATTCAATTTTCTTACCTATAGCCATCATCGACCTCCATGGTCCAGTTGTGGTTTGGGTGCTTACTTGGTTTTTGAATTTGTTTTAAGTTTTGCAACACGTTCTTCGACGGCAAATTTTAGTAATGCGGCACTTCGGTAAAAGCCGTGCGCAAACTTACCAAAAGGGATCGTCAAGAAGAAAGTCATAACGGTTGCAAGATGAACAATCAGCAAGAGTGCCATTGCGGAACTATCGCGAAATGCCAATAACGCCAGACCAGTAATGCTGATCAGCAATAAAAGGAAGATAAAACCACGGTCCATTGGTTTTTGATTTGCATCGCCATGCATCGGATGTCGTTTAATATTGAGATGAAGTAGCCCGATCGGTCCAATGATCAGACCAATACCGCCCAATGTACCTAAAATCACCGGTAAACTGGTGTAGGCATACGGTGCTTCTAAGCCTAAAAAGTAGTGATACATCGTCGCGACACTGGTTGCCATAAAGCAAAGTAAAAATCCATACATCGTAAAGTGATGGAAAACTCGGCGAATTTGCGTATAACGATCATCTTCCTCATTACAACCTTTACCATGTCCACCATCTAAATATTTTAAGGTCAGGACATTTTTTGACGCTTGAAAAATATCAGGTTGTGCAACGCCCTCTGGAATAATTTTTGAGGTTTGTTTCCAAAATTTTGCAATTCCCAAACCCAAAAGTACAAAAGCCAAAATAAACACAGAGCCAAACAACACGGCAAGAAAGTTATGCGGAAAAATTGCATAAAAATCCCCTTGATATTGACCAAAGATATTGGTGCCATTGAGCCAAACACCCAAGAGCATCAGTAATGCAAAAAATACTGACATCGCCGAAACCAAAGGAATTCCGGTCTTTTTATAAATCGCACCAAAAGATGCAGGAACTGCAAATTCTTGATAGGTTTCTAGGCGAACTTGTGCCATGGCTTGAGGAATATTGACGCCAAATTCATGCGGAGGCGCATACTGACAGGCATGTAAGCATGCGCCACAGTTGTGACATAAATTTGCCATGTAATGAATATCGGCTTGAGTAAACTCTAGTCTTTTGGTCATTGCAGGGAAAACCGCACAGAATGTTTCGCAGTAACGACATGCATTACAAATCTGTAAAGCCTGTTTTACTTGCTGTTCATGATCCGTGAGCTGTACAACTGGAATTAAGTTTTTAACATTTGCATTCATTCTTTAAACTCCCAGTTTAAACGCAGCTTGAGCCGCATTTTTTCCTGCAATTCGACCAAATGTCGTTCCAATCGACATACCTACACCGGCTGTATAGCCTTGCCCAAGTACATTGCCAGCCATCATTTCGCCAGCAACAAATAGATTTGGACTCGCGACATTTTCAAAGCGTACAGCGGCATCATCTTCGACTTTTAAGCCTAGATAGGTGAAAGTAATGCCTGGACGTAAAGCGTAGGCATAATATGGCGGTTGGTTTAAAGGAACAGCCCAATGTGTTTTTGCGGGCGTTAAATTCTCAGTATGGCAATTATCCAGTACAGTGTGATTAAACTCACCCGCCACACAGGCTTGGTTATAGTCCTTCACGGTTTGAACTAAAGTTGCAACATCTAGATTTAATTTTTCTGCCAATTCTTCGATCGTATCTGCCTTAGTACCTTCAAAAACAGGTGGCATAAAACGCCCAACTGATTTTGAATCAATAATTGAATACGCAATCTGACTGGGCTGTTTTGCAACTAAACGCCCCCAAATGGCATAACGTTTCGGCCAGAAATCTTCGCCTTCATCATAAAAACGTTGCGCATTTTTATTAACCACGATGCCAAGCGAAACACAGTCAATACGGGTGCAAATGCCACCATCGTAGAGCGGTGCGCGGGCATCAACTGCGACACAATGTGATTGAGATGGGTCGCCAATAATATCTGCACCTTGATCAATCATGAACTTTAATAAGTTGCCTTGGTTAAAACGTGTGCCTCGTATAATGAAATGATCTGCAGGCCATTCTCCATTTTCATTTTGTCCCCACGCTTCTTTTAACCATTCGCGATTGGATTCAAATCCACCTGCAGCTAATACACATGAAGCGCCGTCAAAACGCGTGCCATCTTCAGCAATTGCAGCAATAAATGTCCCATCTTCAATAATCAGTTCATTGATTTTTGTGTTGTAGCGAATCTCGACCCCTAAATCTTTTGCACTTCTAAAATAGGCATTCACCAAAGCTTTACCACCGCCCATAAAAAATGCATTGGTCCGTGCTACATGTAAGGCACCTGATAACGGTGGTTGAAAATTTACCCCATGTTGACGCATCCAATTACGGCAAGTTGCCGTGGTGCGAATCACTAAACGCGCTAAATGCTCATTGGTTTTACCTGCAGTTACTTTGAGTAAGTCCTGCCAATATTCTTCTTCTGGATAGGCATCGACTAACACATCTTGAGGTTCATCATGCATACAACGCAGGTTACGGGTATGTTGTGAATTTCCACCGCGCCATTCCTTTGGTGCTGCTTCTAACAATAAAACTGAAGCGCCAGCCTCCCTTGCTGTCAATGCTGCACATAAAGCGGCATTCCCACCGCCAATTACAATTACATCATGCATTCGATGTCTTCCCTTTCGAATTTGATGTAATTTAAGACCAAAACTGCCTAGCGCTGTGATAGGCAACTTTTAAATAGGTGTTTAGTAAAATTAAATAGGCTAAAAGTCTAATAGCTCTGCACTTGACCATAATCCTTTATTGATCAGCTGCTTAACACAAATTTTAATTGCTACTTTGGTGGCGAGACTTGCAGGAGAAAGCTCTTCTTCTGCAATACTAATAAGATAATTAATTCGATCCAGCACTGGTTCAACTACTTTGAGTAAACAAATATCTGATTTGAGATAATCAAAATGTGCACTGACAGGTTGAATGGTCGCCATATTTAAGTTGCTGACACAGTTCATGAGTAAGTGTAAACCATCAACTTCATAATTTACGTCCAGCCCCTCAACCTTTTGATCTATGAATTTACGTAGACCATGTCGTTGGCTTGGTAATACCAGAGGCAAACGATTCACATTTTCTAAATCAATTTTTCCATTTTCAATGCAGTGTTCAAAGCCATACTCTTTCAGTAAAGAACGATTTGCCATAAGAAACATTTGTTCTTTTAATAACGGTTGTACTGCCCAATTGGCATCGACATCTTGGGTGAAAATGATCGCGATATCTAATTGTCTCGAATTTACTAAATTGGTGAGGTTGCCAGATAAACTCTCTACAAGGTGGATTTTTATATCTGGATAACGCTGTGACATCAGCTGCATAAAGGGAATACCCAATACAGATGCGATGCTTGGAGAAAATCCTACACTCACATGACCTGTCAATCGTGAAGAATGCGCCGCCTCCACTGCATATTGGATATGTCTCAAAGATAACTGCGCTTGTTTAAAAAATGCCAAACCTGATGGCGTAGGTGTCACACCTGTTGAGTTTCGCTGTAATAAGCGTGTACAGAGTTCATCTTCAAGCTTGGCAATCTGTTGACTGAGTGCCGATGTGCCAACCTCAAGTTTTTGTGCAGCTTTGCCTAAACTTCCAGACTCTACAATGGTGATGAAATATTTGAGCTGTTTAAGTTCCACTCACGCTCCTTAAGATTTTTTCAATGCTTCATGTTAGTTTTAACAATATAGAAGCAAAAAAAACAGAAAAATCATTCAAAAGAAGTATTGAATATAAAAAATATATTTTATGTATTTCGACACTTTAACTTGTCATATTCTACCTACTCAATTCACCTTTAGTCCCTCAAAAAAATCCACTATCTTACCCGGCAAGATAGTGGATTCAGATTTAAGGAATAGGTTCTAGTAAGCCCACTGCACCAGCAGTCTAAAGAACCCTGCAACAAGCGCCAAACTCAAGACACCACCAAGCCATAGCACAATAAACCAGCCTGCTTGATTCAGTTTCATGATGATTCTCCTTAATGATAGCCATCATCGCCGACACGAACTTTGTCACGGAACACCCAATACGACAGTGCGGTATAGAACAAAATAATCGGTATCAGCACCAATGCTCCAATCAAGGCGAACAATTGACTGCTTTGCGGTGCTGCTGCCTGCCAAATGGTGACGGATGGTGGGATGATATTTGGCCATAGACTGATTAAGAACCCTGTATATGCCAGCACAACTAAGACAAGTGTATAAATAAATGGCGCAAATTCCTGACGTCTTTTACAGGCACGTAAAGCCAATAATTTGAAGATCAATACTAAAATCGGCACAGGACTAAAATAGTACAGTTGCGGCAAGCTAAACCAACGATTTGCAATCTCTGCATGTACCAATGGGGTGTAAATACTCACTGCAGCAAAAATCACAAATAAGGCGATAATCAGTTTTGGCATGAGGCTAAACATATGATTTTGAACACGTGCATCCGTTTTAAAAATCAGCCAACCACAGCCCAAGGTGGCATACAGCACCACTACAGCAATCCCAGTAAAAATTGAAAATGGGGTCAGCCAATCCAATCCGCCACCACTATAAATACCATTGGTGGTTTCAATCCCTTGGATATAAGCACCTAAAATCATACCTTGGAAGAATGATGCTAAGATCGAGCCCCAAATAAACGCTTGATCCCATAAATGTTTAGTGCGGTTCGCTTTAAAACGAAACTCAAAGGCGACACCACGGAAAATCAGTGAGATGACCATTAAGATAATCGGCATATACAGCGCAGAAAGCACAGTCGAATACACCAATGGAAATGCCGCAAATAAGCCTGCACCACCTAAAACCATCCAAGTTTCATTGCCATCCCAAACTGGTGCAACGGTATTCATCATCACATCGCGTTCTTGGCGATCTTTTACTAAAGGAAAAAGGATACCAATCCCTAAATCAAAGCCATCGAGTACCACATAAATCAGCACACCTACAGCAATGATTACTACCCAAATTAAGGATAAATCAATCATGGTTTTTCTCCTGTGGTTGTACTTCAAGCGACTCATCAATCGTACTCATTGGACGATTTGATGCACGAATGACCTCACCATCGCTATGGGCTTGAGAATGAATGAACTGTGGTCCTTTAACCATCAATTTGAGCATGTAATAAATCCCAATACCAAATACGATGCAGTACACGATCACAAAGATTATTAAGGTTAAACCGACTTGTTCTGCCGATACTGGTGACAAGGCGTCTTTGGTACGCAGTACGCCATACACGATCCAAGGTTGACGACCGACTTCTGTGGTAAACCAACCAGCAAGCAGGGCAATAAAGCCTGAAGGTCCCATACATAAGGCAAATTTGTGTAGCCATTTTGACTCATAAAATTTCCCAGTTTTACGCAACCATGCACCCATCAGAGCAAGCAAAATCATCAAGACTCCCATACCGACCATAATGCGGAAGCTCCAAAATACTATGAGCGAGTTTGGTCGATCTTCAGGGGCAAAGTCTTTTAAGCCTTTCACCTCTCCCTCTAAGGTGTGCGTCATGATCAGACTACCAAGGTTCGGAATGCCAATTGCATACTTGGTTTCTTCCACCTCCATATCAGGAATACCAAACAAATATAACGGCATGCCATGATCTTTATTAGTTTCCCAATGTCCTTCAATTGCAGCAAGTTTCGCAGGTTGATGTTCTAATGTATTTAGACCATGCATATCCCCCACAAATACCTGTAAAGGTGCAAGTGCGAGAATCATCCACATCGCCATAGAAAATGATTTTTTTACTAAGGCATCACGGCGACCTTTGAGTAAGTGCCATGCTGCAGTAGCAGCGACCAATAAGCCAGATACAAGGAATGCTGCTAGAGCCATATGCGCTAAGCGATAAGGGAATGATGGGTTAAAAACGATAGCAAACCAATCTTGCGGCACTATAATGCCATTTTCAAAGCTAAAGCCTTGTGGAGTTTGCATCCAGCTATTGGAAGATAAAATCCAAAACATGGAAATACAGGTGCCAATTGCCACCATCAGCGTGGCAAAGAAATGGGTTTTAGGACCCACTCTTCCCCACCCAAACAGCATAATGCCTAGGAAACCCGCTTCTAAGAAGAAGGCACTCAAGACCTCATAACTGAGTAAGGGGCCAGTGACACTACCCGCAATACGAGAGAATTCACTCCAGTTGGTGCCAAATTGGTAGCTCATGACTACCCCTGAAACTACTCCCATTCCGAAAGACAATGCAAACACCTTGATCCAAAATTGGAACAGATCTCGGTAAACGGGATCTTGTGTTTTTAGCCAACGCCATTCTAAGACCGCAAGAAAACTTGCTAGCCCAATGGAAATTGCAGGGAAAATAATATGAAAAGAAACTGTAAAAGCGAATTGAATTCGCGCCAATTCAAGTGCTGTCAAACCTAAATCCATGTCTATCACCTTATTGTGGAATTATGCGGTGAACCACAAACGGCCCATAATTTCGGGACTGCTTTAGGAAAGATAAATCAGTACGATGACGCAGACTGTTGTGAATCTGTTGGGATTTGATCAATTGTTTTAGCCTAATGATATAGGCGAATCGATTCTGTTCGCATCCGCTAAACGGTGCAAAAATATAAAGTTTCATAAAATCACTCTTTAAATACCGAGGTAAATCAACAATTCAAATTGTTGGTCTGATTAGGATTTAAAGTGTGTGTGGAGGTGCCCTACCTTGTGGAAGTAAGTAAAGCCTTTGCAGTGAGAAATATACGTGTCGGAAAGCATCTTTATAGAAACTTAGACGGACTTGAATCTTATCGATGATTTCAACTATCTCAAAATCAAAAGGTAGGACAACATCACCATAGACGGTACAGTATTGGCATTGATGGTTATGTCCATTGTGATCGTCGTGATTATGATCGTGGGTCAGATGATGAACAAGTTCGTTATACGTCTCATGTACGTGTTTGTGCTTTTCTGGGGACAGTAAATTATGTGTAATAGAGAGACATACCGGAGCAATTTGAAATTCTTCGGGTAATAGCGGTTGTAAATATACTGCGATTTGCAAAACTAAAGTTAAAATTGCAAAAAACATTCCACTCTGTCTTAGCAACATATTCTCTCAACAGATGCCAACGAAAGCAAAAATACTTAAAAAAATCAGTGCTTCCTTGAAATCCGATCATACAGGTCAGCTTTATAGAATAAATATACCTAAAATACCAAGATCTTTAAAGTGAATATTCACTTTAAAGATATAAATATGAATTTTTAAGATAAAGACATAAATAAGTCTTTAATAATTTGAAATACAATATTTTTAGGTTTTAAAAAAATTAAGCGGTAACTTTAAATACGACACCCCATTTTCTTCAGGTTCGGGAAATTGACCCGCTTTCATATTGATTTGAATCGACGGCAAAATCAGTTTAGGCATACTTAATGTTGCATCCCGCTCATGACGCATCTGCACAAATTCAGATTTTGTAGTTCCCTCATGAATATGAATATTGTGCTCTTTTTGCGTTTGAATATCGGTTTGGCAGTGATATTCATCACGCGTTTTTGGCAAATAGTCATGGCACAAGAACACCCGGGTGGAGGCTGGCAATTGATACAGTTTTTGCACCGAATCAAATAAAGTATCTGCACTACCACGCGGAAAATCACAACGTGCTGTGCCATAATCTGGCATAAATAAAGTATCACCGACAAAGACTGCATCACCCACTACATAACTTAAACATGCAGGCGTATGACCTGGTGTCGGAATGTTATAGGCCTCTAGCTCACCAATATGAAAATGCTCATGATCATCAAATAAATAATCAAATGGTTGTTGAGCATTAAACTGCTTGATATCTAAATTATAAATGGCACTAAAGGTTTCTTGCACCAAGGCAATGTGATGACTCATGGCAATTTTGCCACCGAGTACAGATTTTAAATACTGTGCTGCAGTCAAATGATCGGCATGCACATGGGTTTCCAAAATCCAATCTACTTTTAAATCTTGTACTTTGACATATGCAATGATTGCATCAGCATGGTTGGTCGAGGTGGTTGCCGAAGCCGCATCATAGTCCAAAACACTGTCAATGATAGCGCAGCGCTTGGTTACCGGATCACTCACCACATAACTAAATGTATTGGTCGCTTGATCAAAAAAATCCTGAACAATCGGTTGTTGCATAGTTAAGCTCCTGACCATTTACGGTGAATCAACACGCCTGCAAGCATCGCCACTATAAAATATAAAACTTGATAATGCCCTAAGCCAATTAAGGTGAAACTTGGCGCTGGGCAAATGCCGGCAATCCCCCATCCTGCACCAAATATTAAGGCACCTATAATAAGCTTTGAATCAATTTTATTGTTACTTGGTAAGTCAATCTGCTCATTAAATACTGTGGTTGGTGCACTGCTACGTAGCGCTTTTTGGAATGGAATAAATGCCACAGCAATTGCCCCCATCATGACAAAGGCAAGGCTTGCATCCCAATTACCAAATATGTCTAAAAAATCGATCACTTTTTGCGGATTAGACATGCCAGAGAACATCAAACCTACTGAAAAAAGCGAACCAAATACAAAAGCTAAAAAGTTTTTCATTTTAGAATGCTCCAATCAAGTGACGAACAACATATACAGCAATAAAGCCTGCAAACATAAAGGTCATAGTTGCAATGATGGAACGTTTAGATAATCGGCTGATTCCACAGATACCGTGGCCACTGGTACAACCAGAACCTAAGCGGGTACCAAAACCCACCAGTAAACCAGCAATAATCATCATTAATGGGCTAGCAGACACGATAATCTCTGGTTGTACAAAAAGACCATAAATAAATGGCGTGATGATCAAGCCTGAAAGAAACCACACTGCAGGCGTTTTAAAAATCGTCTGTGGATTCAGTACCTGCGCAATCAAGCCACTGATGCCTGCAATACGCCCATGGACATACAAATAACCCACCACTGCAATACCCAACAGAGCACCACCAAGAAACGCTGTCACAAAATCATGCATAGTTAACGCGCCACAAACAATATTTAAACTTATATTATATATTTTTATATATTAATCAAGCCATTTTATGTTATTATCTCGACATACTTTGCTCTTTTTGCTTTTTATGATTCGGGTTAGACGTTATGAACATCGCAATCGATAACTTAAAAATTGAATTTACGCAGGTTGATACCGTTTCCAATTGTTTGAAAGTGTTATCAAATCCGGACCGTTTAAAAATTTTATGTGTGTTGATCAATGGCGAATTAAATGTTCAGCAAATTGAGGAATGTACTGATATTCATCAGCCGACCCTATCACAACAATTGACCGTTTTACGGAACAATAAAATTGTTTCGACACGTCGTGAAGGCAAACAAATTTTTTATCAATTGGCAGACCCTAAAGTGCTGGGTATTATGCAAACGCTGTATCAATTGTACTGTCAGGAATAAACATTTTTGTGCATGCTTTTGTATGGAAGCTCAGCCAAGCTTAGTAAATCCAAAATGAGATGATCAGTAAAAACCCAGTCAGCATGGTCAATAAATTCAGCCACACGGGATGTTGGCTCTGATAATCCTCAATAAATTCCTGTTCGGTTAATGAGCTCAATCCTCGACGATATTGCAAAATTGAGGCAAAGTTCACCAATAAACCAAACACAATCACGGCAATGCCAAGCCACTGTCCATAGATAATTTTGTGCTGATATTGCTCAGGGTGCAGTAGTTGTAGCAATACATTTGATTTTTCAATCACAAAACCAAAGGCTATCAGGGCTAAACCACTGCGGTTCCATGCCAATGCTGTACGTTCCAAAGCGAACAATACGCGTGGATCTTGTAAATTTGACATTGCGCCCCCTGATGTTTAAGTCGTTGACGTTGAGCTTAGCATGATCTTAGACGCGCTGTTGTGCTGGCTTGGTGAGCATCCATTTTCCTTATTTTTCAAAGATTTCTTTGAGATCACTCGGCATCCCTTGTGCAGACTGGAAGTTACCCTTGCTATCACGCCAAGCAATGGATGGTGTTGAGAAGAAACCATATTTGCCCATTAAGCTTTGGTTAAAATCAATTTTTTCTGCAATCTCTAAAGGAATATTTTCAGCTGGTTTAAGACGATTTTTGCCACGATTGATATTAATGTCATTAAATACGGCTGTTGGATTTTTTGACATCAGTAAAGTTGCCACCTGAGCACGGCTTTCTTCACGAATCACACCCACTTGAATATGACGTAATTGAACCTTGCCTGACTCTACCCAAGGACGTGCTTCTTGCCAAAATTTATGACAATACGGGCAATTGGGATCTGAGAATACATAGACAATACGTGGCGCATCGGTTTTGCCATCTTGAATCCAGGTTGAATCTTCTAATGTTTTCCACACATCATCCAAAATGGCTTTTTTCATATGGGTTTCAATTTGGGTGTTTGAAAGATTATTGCCTTGGGCATCAAACAACTCACCTTTTATATAATATTTACCATCTTTAGAAATAAAAATGGTATTGGAATATTGGTCTTCATGCCCCACCCAACCTGTTAAACCTTCGGGTGCAGGAATTGGTTTTACAAATTGAAAGCCTTCTTTTTCGAGTTGTTTTTTAAGGGCATTCGGATTAGCACTGACACCACATGCCACTGTCAACAGTGTTCCGATAACTAAACTGGTTTTAAGTAAAGTATTCATGACAAATATCCTATGATCAATTTATGGATTCATTTTCTTTAAGTATTGTTGCAACATCGCTTGACTGAGTTCGCCTTGATGACGCGCAATCAACTGACCTTGTGCATTAAAAAATAAGGTAGTGGGTAAACCTAAACTGTTCACTGCTTGTGGCATTTCACCCTGCACATCTAGCAGAACATATTGAAAACTGAAGTGATGTTTTGTGAGATAAGCACGGACGGTATCGACCTCTTCACCTTGATTGAGCATGACAAAATGCACCTCAGGATATTGATCCTGCGCACGCTGTAATACAGGCATTTCACGATGACACGGCGGACACCAACTCGCCCATAAATTCACAACCGTGGGCTGACCTTGAAATTGTTTTAGCGCAATCATTTCTGACCGACCTTGACTGGCTAGGTTCAGACTTGGAAAACTCAAACTTGGATAATGGCTGTCTTGATGCGTGATTTTTTGTGCTGTCCATCCTGCCCCCACGAGCATGACAAAGATCAGCAATAATGTGGCCTTTGCTTTGTTCGCAATGGCCGAATTTCGCCACCAAAACCATGCACTTCCAATAATTATCCCGCCAATCAGATGAAACCCTTTGTCTTGAATTTTCAGCATATCAATTGGCGATGCGAGATAAGATTCCAGATTTAATCCAATAAAGACTAGGCGTGCACCTATTAATCCGATCCAAACACTGTTCCAAATCGAATCTTGGAAACGCTGTTGAATCTCGGCTGACCACTGTGCTTTTTGCCCGACTTTTCGTCCAATCATGGCAGTGACCAGCAAAGCCAACACAAAACACAACAGTCCCCAAGGCAACATGAATGGTCCAAGATGCAAGGCTTCATTCGAAATCATCGCTGTGCTCCTACCTTAAGTCGGTTCAAGAGTTGCTCTGCACTAAAGGTACCCGTCAAACGTAGATTGCGCTGTTCCTGATGCTCTGTATCTAAGAAAATTAAGGTCGGTGGCCCTAAAATTTGCCATTGTTTTAGTATGGCATCCTGACTTGCTTCGTATTCTGTTAAGTCGAGTTTGATCCGAGCAACATGTGCTAAACCAGCTTGTACATCGAAACGAGGCATCACCTCTTTTTCAATCGGCTGACAAGCCACACACCAATCAGCATACACATCTATGAGCACTGCTTGTCCTTTGACTTGATTGAGTGCCTGTTCAAGCTCGGTTTGGGTACGTACTTTTTGCCATGCGACTAATGATGTGGCTTGTGTTGTACTCAGTTGTGACCATGCTTGCGTGATATACCATCCACCCGATATTGCAGTAGCTAAGCTCATTGCAATGAACAGTAGTTGCGTCGGCATTTGTGAAATATGCGGACGAATCTTCCATAAAATGTAAACCGTGATACTGATGAATAAGAGTCCCATCAACGTCAAATAAACCACACTCAGCAGTAAAGGACGCAGGAAATACACCGCCAACAACAGCATGACAAAACCGAAAGTGAATTTCAGACGATCCATCCACACGCCCGGTTTGGGTAAGTACTGTGCACCAAACACACAGGCAATCAACAATGGTAAGCCCACACCTAGACCTAGAATAAACAGGTAACTAGCCCCCATCCACGGTTCAGGCAATTGCGCAACAAACAGCAAAGCCCCTGCCAATGGCGCACTCATACAGGGTCCGACAATTAGCGCAGAGATCATACCCATAATGAATGAACCCCATAAGGTTCCACCTTTTTGTCGTTGTTGCCATTGATCTAAACGCTGTAATACACCTTGTGGTAAAGACAACTGGAATACGCCAAATAAATTCAATGCAAACAGCACGAACATCACGGCAAATAACCCAATAAAGATGGGACTTTGTAACCAACGTTGGAAGTTATAGCCAAGTCCAGCCACAGCTAAACCCATCAAGGCATAAATCAATGCCATTCCGACCACAAAGACACCTGCAATCATGCCAGCACGATAGCCACGATGACGTTGTACCAAAATACTGGATAAGATCGGAATCAGTGGTAAGGAACATGGTAAGAATGCGAGCAATACACCTAAACCTAAAAAAATGATCAGATTCAGTGCAATATTGTCTGTTGAAAGTAAATAAAAGAAGTACTGGTCGTTGTTCCAATCGACCTGCTTCGTACGCTGTTCAGCATTTGTTGTAGTCACAGATTCAGAACTTGCCTGCATCATCAAGGCATCGTCTAGCTCTGGCGTACTGGCTTCGCTAGGTTCTGTTAAAGTAGTCACTTCAGAAGAGGGACTTAAACCATTTTCATCCTCTTTGACTTCTGCTTTATTTTTTTTGGCTTGAGTTTCAAATGTTGCAGTTTCAGTGTTTTTCGCCTGTGGTTCTACAGGTACTGCAGTATTGGGTAATGACGACGATGTGACTACATCTAATAATTTCTTTTGCGTTGTACTTTGCTGATTCAGCTTGCTTGCAGGGAGTAATCCATCTGCATCGGTTTGAATGGTGGTGCGCTGTACTGGATAACATAAGCCACTTTCGGCACAGCCTTGCCATTCAATTTTATAGCTTTGATTTGGTTGCATGGCGACAGTTGCTTGCACTTGTTCATAATGCACTTCGGTCATGCCGAAATTGGGGTCATCTTTTTGCTGTGGACGAGGCAGTTGCAGTAATAATGCTTTGCCATTTTCAATGACTTTAAACTGATCATGATACAGATAATAGCCATCAGCAATACGCCACGTGAAGCTGGCTTGGTCTTGCGCTGTCGATACAGCCTGAAAAGCAAATGCTTGATCAGGGGGTAAAAAATCAGCGGATGCTCTTTGCATACTCAAAATGCTGAATATTCCACACAACCCTACTAACCCTATACGCATAGATGACTTTAATACCCGACATAAATCTATTTTGGTTGATTATGCAAAAGCATAAATTAAGGGAGCATTAACAAGATAAATCATTTATAAAATACAGGCAGGAAGTCAGGAAAACGCTATGTTTGTTGTTTTGGTTGAAGATGATCCATATATTGCCTCAAGTATTTGTGCCACATTGGATTTTTTAAATATTTCAGTAGAACATGTGAGTCATGCGCGTGATGCAGATTATTTTATCCGCCACAGTGCAGTCGATTTATGTTTGCTGGATTTAGGCCTACCGGATCAAGATGGTTTAGACTTACTGCGATCATGGCGCAGAGATCAGATTCATGTCCCTGTTTTGGTTTTAACTGCACGGTTACAGACCCAACAATGTGTTGAGGCATTAAATGTCGGTGCCGATGACTATTTAACCAAGCCTTTTGAACTGGATGAACTAATTGCACGGGTTCATGCACTCACCCGACGTCACCGCGGTTTTTCATCGAATGTCATTCAATTTGACCACTTAAAGCTCAATAAAGACACTCAAGAAGTCCATTATCAAGATCAAATGATTCAGCTTTCACGCCGTGAATACAGTTTGCTTGAAACTTTGATGAGCCATCCAAATCAAGTACTCAAAAATGAAGTTTTGCTAGATAAGTTATACGGCTTCCAAGACAGTATCGAAAGCAATGCTCTGAATGTCCATATTTATCACTTAAGACAAAAATTGAATGCGGACTATATTCAAACCATTCGTGGCGTCGGTTATATGTTTAAAATTCCTGAGTCAATGCCATGCAAAAATCACACAGCTTAAAATGGCGCTTGGTCAGCAGTCTTCTGGCTGTGATGATCGGCTTATGGAGTGTGGTGTTTGTTTGGCTGTATATCGACTTACAAAAGCGTCTTCAGGACACCTTAGATCAACGTTTGCATGCCTCCGCACAAATGGTCGCACGACTGATTCAACAATTACCACTGCAAAGTTTGGATAAGTCTGCCTTAGTCCAACAACTTCATTCCACAGATCAAGAACAATTGATCGCTTGCGAAGTATCTTTATTTAGCTCTGACATCAGTGTAGGACAGCATGTCATTGCCAAAACACGCGGTGCACCGAAAGATTTAAGTCAGCAAGCAGTTGGTTTTAGTACTTGGCAACAAGGTGAGACGCAATGGCGCAGTTATGTGTTACGCCGTGGTGAGATTCAAGTGGTGGCTGCAGAGCGTATGTTTTTGCGGGAGTCTTTGCTAAAACAGATTTTGCAATCGGTCTTAATTCCGCTGATCTTGTCATTATTGTTGTGTATCGGCTTAATTGTTTTGATTATTCGTCGGGAATTTAAAGCCTTGGATCAGGTTGTAAGCGATTTAAGTCAGTCAAATTTATCGCTCAATGAAGCAAGCCAATATTTAACGAGCTTAGATGCCAATACCATGCCCTCAGAGGTCTACCCTTTTGTGCAAAATTCGAATCGCTTAGTCCATAAACTGCATCAAAGTCTTGAAAATGAAAAAGTCTTTAGTGCATACGCGGCGCATGAATTACGGAGTCCTTTAACCGCAATTAAAACCAATGTGCAATTGGCACAACTGATAGCGAAAACGGACGGCAATATGAAATTGCAATATAGCTTGGATCAAGCAAATCAAAGTGTCCGTCGCTATGCTGATTTACTTGAGCAATTACTGATGTTATCGAATACCGATCAATCTATTGAACAGATCAAAGCAAGCACTCAGATAAAGCCCGTTATTGCAAAAGTACTTGATGATTTAGCACTGATTTATCCTAAAGTAATAGCTAAAATTCAGGTCGATTGGCACAGTCTTGGTAATTTGGCATTACCTCAATTTGTCTTGTATTCTGTTCTTAAAAACCTGCTTGAAAATGCCTTATTGCATGCAAATGCTGATGTGATTGAGGTGAAAATGCAGGAAAATACGTTACGCATTCAAGATAACGGCCGACATTTAAATGCCGAAGACATTCGTTACTTAGGGCAACGTTTTTGGCGTAAATCGGCTCAGCAGAAAGGTCATGGACTGGGCTTATCTTTGGTCAAAATAATGCTGCAACAATATGCTTATACCATCCAATTTGAACCGAATTTTCCTAAGGGATTAAAGATTACACTGTTGTCTCAAAAGAGTTGAATAAAGCAGATTATCATTTTTAGATCATGACTATTTATTCTTTAACTCTCAAACCAATTCTCAACGACCAATTTAAAAATAGCTTGATATGTTTGTATTAGACTGACCTGTAATACAAGTATTTCAGTTCAAGGGCAAGCTCTCTTGCTTTCTTTAAACTCCCCCTCAGGATATAGACTGAATGACTCAGAATTGCGTTCACCATGAACGGTATAACGTACATTCCAGTATTTTTGTCCTGCTGGCGTCACAAGAAGTGAAAGACCATTCTCATCTGACAGACGGTAACGCTTATCTTGTGGCTGTGCTTTTCTGCATTCTGTATCTGTGAGTTTCATGTGTATTTACCCGTTATCAATCCTAAAATTATTGGGTAAATTTTCCCAAAAATTACCCACTCAAGGCAAAAATTGGGTCACACAGCTTAGGACAAGGTCGGACAATACAGCCAATAAAAAAGCCTTTAAACATTGAGTTTAAAGGCTTTTTTAGGAATTTGGTGGAGATGGCGGGAGTTGAACCCGCGTCCGCCAGCACTACGCTCGAGAATACTACATGCTTAGATATCGTCTATTGATTTAGCTCTTTGTGACCCGACGAACAGGGTACAAATCGCGATCCTTTAAGATTTAGTATAAGACCCCAAGGCTTGATCTTATACGGACTTGTGTGCGTTCGCTTCAGTCGGGACCCCTAACCACAAGTATTCAGGGATGCGGACAAGCTGCCCTTAGGCAGCTAGAGCGTAAGTTTCGTCGTTTGCGACTAAAATATGCAAATTTGATTTACGAGAGAAAATGCGCTCTCGACATGCATCTATGAGTTTCATCACCAGCGTCGAAGCCAGAAACATCCCCAAAGTAGCGTCATCATAGCATAACTTCAAAAAATTGCGATGCAATTTCGAAACAATTACACATTGATCTGCGCTTAATTACATAATTGCGTTAA
Organism: Acinetobacter sp. YH12023; assembly: GCF_013420135.1. Classification (NCBI taxonomy): domain Bacteria; kingdom Pseudomonadati; phylum Pseudomonadota; class Gammaproteobacteria; order Moraxellales; family Moraxellaceae; genus Acinetobacter; species Acinetobacter sp. YH12023. Next base: position 24,966 of record NZ_VOYU01000010.1, read on the forward strand.
TATTTTATTTTTCAAGACCGCAAAAGAAAAATATATGAGCTTTTTATTGGCACTCGATCAAGGAACGACTTCAAGTCGCGCGATCATTTTTAACGAACATGGACAAGTTCAAGCTACAGCTCAACGGGAAACCCATATTCAAACTCCTCATTCGGGCTGGGTGGAGCAAGATGCTCAAGAAATTTGGAGTACACAAATTGCCGTCGTGCAACAAGCCCTCGCTTCTGCTCGTATCCTCGCCAAAGACATCAAAGCCATTGGCCTGACCAATCAGCGTGAAACCACTGTGGTTTGGGATAAACGCACAGGTCAACCCCTTGCTCCTGCAATTGTTTGGCAAGACCGCCGTGCAACCGAGTGGTGTGGACAACTGACCCAACAAAACCTCAATGACCTCATTCACAAAAAGACCGGTTTACGTATCGATCCCTATTTTAGTGCTGGCAAATTGGTTTGGTTATTAGAGCACACTCAAGGTCTACGTGAACTCGCAGAGCAAGGTCATGTGGCTTTTGGCACGATTGACAGTTGGTTGGTGTGGAACCTGACGCAAGGTGCAGAGCATGTGATTGAAGCCAGCAATGCCTCACGAACCATGCTAATGAACTTACAGCAACAAGCTTGGGATGAAGAACTCTTAGAATTATTCGATATTCCCCTGTCGGTCCTCCCTAAAATCATCAGTTCAGATGAATATATTGCAGATACCGCTACAGGTTTACTTGGCGCAAACATTCCCATTACCGGCATTTTAGGTGATCAGCAATCTGCGTTATTTGGACAGTCATGCTTTGACGTAGGAACAGCAAAAAATACCTATGGTACCGGCTGTTTCATGCTCTTTAACACCGGCACTGAAGTTCAATATAGCCACAATAAATTACTCTCAACCCTTGCATGGCAAGCTCAAGGTCAAGCCCATTATGCACTTGAAGGTAGTGTGTTTATGGCTGGCGCAATCGTGCAATGGCTGCGAGACGGTTTAGGGATTATTCAAAAAAGCAGTGATGTTGAAAAACTCGCGTGCCAAGTTGAACACACCGATGGCGTGGTTCTGGTTCCTGCCTTTACTGGGCTAGGCGCTCCGCATTGGGACAGTGATGCCCGTGCCCTCCTCTGCGGCATGTCACGTGGTACCAATAAATTCCACATAGCTCGTGCTGCCCTTGAGTCCATCGCCTTTCAAGTGTCGGATGTATTGACCGCCATGCAGTCAGACCTGTCTAGTCCACTTAAAGAACTCAGGGTCGATGGCGGTGCCAGTAGCAATGATATGCTGATGCAATTTCAGGCCGATATTTTAAATGTGCCTGTACTGCGTCCTAAACTTTTAGAATCAACAGCATGGGGCGCTGCCGCAATGGCCGGACTCAAAGCAGGTGTGTTTTCAAACCTTGATGAAATTGCTGCATCATGGCAATTAGAACGTGCTTTTGAACCAAAAATGAATGCAGATCAACGTGAATTTCATTTGGCTCAGTGGCAATCTGCACTCAAACGGGCGCGCTCGGATCTTTGATTTTTTTCAATCAACGCCGTATGCAATATAAAACCGCTCGAATGAGCGGTTTTTTATACTTGATGTTATTTAGTGTGCATGACCACCACCCACACCTGCTTTAGGCCGTGGGCAGAGCCAAATGATGAGTGCAGCGAATATAAAGACACCCGCCAGTACTAAAAACACATGATTGGCTGAAAGCGTTAAGGCTTCTTTATCCACCAAACTGGAGATGTAACCCAATGCGGCTTCTGAACTCATTCCATGATTCACCAAGGTATTTTGTACCTCGGTAACATGTAAATTACTGACCATTTCACTGCGTGCGACTTTGGTGTGATCATCCCAAATGGTTACTGCAATCGACGCTCCAATTGCCCCTGCCATGGTTCTTAAGAAGTTCATCAAACCTGCCGCAGATGCCATATCTTGTGGCAGTACAGATGCTAAGGCCATATTAGACAAGGGAATAAAGAAAAATGGCACGGCAAAACCTTGTAATATTTGCGGTAAAGCCAAAGCCATAAAGTCCGCATCCGTAGTCCAAAAGGCGCGCATAAGGGTTACACCGCCCAAGATACTTAAACCAAAACTCGCCAAAGCACGTTGATCGTACTTAGTTGCAAGCTTCGCAACAATTGGCGACATGGTCAGACTACCGACGCCCATCGTTGCCGTGAGATAACCGGCCCACGTTGCGGTATAGCCCAAGTTGATCTGTAACCACTGCGGAATGAGGACAATACTGCCAAAAAAGGCACCAAAACCAAAGGCCAAAGCCAAGACCGAAATGGTAAAGCTTCTGTACTTAAACAGCAGTATATTCACCACTGGATGCCGCTCAGTCAGCTCCCAAATCGTGAAAACGATCAACCCGACAAATGCCGTCAGTGCCAGCACCACGATAAATGGATTATTAAACCAATCTCGCTCATGGCCTAAGTCCAACATCAATTGCAAGGCACCAATCCACAACACCAACAGCAGTAAACCACCGCGGTCAATTTTCAATTTCTGTGTTGGAGTTTCAGCCGTTTTCAGTAAGCGCATCGCTGCGATTGCACAACCTATTCCGACAGGAATATTGATAAAGAAAATCCAATGCCAAGATAAATTATCACTGATCGTACCACCCAAAATTGGACCTAAAATAGGGCCAACTACAGTGGTCATTGCCCACATGCCCATGGCTTGGGATTGCTTTTCAGGAGGGAAAATGCGCATTAACAACGTTTGGCTCAGTGGCATAATCGGGCCACCAAACAAGCCTTGCCCAATTCGACAAAACACCAACATTTCCAAACTGGTCGATAAACCACACAGTATCGAAAATACAGTAAAGCCAAATAGGCTGATCACAAAAACCCGTACAGAACCAAAGCGCCCAGCGAGCCAACCGGTCAATGGCACGCAAATCGCTTCTGCCACAGCATAGGAGGTAATGACCCATGTCCCTTGGGATGCCGACACTGCAAGACTACCGGTGATATGCGGCACAGATACATTGGCAATGGTCATGTCGAGCACAACCATAAAGTTCGCCAATGCCAAGACTAAGGCAGCGAGAATCAGACGACCACCTTTTAGGTCAGTCATTTGCATTTGCTGATTCATAGGCAATTACTTCGATTTCAGGTCAATCGTCGCTTCCATAGACAGCCCCACACGTAGTGGGTGTTCTGCCAACTCTTTTGGATCTAAACGTATCCTCACAGGTAAACGCTGAACCACTTTAATCCAGTTTCCTGTGGCATTTTGTGCTGGAATCAAGGCAAATGCTGAACCTGTGCCACCAGAAAAACCAGTGACTATGCCATTAAATTTAACTTTGTCACCATACAGATCAGATGTCAGTTCAACTTTTTGACCCGCTTGCACCCCTGCCAATTGACTTTCTTTAAAGTTGGCATCGACATATAACTGAGTGACAGGCACCACCATCATTAATGACGTTCCCGGTGCAATGCGTTGCCCAACTTGAATATTACGACGTGTCACTACACCATCAAAGGGCGCTTTGATTTGTGTACGTTCTAAGTCCAACTGGGCTTGTTGTAGACGTGCTTGCGCAACTAAAACATCTGGGGTTGAGTTTTCATTGCTGTCTTGAATTAATGCATCATTCGCAGCTTTATTACTTTGCGCCGCTTTTTGACTAGATTTGGCTTGAGCGAGCCCTGCTTGAGCCACATCAAAACTGGCTTTAGCGGTATTCACAGCACTTTGCGCTGTGCTTAATTCTTCTTTAGAAATCGCACCCGAAGCAGCCAATTGTTGACGACGTTGTAATTCATCTTGTGCTTTATTCAGATCGGCTTGTGCTTTGGCCACTTGTGCGCTTGCACTATGAATTGCATCATCACTGACAAAGATTTGTGAGTTTAAAGAACTACTATTCGCCGCAGTTTGTTTGTATTGGCGTTTTGCTTTAAGTAATTCAGCCTGTGCCTGAGCTAAGGCAATTTCAGCATCACGAGCATCAATGCGAACAAGCACATCGCCTTTTTTCACTTGCTGCGTATCACTCACCAAAACCTCTGCCACTTGCCCCGTGACCATCGAGGTAATCGACGCTGTTTCTGCACCGACATAGGCATTATCGGTACTGACGGAATGATTTAGAAATATTGACCAAATCAAATACATCACCAAAGCAATCACGATCAATACAGCCACTATACCAAGGCCTTTTTTTCTGCGTGCTTTTAATTCCTGATCGGTGGGCTGCTCTGTAGATGGGGTTTCTGGCAGGTTACTAACGGTATCTGTCATAGATTTGTCCTAAATCTAGCAGACTTGGTCATGGCATCATGAGCTTTGCAAAGCATGTCAACTTTGCTGTCAGATAATGGTGTCGTGAGAAAGTCTATCTTCTTCAATTTTCCGGCATTTTAAAGCTAAAAAATCATATCCTGAGAATAGAAAATGTAACTCGTCAGTCTTTTTTTCGTTGGCAACAGGATAAAATCATGCCCTGCTGCCAATACTGGACTTTATTTTTTCATCATTTTGAATGTGTTAACTTAAAAATGGCTTAATAAGCATACGATGCAATCGCCGTTGCAATCGCTTTACCTTCATCATTGACCATGGTCATACGCATAGTGCAACCCTTACGGCCTAAACGTAAGGTTTCTGCTCGTGCAACGAAATACTGTCCACGTCCTGGCGCCAAATAATCCACACGCATATCGACGGTCGCTAAGCGAGATACCTTTTTACTCGTTTCTACTAGATCTTCAGCTGTGGCCTTTTTATACAATTCTGCCATCGCAGAGATACCACCGATACTGTCGAGTAGGGTTGCCGCGACGCCACCATGTAAAATTTGGAATGCGACATTTCCAATTAGATTACTGGCCATGTCGACACGTGCTTCGATCTGACCATCAATCACCGTCATTTTCATGGCATTGTGTACAAAAAATGGGGAGCTGTTAAATGCTTGAGCAATGTTATTTAATAAAGTATCGATTTCATTCTTCGAGTTTAGGTCAATATTACCGGTCCAACTCTTATTTACATCTGTCATAGCCTACTCGAATCGCTGTCATTGAATAAAAAAATAATACGGGGTGCGCCAAACCCTCATTATGCGTCTACAATAGTCAAAGTTTAATACTGATCAATGAGATTGTTATGACCTATACGTTCAATCGTCCAGCTTTTCCTGCTACCCGCATGCGTCGCATTCGTAAAAATGACCAGCTTCGCGCTATGGTGCGTGAAACTCAACTGACGACTGATCATCTCATTTATCCAGTATTTGTGTTGCCAGGCCAGCAACAAACTCAAGATATTCCAAGCATGCCAAACGTACAGCGTCTATCTGCTGACTTGTTACTAAAAAAGGCAGAACGTTTACTCGAATTGGGTGTTTCAAAATTAGCTTTGTTCCCAGTTACACCACAGGAAGATAAAAGTTTAACGGCTGAAGCAGCTTGGCATGAAGATGGCTTAGTCCAAAGCACCATCCGCTTATTAAAAAAAGAACTACCAGAAATGGTTCTCATCACTGATGGTGCGCTCGACCCATACACCACACATGGTCAAGACGGTATCATTGATGATACCGGCTATGTACTGAATGATGAAACCGTTGAATGCTTAATTAAACAAGCACTCAGCCATGCCGAAGCGGGTGCAGATGTGGTTGCACCCAGTGACATGATGGATGGTCGTATCGGTGCGATTCGCCAAGCGCTTGAAGCCAATGGCCATATCTATACCAACATCATGGCCTATTCTGCAAAATATGCGTCGAGCTTTTACGGGCCATTCCGTGATGCGGTAGGTTCTTCAAGCAACCTCAAAGGTGGCAATAAATACAATTACCAAATGGACATCGGTAACCGTGCTGAAGCTTTACATGAAATCGCACTCGATATTCAAGAAGGCGCCGACATGGTGATTGTAAAACCGGGTATGCCGTATTTAGATATCGTCCGTGAAGTCAAAGATAATTTCGGTGTTCCAACATTTGTCTATCAAGTGAGTGGCGAATACGCCATGTTGGCAGGTGCCATTCAAAATGGTTGGCTATCTGAAAACGTGATTATCGAATCGCTTATGAGCTGCCGCCGTGCAGGTGCAGATGGGATCTGGACTTACTTTGCTGAAGATGCAGCACTCATGTTGAAAGACATGAAATAACCTGCAAAGCCTTCCTGAAATGGTAACGTTCAGGAAGGCTTTTTTATATCTGTAAAATTTAAAAAACAGTCTTGGAAGAAAAACTTCGGCGTTGCTGAAGTTAAGATCAAACTCATACATTCATCGGTTAAAAGAACATGAATATTGCCATTATTGGGGCGGGTATTAGTGGTTTACTCAGCGCATTGGAACTCGTTGAACGCGGTTGTACGGTGACGATTTTCGACCAACAACGCACAGGTTCTGCCGCATCTTGGGCTGGTGGTGGCATCCTCTCCCCGATGTATCCTTGGCGATATCCCAATGAAGTCAATGCGCTCGCACGTTATGGCAAGCAGAGCTACCAAAAATGGAATGAAAAATTAAAACCTATGACTGGGATTGATTTTGAAATTCATGAAACTGGCATGTTGATTTTTGATGAAGATGATTTTGAAATCGGCTTAGATTATGCCCGTTTGCATCAAGACCCGATGCAACAGGCGGAATATTTACAATCCGAGCAAATTGAGCAGATTAATCCTCACATTTCAGCACGCTTTGCACATGGCATTTATTTTTCACAATTAGCCAACATCCGTAATCCACGACTTTTACAGTCTTTAACGGCTTATTTACAGCAGCATCCTAAAGTTCAGATTTATGAACATTGCCCGATCAGCCAATTAAACCGTTCGGATAATCGTATCCATTCCATCACTACAGCAGATGGTACGCAACATACAGCAGATCAATTCGTTATTGCCACGGGCGCTTGGTCAGCCGCATGGAGTGAACAACTAGACATTGAGATACCCGTACAACCCGTGCAGGGACAAATGCTTCTCTTTAAAACTCCGCAGAACTGGTTGCCGACCATGTGCATGAATAAAGTTATGTACTTGATTCCACGCCAAGACGGTCATGTGGTTTGTGGCTCAAGTATGCGCCAGTGTGGCTTTGATATTCAGACCACAGATGCAACCTTACAGCATATTCAAGAATCGTGCTTTGACATGGTGCCAGAGCTTGCCAACTTTCCAATTGTGAAATCTTGGGCTGGCCTGCGCCCATCTTCCCCTGAAGGGATTCCGTATATTGGACAGATGCCAAATTTCGACAATCTTTGGGCAAACTTTGGGCATTTTAGAAATGGTTTATGCATGGGACCAGCTTCAGCTCAGTTATTGGCTGAACTGATGACTGGGGAAACTCCTTCATTCAATGCAGACCACTATAGTCCGACTCGCCTGTTTCAAGATGCGTTATTAAGCGTCGACTAATGGTCAATAGGCCAATTTCAACTAAGCCAATAAATCCTGTAAGGCTTCTTTTAACGTCGGAAATTTAAACTCAAAGCCTTGCTGTAATAAAGCAACTGGCTGAACCAATTGACCATTTAAAATTAATTGCGATTGCTCACCCAATAAAATTTTAAAGACAGTTGCAGGCACATTGAGCCACGGCTTTTTGGCTAATTGACGTGCTGCAATCTGCGCAAACTGAGCCTGCGTCGTTTTTTCCGGCGCAACTAAATTAAAAATATGAGGATCAATTGGCGTAGGTTCAAGCAACCCATATTTTTTCTCTGCTTGTTTCATTAAAAACAGCATACTTCGGATCACATCTTGTATATGTATCCACACAAAAGGCTGCCGACCGGAACCTATTTTGTTGACCAAATTGAGCTGAATCGGTCGCAGCATTTGCGGTAAGATCCCGCCACCTTCAGCCAAGACCACACCTAGTCGTGTGATAATGGTATTTTGTTCAGGAAATTGGCGTGTGACTTGCTCCCAACTTTGGCAAAGCTCTGACATAAAAATGGCTTGTGGTGCAGCATTTTCATCGCACACTTTTGTCCATTGTTCTTCAATATCAATACCATAATAGCCAACAGCCGAACCTGAAATAATGCATTTCGGAAAAATTTTACGTTTACGTAAATATTGATACAGCGCTTCCGTGGTTTTGACCCGACTTTCTAATAATTGCTGTTTACGCGTCTCTGTCCAGCGACCTTTGCCGATACTTTCACCTGCAAGATTAATCACATAATCAATTCTGTCATGAGGAATTTGATCGAGCTGCTGTACCCAAGTTAAATGAGGTGATTTAGAAATACGCCCAGCCTTACGACTGAGCCCAATCACTTTATAATCCGCAGCTAAAAGTGCCTTGATGAGATGTGTGCCAATAAAACCGCTGCCACCTGTCATCAGTACTGTGGGCTGATGCATAATTTGTTCTTATCTATATGAAATAATACTATTATCTATAGAACAAGATCACCAAACGATCAAGCTTTATGCACCAAACTTTTGAGCAGCCATCCGCTGTGCTTGCGGACCATAAAACCAATAGGTGATTAAATACAAAGGGATAGCCATCAGTAACAACATGATCACCATTAAACTCATAAACTGAGGATGTTGAATATAGAGCATTAAATTTTGCCAAATTTCAGGATCTTTTCTTGAAAAAATTGCGATACCCAAAAGTACAAAAGCTAAATTATATAACCAAAAAATCAGGCTAAAACCTAAGGTAAATTTTTTACGCTCTGCCTGTGTCGGTGCTCTCTGATTTTTGTTTAAAAACCGAAATAACACCACGATCATGGCAATCAGGTAGGGTACGACCGTTAAAATACCACCTACACCCTGTGGCAATAATGCAGCGATCACACCGCAAATACAGGTCATGATTAAACAAATGAAAAAAAACAATAAAAAATAACGTGTTAAAGACACCATGACCCTAACCCAAGAAGAAGTTGACACCTAGTATAAAAAAAAATGTATTTTTTTTCATTTTCATGTCAACCAATCTGTAATCGGCTACGTTATATAGGGTACAAGGTCTGTAGCAACCGATGATTTGGACGGCATCCACAATGTTTCGGTGACCTTTTTAAAAGCAATAAGTTTCATTTTGAATTTAAGTATGAACAGCAGCCATCACTTAAATTTAAAATCGATTTTTTGACCGACGATTTCATCATCACTCGAATCGTCGGTCTTTTATTTTGTGCCTTATGTATTCAGCATTTAATTTTTATATTCTACACCAAAAAAAATCAGCCGATAAAATATCGACTGACTGAAAATTTTATGCACCTTTAAAATAAGTCACAACTGCAAATCTATGTTATGCAGCACAGTAGCGATTACGCCCCTGTCTTTTGGCTACATATAGGTTTTTATCAACTTGATCCAGAAATTGCATTGGATTATCCAGATCTGAAGGAATAATGGTTTTTACCCCCATGCTGAGTGTGACGAGTTCCGAAACTGCTGAGGCTTTATGCGGTAATCGTGCAGCACGCACGGCATCCATAATTCTATCGGCCATCACTGCTGCTGCGGCTTCATTGGTCTCTGGTAAAATCCAAGCAAATTCCTCGCCACCAAAACGCGCAACTAAATCACGAGGTCGTGTACAACAAGATTCCAAACTTTTAGCAATTTGACGCAGACAGGTATCCCCAATCACATGACCATTCAAGTCATTGTATTGTTTAAAATAATCTAAATCGATCAAAATTAAACTCAGCGGCTTTTGCGTGCGGATTGCGTTTAACCATTCACGCTGGTAAAAGTCATCAAACAAACGTCGATTTGCAATACCAGTTAAGCCATCTTTATATGAATATTCTTCGAGCTGACGTTGCAATTTTTGTAGTTGTTCCTCTTGTTTTTTCCGCTCGGAAATATCAAACATAAAGCCGACAAGACAATCTACATCACCATTTGGTTTACGCACGACATGAACAACATCACGTATCCAAAGATATGAACCATCTTCTTTAAGTGCACGATAATCTGCTTCATGATCTATACCAGCCATCGACTGTGAAACACAATAATTCAGTACATAATTACGGTCTTCCTCGTGCATACGTGATGCCCAATCATCTACCGTTTTCCAACTACTTTGTTTCCAACCGAGTAACTTTTCAATTTGCGGTCCAATATAACTAAATGTTTTACTGTCCCAATCAATACACCAAGGAATGGCTAATGTAGACTCTAATAAAGTCTTATACACCATACTATTTGCAAGTTTTTCTTCGTCAAAAGGATTATTTGGCATGTTGCATCTCCTGCTACCCCAAATGCAGGTAATACACCTGCTGTACAATAATTCACCTATATACAGGATTAGAACAACATTTTATATTCCTAGTTCTTGGTATTTTTTAACCTAATTTCAGATCTCTACTATTTGAAACGTGTAATCCATCAAAGAAAATATAACAACAGTGAACCAGCTCTACTATTTTGATATTCAAAGTTCTGATACCAAGCGTTAAGTTGTGTATTATTCTGCCGTTTTTGGTTGGTCGTTTACACGAGTTATAGGATTGCCTAATCAGTAACCCCAGACTTCATGGTGACCTCTTAGAATGCTCTGTACAGACTCCACCGATGCATTGCATTACCAATACATTTACTCGTAGTTTTGAAGTTAAAGATTTCGACCAAATCACTAAGAAAAATCTGGTACAAGATGGCCAAATTGCTATAGAAAAATTTGTGATACTTGGATAATACTGGCAAGGCTATTTCATAGATCCAACCCATAATACTTTTTGCCTCCTGCAAGTGGATGCAAATGCACAGTAAACACTTGGTTTTTGATTGGGGAGCTTCTACTTGTCGAGAACGACTTAGTTTGACGTATGAATGATTAATCGCCCTCGAAAACGTGACCATCTGTGATACTTTAGAGCCCAATCAATTTTTTTGATTTTTGGGGCTTGCATGACTGTTCGTTTTTTTCATACTTCTGATTGGCATTTAGGACAATTTTTCTATAACCACTCACGTGACTACGAACATGAACAGTTTCTCAATTGGCTGCTTGAACAAATAGCACAAAAACAGCCACATGCCCTGCTCATTGCAGGCGATGTTTTTGATGTGATCAACCCCGCTTCCAGAGCGCAAAAACAGTTGTATCAGTTTCTAGCAGATGCACATGAGCGGGCTCCGCACATGCAAACCCTGATGATCGCAGGCAACCATGACTCAGGCTACCGTATTGAACAAGTTGAGCCTTTATTAGAAAAATACTATGCCAAAGCTGTAGGCGTGGTCCATAAAAATACCGAAGGTCAGCTCGATTTAGACCGACTGCTGGTACCTATTTATGATGAACACAAAAATGTAGTGGCATGGTGCCTGACTTTACCTTTTCTACGTGCTGCCGAGATCACCGGTTTCAATGATCAAACAACCAATAGTCAAAATGCCATTGCCTATGTACATCAACAATTAATTGCTGAAGCCAATGCACGTAAAACTCCAGATCAAGCCTTAATTTTAATGTCCCATGCCCACATGCAAGGCGGTGAAACGTCAGACTCAGAGCGCCCGATTATTATGGGCAATGAAGAAGCAATTTCAACCGCCCTGTTTGATGATGTAATTGACTACGTGGCTCTTGGGCATTTGCATAAACCGCAAAAAGTTGGACAAACTCATATCCGTTATAGCGGCTCACCGATTCCCCTGTCATTTAGTGAAATCAATTATAAGCATCAAGTGCTTGATATCAGTATTGACCCGACTCAAATCGATGAATCACGCTTTCAAATAGAGTCCTTAGCGATTCCGCGCAGCGTGCAATTGCATCGCATCAAAGGCACAATTCCAGAAGTTTTGGCACAATTATCCGCTTTGCCGAGCGGTGAAATTGAAGATATTGATCAGCGTGAATATGTCGAAATTGAATATCATACCGACACTCCGCCTGCACCGAATTTACGACAGCAATTTGAAGAAGCGCTAGCGCCAAACCGTTATCGTTTGGTGCGCATCAGCCGCCGTTATTTAAATTCAGATCAAAATAATCCGCAGCAAGCCGCAATCAACCTTGATCCGCCTACGCCTGAAAAATTATTCCAAAACCTTTGGGAAAAACAGGGCTACGGTGCTGATGACACCGTAATGAAAGATTTTTTAAGTTTGGTCGATGAAGCACAAAAATCACTTGAAGATGATGCGAACACTTAAGGAATTTCCATGAAAATTTTATCTATACGCATTAAAAACTTGGCATCTTTAGCGGGTGAGCATTTTATTGATTTTGAATCTGAACCCTTAGCAAGTGCAGGCTTAGTGGCAATTATTGGTAAAACAGGTGCTGGTAAATCGACTATTTTAGATGCCATGTGTTTGGCGCTGTTTAACCGTGTGCCGCGCTTAAAAGACAGCGATGGCAAACTCATCGATGTAGATGGTTCAGAGCTGCCGACCAACTCACCGCAAACAGTCTTGCGCCGTGGTACAGGCCAAGGCTTTGCCGAGCTCAGTTTTATTGCTCAAGACCAAAAAGTCTATTCTGCACGTTGGGAAATTAAACGTGCCCGTGAAAACCCAAACGGTAAATTGCAAAGCGTACAGCGCTCACTGAAATGCTTAACAGATGGCACTGTTGTTGCGGATAAAACCAAAGCGGTTGAGAGCCAAATTTTACGCATTACTCAACTCAGTTTTGAACAGTTCACCCGTGCCGTTTTACTGGCTCAGTCAGAAGTGACCGCTTTTTTAAAAGCGCGTGATAATGAACGTGGCGAGCTATTGGAGTATCTAACCAATTCCAGTATTTTCGGGAAAATTGGTCAATTGGCCTTTGAAAAAACCAAGCAAATTGCCAATCAGCGTAAGGCTTTGGAAGTTCGACTCGGTGATATTGAAATTTTATCGGATGAAGATCTTGCCTTATACACGGCGAATTTTCAAAGTCATACAGAGTCTTACCAAAAATTCGAAAGTGAAAAGCAGCAATTGCTCAAACAGCAGCAATGGTTTCAACACAAAGATAAACTGATTGCGGATATTCAGCAACGTGAGCAATATTTGGCTGTTCAACAGCAGCAACTCGATGCACTGCAGCCGCAGAAGCAGCAATTGCAGCAACTGGAAAAATTCGCCTCAATCCGTCCAAGCATCATTCAACGCAAGAATTTAAGTACTGAAATAGCAACGCTGCAGCCTCAATTGGCTCAAGCACAGCAGCAGTTCAGCGCAATTGAAATTAAGTTTAATCATGAAAAAACTCAATTTAAACAACTTGATCTACAGCAAAAACAGCAGCACCAATTTGAAGTTGATCATCAAGATCAAATTGATTTAGTACGTGCGCGAATTGCCGACCGCCGAGTGCTAGGCGATCAGCTAATTGCTGTAAAAGATGAACTCAAAAAACTGCAAGATCAGCATGCCCCGCTGCTTCAAGCCGAACAGCAATTGTTACAAGTACAGCAGCAGTTAGAACAAAATATAGCGCAGCAAAATACCCTACTCTCGCAAACAGCACATTTTCAAATTTTGGATGAAGCACTGTCTGCACATCTCAGCCCTTTACAGCGTTTTATTCAAAGTTATGTGCAATTTGAGCAGCAATATGGTGATGTCGCTCAAGCCACGCAACAAGTGGCACAAAAACAACAGCAACTTGACCAGCTCATTCAGCAATTTGGGCAAGACCAAGCACTTAACTCGAAAATTACGGGCTTGCGTACAGCGCGTGAAGACTTATTAAATCGCATCAATCAATTAGATATCACCAAGAGTCATTGGCAGCATTACCACGCCATTCATGTTGAACATCAGCAAAAATTGCAAGACCAGCACCAACTACAAAATGATCTCACACAGAATCAGCAGCAATGCAGCATGGCTGAAACTGAATTTCATGCACAAAAAGCAGCTCGAGAGAATTTGCAAACTGTACTGCAGCAGCAGCGATTACTGCATGCAGAAAATATTGAACAGCTCAGAGCAAATCTGGTTGCAGGTGAAGCATGTTTGGTCTGCGGCAGCACCGAGCACCCTTATACATATAACCAAGATGTGCTTTCCCATGAACTATTGAAACTGCAAGTACAGCAGGAACAGCAAGCACTAGCGCAGGAAAAAATAACGTTTGATCTGTGGCAGCAACTGCAAAAAAAATGCACACAGCAGTCCACTGCCTTTGAAGCCAATGCACAGCAACTCACCGCAATCAGCACGCAACAGAGCAATGCCCAAACCCAGCTTGAGCAATCACTTAATGCACTGAATATTCCATACGATTTGCACTCAGATTTGAGCTTGCTTGAAACGGCTATAACGCATCATATTGCACAAACACAGCAATCTTTGCAGCAAACAGAAGCTGATTTAAAAACCCATGAACAGGCGCAGCAAAACAGCCATACTTTGACTCAATACATTCAGCACACGACAAAGCAGCTGACAGAAATACAGCATGCGGAACAAAATATTCAACCTATTTTGTCTTTATTGGATGACACTGAAAAATACGCATGGCAGCAGTCAACCCGCACCGCTGCTGAAGAAATTTATATTCAATTACAGCAACGTCTTAACACCTTAAAACAACGTAATGAACTAAATGCTCAGCTGAATCAAATAACACAGCAGCTGGAACAGGCAAAACAGCGCAGTAAATTCAGTCTAGAGAATATTGCTGCAACTGAAAAACGCATTTCGACACTGTTAGAAGAAGGTAAACAAAATAGCGATCTTGCAATCCAAGCTATTTTTACCATGACTCAAGTAACTGTTGAAAAACCGCATGAATGGTTATTACAGTTTGAGCAAAACCGACAACAGCTGCAGACTCAGTTTAATACGGTACGTCAACAATTTGAGCAGCGACGCCAAGCCTTTGATACGGCACAAGCAACACTGCAAAAATATCAGGCACAGCAACTACAGTTGCAAACTCAACAAAATGCAGCCGCGTTGAGTATTCAACAGTGGTTAGCGCTGCATATTGATTTTAATGACGCCTTGTTACAGCAGCTCAGTGAAATTACACATGAGCAAGAGCTGCAACTGAAACAGCAAATTAGCTCGGCTGAACGTGCATATAGCGATGCTCAGTCTGCTAAGAAAACATTGGATGAGCAACTACAGCAGCACTTAATGCTGCAGCCTGAAATCGAATTTGAAGCACTACTCTCACAATTACAAAGTTTGGTTGAACAAATAACCCAAGTGATGGAACAGCGTGATGAAGTGAAACTCAAACTCGAAGTACATCAACGCAATGTAGCAAAACAGCAGCAATTTACCGATCAGATTCAACAGATACAATCTGAGGAACATCGTTGGAATAAGATTTCTAGCTTAATGGGCGATGCAACGGGCAAGAAATTCCGTGATTTGGCACAGCAATATAACCTCGAAATTTTAATTGAATATGCCAATCAGCAATTGGCGATGCTTTCACAGCGCTATACCTTAAAGCGCCTTGAAAACTCATTAAGCCTAGCCATTGTCGATCATGATATGGATGGTGAAACCCGCTCGGTCTCTTCGCTTTCAGGCGGTGAGTCTTTCTTAACCGCGCTCGCTTTATCCTTAGCCATTGCGAGCATGGCATCAGGTACAACAAAAATTGAAAGCCTATTTATTGACGAAGGATTTGGTACGCTAGACGCTTCAAGTCTGCACATGGTGATGAATGCTCTGGATCAGCTACAAAACCAAGGGCGTAAAGTCGTGCTAATTTCTCACATTCAAGAAATGCACGAACGAATCCCTGTGCAAATTCAAGTCAATCCTGTCGGAGCAGGTGCAAGCACCATCCAAATCGTATCTTAAAAAAAGCCTGCTTAAAGCAGGCTTTATAATTTTTGATTCTCTAGATCATTACGTCCCGAGTGGACGTAGCGTTAAAATCTGTTCACTACGCCCAAATGGGCCATGGACATCATGCAATACAGAACTACTCAAACCAACACCATCCGCTCCATACTGCTGCACGGTTTCCAGACCTAACCACTGTCCCTGTGGTAAACGGTGCAAATGGATTTGTAGATCCAGATTTGGAAAGCCCCAGCCAAATGGCCAATCCTGACGCGGAACAATACCATTGGCGGTATCAACCATGCCCATTAAACGGACAAAATCAGCAGTCGGCTCACCTTCAACCATGTCATGCTGTGTTCTCAGCCACACAATGCCTTGACCTGCACGGCGCCCATGGCTTCTTGCTTCAATCGACTGAATATATCCCCCCGGCCACTGACGGATACCGTCCCAAATCGGCGCAGTTTCTGGCCCAGTCACATCAGCATCCTCCAAACCTTTCACGGACTGGCTATTTTGCGTCATCATGCGCCAAGTGCGTGCCACAATGCATGTTTTGCCCTGAGCCCGCATTTCAGATTCAATCAGTTCAATGGTTTTTCCCGGACGAATCACTTGCGTGATTATTTCAAACTCGCCAGCAGGAATTAAGCCCAAAATATCGAGGCTAATGCGCCCGATACGCATATCATGACGTGGTGAAAAACGGTCTAATTCAGCACAAATAATGCCTGTAGCTGGTGCCATGTGTTGCTCATGTGCATTCCATGCACCTTGTGCTAAATTGGTCGAATGGTAATGTGCCGTGACACAGCCTTGCGCATCTACGTCGCGTTGAATCAACTGATAATATGCCGTCATGAACTTCCCTATTTGTCCAAGTGTGAATTACTTCAATATCAAAAACATCCTGATTATTTTGTACTCAACTTTAATGGAAAGTTCAAATTAAAAGGCTCACTTTGAACCCATAGGTTTCATCTATTGTGAAAATTTATCTGCTGTGCTTACACTTTATAAGCCTAGTTTTGAAAGCAGGCTGAATCTTCTGTCCTATTTTGAATAATCACGTGCGCCAAACAATGCTGTCCCCACGCGAACCATCGTTGAACCCGCAGCAATCGCATCAGTCATATCGCCTGACATCCCCATACTTAATGTATCCCAATCTTCAGGTTTCGCATGCTGTGCTTTGACGTGTTCAAAGAGCATTTTGGCATCAGCAAACGCTTGCGGATTGTTTGGAGCAGGAATCACCATCAGTCCACGTAAGCGTAAATTCGGTAGCGTAGAAATCTGTGCGACCAAATCTGCTACTTCATTCGGCTGACAGCCATCCTTCGTATCTTGCGTATCAATATTGACTTGTAGGCAAATATTCAAAGGTGCTTGCGTCGCTTCTCGCTGGCTTGATAAACGCTCCGCAATAATCAAACGGTCTACCCCATGCACCCAAGCAAAGTTTGAAGCCAAATGTTTGGTTTTATTGCGCTGTACATGACCAATGAAATGCCAATCAATCTCTAAATCTGCCAAAGCCTCAATTTTTTCAAGCGCTTCTTGCAGATAATTTTCACCAAATGAGCGTTGCCCCGTTGCATACATTTCTCTTAGCATTTCAGCAGGATGCGTCTTAGATACAGCCAACAATTCAACCGATTGCTGTGGTCGACCCGCAAGTTGGCAAGCCTGCTCAATTTGCTGCAAGACTTGATTTCGTGCTTCTTGAAGTTTATTCATTGACGGGGTTCTCATTTCATTCATCTTTTTTTGCATTGCCCTGCAACTAAGTGTTGGTTAAGCTGTGGGAAAGCCTTATTATTCTATCAAAATAATTAAGATTTAATTTTTATCTCGGGGATTTTATGGACATTACAGAACTATTGGCCTTTGCTGCCAAAAATAACGCTTCGGATTTACATTTATCTTCTGGTATGCCACCAATGATTCGTGTGGATGGTGAAGTTCGTCGTATTAACCTTCCTGCTCTTGAACACAAAGAAGTGCACAAATTGGTTTACGACATCATGAACGATAAACAGCGTCGTGATTACGAAGAAAAATTAGAAACTGACTTTTCATTTGAAGTACCTGGTGTGGCTCGTTTCCGTGTGAACGCATTTAACCAAAACCGTGGTGCTGGTGCCGTATTCCGTACCATTCCTTCAAAAGTACTAACCATTGAAGATCTTGGCATGGGCCAAATTTTTAAAGATATTTGTGAATATCCACGTGGCATCGTATTGGTGACCGGTCCAACAGGTTCGGGTAAATCAACCACGCTTGCTGCGATGGTTGATTACATTAACGACAACCGTTATGACCATATTTTAACGGTCGAAGACCCGATCGAATTTGTACACGAATCAAAAAAATGCTTGGTCAACCAACGTGAAGTACACCGTGATACGCACGGCTTTAACGAAGCACTTCGTTCCGCACTGCGTGAAGACCCGGATATTATCTTAGTCGGTGAGATGCGTGACCTTGAAACCATTCGTTTGGCGCTGACAGCTGCTGAAACCGGTCACTTGGTCTTCGGTACACTACATACAACCTCTGCCGCAAAAACCATTGACCGTGTGATTGACGTATTCCCTGCTGAAGAAAAAGATATGGTTCGTGCAATGTTATCCGAATCACTTCAAGCCGTAATTTCACAAACCCTACTCAAGAAAAATGGCGGTGGTCGTGTGGCTGCCCATGAAATTATGATTGGTATTCCTGCGATCCGTAACTTGATTCGTGAAAACAAAGTCGCGCAAATGTATTCTGCGATTCAAACGGGTGCCAACTACGGTATGACCACACTCGATCAAAGCTTAAAAAATCTTGTCGCAAAAGGCATTATTAGTACGCAGACTGCACGGACTGCAGCGAAGCAACCCGAATCTTTCTTGTAATTTTTTTATTTTTCTGGGGCGATCGTTATGGATTTTAACGGCTTACTTGATTATATGGTGGAGAAAAAAGCATCGGATTTGTTTATTACAGCCGATGTTGAACCCTCGATTAAGATCAATGGGCAAATTTTGCCAATTGGCTCGACTAAGTTACCGGGCCCGACTGTCGGTCAAATCTTACATTCGATTATGTCTGACAAACAGCGTAAGGAATTTGCCGATACGCGCGAATGTAACTTTGCCATTAGCAATACCAGTAAATCTGCTCGTTTTCGTGTCAGCGCCTTTCAACAACGTGACCAGCCAGGTATGGTTCTGCGTCGTATCGAAACCGTTATTCCAACGATGGATGAGTTGAAATTACCGCCGATTTTAAAAGAATTAGCGATGACCAAGCGTGGCATTATCATTTTCGTAGGTGCAACGGGTACAGGTAAATCAACCTCTTTGGCATCTTTGATTGGCTATCGTAATGAAAATAGCAAAGGTCATATCATTACAATTGAAGACCCGATTGAATTTGTACACCAACACCGAGGCTGTATCATTACCCAACGTGAAGTGGGTATTGATACCGACTCTTTCGAAGTTGCCTTAAAGAATACGCTACGTCAGGCACCTGACGTGATTCTGATTGGTGAGATTCGTTCACGTGAAACCATGGACTATGCGATTGCCTTTGCTGAAACGGGTCACTTGGTTTTTGCTACTCTGCATGCCAACAACGCCAACCAGGCCATCGACCGTATCATTCACTTCTTTGAAGCGGATCGTCATAGTCAGCTGTTCATGGACTTGTCTTTGAACTTAAAAGCAATGGTTGCGCAGCAGTTGATTCCAACCATTGATGGTAATTCACGTCGTGCTGCCATTGAGATTTTGATCAACTCACCTTTAATTTCAGACTTAATCCGTAAGGGTGAAGTGCACGAAATTAAAGACCTGATGAAGCGTTCTCGTGAACTGGGTATGCAAACCTTTGACCAAGCTTTATATGACCTTTATAAAGCCAAGCAAATTAGCTACAAAGATGCGCTCAAACATGCCGATTCACCGAATGACCTGCGTCTACAGATTAAATTGTCTGAAGAAGGCGGCGAGCATTTACTGCGTGCAAATTCAAATATTACCTTTGATGGTCAACATTAATTCTGCATGATGCTTTCGGAAATAAAAAACAGACTTCATATGAAGTCTGTTTTTTATTCATTCTCATCCGCATCCGATTATTTTTTACGATATGCTTCTTGGCATTCAGGCGCATCACAATAGCCATAAAGATTTAATGAGTGACCTGTAAGTTGGAAACCAAATTTTTCTGCCACTTGATGTTGCTCATGCTCAATTACATCATTTGTAAATTCCACCACTTTATTGCAGTTTTGACACACAATATGGTCATGGTGATCTTCTTGCATAATCTCAAAAACAGAATGATTGTTTTCAAAATGATGGCGTTGAATAATACCTGCAGCTTCAAACTGTGTTAACACGCGATACACAGTTGCTAAACCCACATCTTCACCCTGTTCAAGTAAAGTCTTATAAATATCTTCTGCGCTTAAGTGATGTTGTCTTGAATTTTCAAGCAATTCCAATATTTTAATTCGTGGAAGTGTAACTTTAAGTCCAGCTTTACGTAAATCTTGATTTGAAATAGGCATGAAAAAAGGTCTCTCAACAAAATTAAAGTTGGAATATGCAACAAAGTGTAGATGCAGTATGATCTATCCTTGGATCAAATGCATCATAATTAATTTGGGATAGTTTAGCAAAATGCAAAAAATCATGCTGACGTTATTCGTCACTTCATTGCTCGTAGGCTGTTCAACCTTGGGCGTTTATAAAGTTGATATTCCACAAGGTACACCTTTAACTCAAGCACAAGCGGCTAAAATTCAAGTGGGAATGAGCCACCAACAAGTTCGCTTTTTGCTAGGTAGTCCAACTGTTGCCGATCCAATGAATCCGTTACGTTGGGACTACATTTATAAGTATACCCCAGGAACATATGCTAAAAAAGCCAAGATTCCTGCTGCACATGGTCAACACTTAAAAATCTTCTTTGACCAAAACGGTATCGTTCAAAAAATTGAAGGCTTAGAAACCATTCCAGAGTCACAACCAGGCTTACCAGGTTCTAAAGAAGCGATTTTAACTGCGCCACCACTATAGTCGCTTTAAGATAAAAATAAACCCCTAAATTTAGGGGTTTTTTTTATAAGTACAATTGTTTGAAACGATTGCCTCGACAATAACGGCCAACGGGATTTTTCTTGGCGCGATTACGACGAATATCTTTCGGATTAATGGTTAATGCACGATAGATTTCGACACGATCACCTGCTTCAAGTAACTGAGATGAATCGCTTACACGCGCCCCGAAGATTCCTAGTGTTAATTCTTCGGGTAAATCCACTTGTTTTCGAATGCCACTTTGCACAATAGCATCTTCAACCGTCATACCGGGATTAAAGCTCAGCGGAATTAATATCTGCTGTTCCACGCTCGCATAAGCGACCCATACTTGTAACTGAGCTGTCATTAGAATAACTGCCCAATCACAGCCACCAATGCCAATATTATTGACAAGGGCACTACGATACGTACGGCAATACGCCAAATATTATAAAAGGTTTCATGACTGAAGTTCATTGACTTACGTAGATGACTAATCTTCATAATCCAACCTGCGAAAATCGCATAAATCAGACAAATAATTAAGCCCCAAACCAACAAGGCAATATTAAATACTGGAACAACAGTGCTCAGTGCCCATACGAAAACCGCAACCAATAAAATCGCCCATTGCACCACTACGGCCAATTGGCGTTGTTGTAATTGTTCACGTGCCATTTGAATCAGCAATGCTGAAGCAGCAACCAAACCCACAACCAATGCTAAAGCAGGTACTTGTGTTTTTGCTGCGAAAAAAGCAAAGGCAATCACTGCCAAGAGTTGAGCGATCCAAATTGGAAATACCGTTTTGCTTGCAATCTCTTGTTGCTTCACAGCTGGCAAACTTGACTGCCAGTACAAGCCCATCCCCAAACCACTTGCTACGAGCGCCAAGACGGTTGCATTGCCCCACTCACTAAATTCGAGCGCAGTCATTTTCCACTCTGGTAAGGCAGTTCCCATAACATTCGCTAAGACTACTGCAGCAATCACACCAATAGCCGTCAAGATCACTAAAAATTGGCGTGGTACAAACGACAATGCAAATGCAATGACCGCAAGGACAGCCAAAATAATGCTATAGGCAAAACCATTAGCTGTAAAAATTGCCACATATTGCGACGCGGCTGAAAGCATGGCACCTGCTAAAAATGGAATAAATACTACGGCAAGCCAACCGACTATACGCCATTTGGGTGAAGCATCCGCATCACGTGTTAGCGAAGACAGTGCTTGAACTGCTGTGGTTTTTGAACGTTTTGCTAAAGCAATTTCCAAATAACATAGCGGTAAAGCTAAAATAAGCATTGTACCTAGCCACAACAGCCAGAAATCTAGCTGACGTTCAATTTGAATACCTGTTACCGGTGCTAAAGTTGCAATAATGATAAAAGATAAACAGAACGCCATCAGTGGCGATAACCATTTCGACATCGCATTGTCCTGCATGACAAATTCCTTTGAAAATTCTAGCGCTATTTTGCCTTGCTGTGCCTTGAAAATCAAAAACAAAAAGCAAATCACCTTAAAGGTGATTTGCTGCGCAAATGATATTATTAGAATTTAATTGTTTTTATTTCATTTTTTGAGGTTATGAAAAGAAACGTGCAAACCAATTTTTGCCTTTTTTCTTTTCTTTTTCTTTGATGATACCCATCATATTTTCTTTAACCGCACCGACATAATCAGCATCATCGTGCTGAATATGGTTAATCAGCCATTTTGAAAGCACTTCATGTAATTCATTTTCAATCGCATGCCCCATTTCAAAACGGTCGCGGTAAGATTCAATTTTTTTAATAAATAAATCATGTACGCGTTTATGTGGCACACGATATTTATAACCCGCTTCTTCTTGTAAAGATTCTTCGAAGGTAAAATGTGATTGCGTGTAATCAATAATGTTTTCCAGAATTTGTTTTACACGATCACGATCTGTATTTGCGTCAATGCCATCAATTTCATTGATGTAGTCAAGAATCCGTTTGTGTTGATCGTCAATCACATCGATACCAGTATTGTATTCTGGAACCCATTTCATTTTCATTACGACCACCTATAAATATGAAGGACTTATCACGTAAATTTCATCATATAATTAAAGGACTTAAATAAAAATGAAGTAAAAAGGTTGGTTTTAATTAAAATACTGCCATTTATAATGTAATCAATTGTTTTTATTATGTTAATTTATTTAATCCCGAGCATAAAGCTAAGATATTTTTTAATCAATTCAATATCTTAGAAAATACCCTTAATTCAATAAAGTGTAAGATATTCATTTTTATAATGAATACCTTTCATTCAAAATTAATACTGATCTGCACGCGTGACGCGTTTTAAAGATGGGTCCAGCCGCTCACGTTCTAAACGTTCAACAACCGTCTTTGCAGCACGTATCGGACGGCCATGTTGAAATAAAATCATTTCACCCGGCTCAAATGCTGTCCAAACTTCGTTTTGCGTTAGGGGTTCAGTGGTAATCACGGCAACACGGTCTTCAGGCGTGGTGACTTCACTAAAATCGACTTCAACATCAATATCAATCAACTGTGCAGGTTGAAATGGGAACTCTCGAACCAACCAATGCAGCTTGGTAATCGCATAACTAAATAGCGCCTGCCCATTCGACAAACAAAAATTAAAGGTGCCATGTTCTGCAATTTTCGGAGAAATTTCTAATAACAGATCAAACACCTGATCGAGTGTAGGTTCGGTATAACCAAAACGTTTCACCATTTGCTCGAGCAAATAGCAAAAGGCCAATTCACTGTCGGTATTGCCGACGGGGCTGAAGCGCCCCGTGAGCTCAGGCTGAAAGCCATGTAGGTCGCCATTATGTGCAAAAATCCACTGTCTGCCCCACAATTCACGACTAAATGGATGTGAGTTTTCAAGATTAATTTTGCCTTGTGTCGCTTTACGAATGTGTGCAATCACATTGCGAGATTTAATTGGGTAGTTTCGGATCAGCTCAGCAATCGGAGACTCTACAGCAGATTGATTGTCGACAAATAAACGACATGCTTTATCTTCAAAAAAAGCGATACCAAAGCCATCACAATGATCTGAGGTAATTCCTGCTCGCTGCGAAAATCCCCGAAACGAAAAAGTAATATCGGTAGGAGTCGCACAATTCATTCCGAGCAGCTGGCACATATCGATCATTTCAGCAGTAAATCTATGATTTCTCTATTGTGCATGACAGTTTTAGTTGTTGTAAATCTAAAATCGGCGCCATTATAAGAGTTTTTATAATCCAACAGGGCAAATACTTTATTTGATCTATACAAATCTCACTTAGCCAACTGATAAATAATAAAAATGCCTCAAAAGAGGCTTTTTTATATCAAAAAATGCTAAGTATCTTAAGCTTTTTTCACATTGGTTCGATTGGTGATTAATGTACCCACACCATGATCCGTAAAGATTTCAAGTAATGTTGCATGAGGTACACGACCATCAACAATATGCGCGCTGATTACGCCACCTTTGACTGCATCTAATGCACAGCCAACTTTCGGAATCATGCCGCCGTAAATCACGCCAGTTTCAATCAAACGATCGACTTCTTGGGTTGTTAACCCAGTCAGCAGATTTTTATTTTCGTCTAAAACACCCGTGATATTGGTCAATAGAATTAGCTTTTCCGCACCCAATGCTTCAGCCACTTTACCTGCAACCAAGTCAGCATTGATGTTATAGGTATTGCCGTCTTCGTCTACACCTAATGGTGCAATCACAGGAATAAAATCGCTTTGGGTAAACATTTCAAGTACGTCAGTTTTCACACCAACCACTTCGCCAACGAGACCTAAATCAATCTGTTTTACTGAACCATCTTCGGCAGTTTTTTCCATCAATAATTTTTGCGCACGGATCAAATTACCATCTTTACCCGTTAAACCAATTGCACGGCCACCGTGTTTATTGATTAAGTTCACAATCGATTTGTTCACACTGCCGCCCAAGACCATCTCGACAACTTCCATCGTTGCAGGATCAGTCACGCGCATACCGTCGATACGATCAGACTCACGGCCTAATTGTTTGAGGAATGAATCCACTTGTGGACCACCGCCATGTACCACAATCGGATTTAAACCAACCGTTTTCAGCAGCACGATATCACGTGCAAATGAGCTCTCAAGCTCAGGATCGGTCATGGCATTACCACCATACTTCACTACCAGCGTCTTACCCGCAAAACGTTGAATATACGGCAAAGCTTCCGTCAGGATTTGTGCTTTGTCGATGCCAGTATGTTGATGTGGCATTTGCCTCTCCTTATTGAGCATCTGGAATGTCATGAGCAATGTCTGGATAGTGCTCAACTAACATGGAAACAAACAGATCTCGTATTTCTTTTAAGCGTGCTGATGAGTTGGCATCAAAGCGTAAAGTGAAATACTCACCTGTATTCGATGCTCGAATGATGCCAAATCCATCATCAAAATCAAGGCGTATTCCATCAATTTTACTGATTTGTGCCGGAATTCGCGTAGAATTGGCTTCAACCTGCTTTAAAACTTCCGCTGGATCATGCTGATGCGTACTGACATATAAATCTTCGGTACTAAAGCGCTCCGGATATTTCGCCAAAGCTTCTGACAATGTCAGTCCTTGAGCCTGAATATATTCTATAACTCTTAGTGCAGCATATAGACCATCGTCATAACCGCCGCCGCGGCCGTCATTAAAAACATAATGCCCTGCGTACTCTCCGCCAAAAACCGCTTTGCCTTTAGATTGGGAAATATATTTTCGCAAGAAACTACTGCCCGTTCGAATCATGACAGGCTGCGCATCTAAATCGCACACGGTATCTCGAATCATTGTTGAACATTTCACATCAAATACCACTTCTGCATGTGGTTTTTGAGTCAAACAAATTTCAGCAAATAAACACAATAATCGATCTGCAGAAACCACTTTGCCAGATTCATCAATCAGCACTAAACGATCACCATCACCATCTAAAGCAATGCCAATATCGGCTTTTTGTAGCTGTATGGCTTGGCGGAGATGGGTTAAATGTTTGAGCTGTGATGGATCTGGAGCATGATCAGGGAAATGTCCATCAGCTTGGCAACGTAATGCCAAAACTTCACAGCCTAATTTATTTAATAATAAGGCTGCACAATGCCCAGCTGAACCATGCATGCCATCGATCACCACTTTAAGCGGTTGCTGTAAATGAATGTCATCTAAAATAAATTTCTGATAAGCCAAACAATATTCAGGCTTGATTTCGTGTGGCTCAAGTTTAGTCATCAAATGCACACGTTCCGATGAAAAACAATTTTGTGCTTCGACTGCAACGTGTTGAATCATCTCTGGACAAGGTGGCTCACCTTTGATAATCCACTTGATACCATTATCTGATTTTGGATTATGGCTCGCCGTCACCATAATGCCATTGCCTTGAAATTTTCCCGCAATAAAATACAACATCGGGCTTGAGCAGCAGCCAATAATTTCCGCTTCAAGGCCAGCATCATGGCAGACTTTTTGAATTATTTTTGCATAGGTTGGACTGGTTAAACGCGCATCATAGCCAATGGCAAGTCTCTTTTGCCCTACATCTAAATATTGTTTGACTAAGCCACAAGCAATTGACTGAACTAAATCAGCATTTAAGAGCGATATTTTCCCGCGAATGTCATATGCACGAAAAATATGTTGCGGAAAGTGACTAAACAGTGAACCCATACTATGTTCTTCTAATTACATCTTTATTAATTAAAAAATCTAAAATTCTATTGAGAATTTAAGCTTTTAATTAAAGGATAAAATCCTGAAAAAAAGTGTAGCTTTTTTTATAACAAATTTAGTTAACAATCAATTAATAATATTTAAATACTGATCTAAAAATTACACTCACATTTATCCAATAATTTATTTTTAAAGTAAAATCAATATCTTAAATTAATAAAAATATCAAATTATCATTCAGTCTTAAATATTTTACTTTTCAAATATTTTTGATTATTTATTCAAATGTGTATAAATATAGTAAATCGATCAAATTTAAACCAATACACAAAATTCTAATTATTCTTTACCCTCACCCCTAAAATATAAACCAAGTAAACTCATCAGAATTAAAAATCCTGATAAGATCCAAAATACTCTAAATATAGATTTGAATTTGAATAAATTAAAATTTAAATAAAATGATATAAATAAAAACCATCACGAGGATGGTTTTTTATTCGCTACTTGATTGTAGGCATTTACTTGTCAACACACTGGATCAAAAGTCTCGCGCTGATTAGTTTTTACCTGTATGACCAAAACCGCCTGCACCACGTTCAGTGGCTTCAAACTCATCTACAATATCAAACTGAGCTTGTACAACTGGCACTAAAACATATTGTGCTAAACGCTCACCCGGCTCTAGGCTAAATGCCGTTTGGCTACGGTTCCAAACAGATACCATCAATTCACCTTGATAGTCTGAGTCAATCAAACCGACCAAGTTACCCAACACGATTCCGTGTTTATGACCTAAGCCTGAACGCGGCAAAATTAAACCTGCAAAGTTAGTGTCTTCGATATAAATCGATAAGCCTGTTTTTACCAGAACAGTTTGACCCGGTTCAATTACGGTGGTTTCTTCTACACATGCACGGAGATCAAGACCTGCCGAACCTGCTGTTGCATAAGTTGGCATTGGCCATTCCGTACCTAAACGTGTGTCGAGAACTTTAACTTGAACTTTCATGGTCCATTCCTGTTTCAATAAAACGAATTTCAAAAAATAAATAAAATATTCTACGCATTAAGCTTTAACGCTTAATCAGCGCGCGTAAATTTTCTAAATAATGCTGTGCTTGCTGTTTAGGATCGATATCCCCTGCCAGCTTTTTCTTGCGCCCTAACCACTCCAATTCATCTTGTGGCAGTTCGTCCAAGAAACGGCTTGGTGTCATTTGTCGCATTTGACCACCGGCTTTACGTTGCTCTGCTAGAGTCATGGTTAAGCCTTGACGTGCACGAGTAATCCCCACGTACATCAAACGTCGTTCTTCCTCGACCGTGTCGGCAGCAATGGAATTTTTATGCGGTAGAATTTCTTCTTCCAGACCAATCAAATAAACGAATGGAAATTCCAGACCTTTCGACGCATGAAGTGTTAACAAATTGACTTTATCGGTGTCTTCTTCTTCTTGTTGCTGTTCTAACATATCGAGCAGCACCATTTTACGAATCACACTTTCAATGTTCTTTTCATCTACATCTTCAGCGCGGTTTATCAAACTTTGAATACTGCTATATAGCACTTCAATATTATCCAGTTTGGTTTTTTCCTGCGCAGGAGTAGCTGCAGATTCTTTAACATAGTCGATATAACCTGCTTCAATCATCATGCGACGAATAATGGGAACAGGCTCATCATCTTCTAATAATTCACGGGTAAAGGTCGAAATAAAGTCTGCAAATTCAGCCAATTGGGTTGTAGCTTTTTTCGGAATCGCCATGCTCAAGCGCTGATCCCCTGCTGCACTGAGTAAGGATAAATTACTTTCCTGCGCAAATAAGCCAAGCTTTTCCAAAGTCACAGGACCAATCGCACGTTTTGGCGTATTGATAATTCGTAAAAATGCACTGTCATCTTCAGGGTTGATGATCAAACGTAAGTAGCTCATCAAGTCCTTAATTTCAGCACGAGCGAAGAAAGACTGACCACCCGATAATTTATACGGGATCTGCATTTGGCGTAGCTGTGTCTCTAGAGCACGCGCTTGGAAATTACCACGGTATAAAATGGCGTAGTCTTTCCAATTTTTACCGTTCATCAGCTTGTGCGTAATCAAGTCTTTTACAACGCGTTCTGATTCATCATCGTCATTACGACAAGTAATCACGCGGATCACTTCACCATGGCCTTTATCTGACCAAAGCTTTTTATCGAAAATATGTGGGTTATTGCCAATAACTGTATTGGCAGCTTTTAAAATACGACTGGTCGAGCGATAGTTTTGCTCAAGCTTAATCACTTTCAGATTACGGAAATCTTCCTTCAATAAAGCCATATTCTCAGGCTTAGCACCACGCCATGCATAAATCGATTGGTCATCATCACCTACCGCAGTGAATTGTCCCATGACACCCACGAGTAATTTCACCAAAATATATTGCGCCGTGTTGGTATCTTGATATTCGTCGACCAATAAATAGCGGATTCGATTTTGCCAACGATCACGCACTTCTGCATTTTCTTGTAATAAGCGCGTCGGCATGACAATCAAATCATCAAAATCCACAGCATTGTAGGCACGTAAATTACGCTCATACAGTTGATACAGATGCGCAAACTGAACGTCTTCTGCTGTTTCACAGGTGGTGTGCGCTTGCTCAGGTGGAATCAGATCGTTTTTCCAATCTGAAATCATTTTCATGGCTTTGGCAATCAGCTCTTTACTTTCTGCACCCGACAAATTGTCACGATGCATTAAATCCATCAAAATGCGTTTGCAGTCATCTGCATCTAAAATAGAAAAGTTATTTTTTAGTGGTGTATTTTTTAATTCCAAACGGAGCATGTTTAGCCCGAAGTTATGGAATGTAGAAACCGACAGCCCTTTTGCCTCTTCACGGCTCATCAGCTTCGTCACACGCTCTTTCATTTCACGCGCAGCTTTGTTGGTAAAGGTCATCGCGGTGATACGGTGCGCAGGAATACCACAATGCTTCACCAAATAGGCAATTTTACGGGTAATCACCGATGTTTTGCCTGAACCTGCCCCTGCAAGTACTAACAAGGGTCCTTGAGTGTATTTCATTGCTTCAAGTTGCTTGTCGTTCAACTGACTTGCCAGTGACATAGTCTTTCCTCTTATTAATTCGAGGATGATTATAGTCATCTGAAACGATCTTGCCTAATGCAAAATGTATTTTATCGGTCATTAAAAATGCCATAAAAAAAGCCACCCGAGGGTGGCCTTTCGTTTCGAACTAAAACTTATTTAGTTTCGTAAACTGAGATTTCTACGCGACGGTTTTGTTCACGACCTGCAGCAGTTGAGTTATCCGCTACTGGAGAAGTTGAACCGTAACCACGTGCAGTAATACGAGTTGAAGAAATACCTTGAGACGCTAGGTAGTTTTTCACTGAGTTTGCACGGTTTTGAGAAAGTGGGTTGTTGATCGCATCAGAACCTGTGTTATCTGTGTGACCGTGTACAACGATTGCAAGTTTGTTTGCAGTACCGTCTTCACGCAATACTTTAGCAACGTCATTCAACGCAGATTGGAACTGAGATTGAATAGTTGAAGAGTTAGTTGCGAAAGTTACTGATGGCATAACAAGGTTGATCGAACCATCTGGATTACGACCTACATCAACACCAGTACCAGCCAATTCTTGTTTAAGACGTTGTTCTTTCTTATCAAGAAGAAGACCAGCACCCGCGCCAACTACAGCACCAATTGCTGCTGCTTGACCCATTTTGTCTTTATCAGCATTAGAATAAGCAATACCAGCGCCTAAAAGAGCACCTAGACCAGTACCGATTGCTGCTTTGTCATATTCCATGTTTTGACAACCAGTAAGTGCCATTGCCCCAACTACTGCCGAAATTACTAGTGCACGCATTGCATGCCTCCTTCTTTGTGTTTTGTTGTATGGTTGAAATGATGAAGTAAAACAAATGGCTGAACCATTGATTTTTTGTTAATAATAAAACGTTTAGTTACAATTTGTAATATGAATACGAGATTTATTTGTTAATTCCATCACAATTTCTTCACAGTTCTGCAGATGCCCTTTTTTATTTAATCAACTCGAACTATATTTATTAGAATCAATCATTATTTGGACAATTTCCGCTAGGACTTTTTATATGTCATCTCAAACAAATAAGCAACCGACACTAAAAAAAATTAGCAAAGGACTTACCGTCGGTTCAGTTATGACAGGCAGTACTTTTTTCCATGGTCCTCCTGTACTAGCCCTTGGTCTAACCAAACTCTTTAAAAAATCAAAAAAGGTTGATGAAACCAACATAAAAATTACCAACAGTTGGCTCACGGTCAATAACTGGTTAATTGATCACGTTTTACCCAACACAAAATGGGATATCACCATCGATGAAGGCCTCGACTTAAATTTGCATGGTCGCTATCTCATGACCTGTAACCATCAGAGTTGGGTCGATACAACAGTTAACCAATATTTTGGTTTAACCCGTATGCCACTGACGCGTTTCTTCACCAAATGGGAACTCATTTTCATTCCATTTGTTGGACAAGCTTTTAAAATTTTAGGCTTTCCAATGATGAAACGACACAGCAAAGAACAAATCGCGAAAAATCCTGAACTTAAATATCGAGATATGGAAGAAGCGCGTAAATCTTGTGAACAGTTATTGAGCCAGCCTTTTACCCTGCTGAACTATTTGGAAGGCACTCGCTTTACCGCTGAAAAGCATGCGCAGCAGCAGTCGCCGTATCAAAACCTTCTTAAGCCAAAAGCGGGTGGTTTAGCACTAGCACTCAATATTTTAGGGGATCAAGTTGATGCTCTCGTAGATATGACCATCGTCTATCCAAATGGTGCACCAGGTTATGGCGAATTTTGGCTCGGTGAAGTTCCACGTATCGCCGTGGATTTACGTAAAATTGAAATTCCAACGTGGGTGCATGGTGGCAACTATGAAGATGATGCAGAATTCCGTGAAAAATTTCAGCATTGGGTAGATGAGCTGTGGACAGAGAAAGACCAACTCATTACTCGTATGAAAGCTAAATACTCAGTTACTGAATAATTAAGAAGAAGTTTTATGTCGCAGAACAGCATGCCGCAAAACAAGAAATCTAAATATCATCATGTCAATCCAGACAGTTGGTCATTCAAACTGTTTTTGATTTATGACATATTCATGGTGTTTATTATTGTTTTTAACTTGTTCTGCCTGTGCATGAACTTTTTCCTCATGAGCAATCTTGGCAGTTGGTTCTTTAACAGTATCCACCTGCCCGATGTGCTGAGTTTTTACCGTGAACATTTACATCCATGGGTGATTACTACCGAAGCGTGGTTCATTATCTTTTTGATTGTAGAATTGTTGGTGCGCTGGGCGATTGCCATCATCAACAAGCACCATCAGCGCTGGTTCTTCTTCCCGTTTATACATTGGTACGAAATTTTAGCTATTGTGCCGCATTTACGTTTCCTGCGTTTATTTCGTGCGGGCATTATTGCTTATCGACTGTATGAAATGGGCTATCAAATCGTGCCTTCTGCATGGCAGAAAAAGGCATTGTTCTACTATCGAGTCGTGATGGAAGAACTGTCAGATCGTGTGGTACTTACCGTGTTAGATGGTGTTAAGCATGAGCTCAATACCAGTACAACCCAT
Source organism: Acinetobacter sp. YH12023 (assembly GCF_013420135.1). Taxonomy (NCBI): domain Bacteria; kingdom Pseudomonadati; phylum Pseudomonadota; class Gammaproteobacteria; order Moraxellales; family Moraxellaceae; genus Acinetobacter; species Acinetobacter sp. YH12023. The sequence continues at coordinate 57,160 of NZ_VOYU01000010.1, forward strand.
AAAGACCTAATTAGTAATCTTGTGCAGCATCACCGTGAGATGTTCACCCAAGTTTTAGCTGAGATTCTGCAAGAAAATTTAAGCAAAGAGCTACGTACTGAACGTGAATTGATCGCCAAAAATGTCGGACAAATCGTCAGTCAGGCCATCGAAGACACTCCAGAACTCACGCAGCTATTGCGCTTAGTGCCAATCGTTGGCAGCCGCATTGAACAGCAGATTCAAAGTATCGGGCAACGTTTGGGTGAAAATATTACCCAAGGTTTAATTTCCCCGTTGGCTTATCCCAATACATCGACGGCTCAGAAACCCAATCTATATTTAGACATTTCACAGCGTGTTAGCCGTATTGAAATCGAAAATAATGCCCAGCTGGATGAGTTGGTTCGCTCTGCGGTTTTTGAAAGTCTAGAAGCTATTCGTAAGCAAGTGAAAGTAAAACAGTGGCAGCAGATTATGCAGGAGCAGGACCAAGCTACAGAATAAACACTTAGTCAAAAATAATTGCGAACTCCGCTAGAGTATTCATACAAATTGTTCTAGGATTTGCTCTATTTACAACATAACTACTTCGGCACAAAAGTAATAGTTAGAAGTCTCAAGGATTCAATATGGCTGATATACGGATAAAAGGCAAAATGGTCAATGCGATTCGCATTCACCTCGATACCAATGATCATGATGCGATCCGCCAGCAACTTACTCCAATGTTCCAAAAGGCTTTTCCACCCGGAACATTAGCCGTGATTGAAAGTACGGTTGATCAAGAACTAATTGCACTGATTCAACTACTTATTAGTATTGAAATTCAACCGATTGGTGTCACTGAAGGTCCGCTATCGGACCAAGCACGTGCTATCCAATTTCCCGTAGTTCCTGCAGATCGCAAACTACAACAAGTTAAACCGACACGCGAACAAGTGGTTGAAGAACCCGCGCCTGCAGAAGAAAAAACCGAAGATAAAATTGCTGCAGTCGAAGTACCGACCATTCGTCATGCTACGTCGTATCACAATGAAATCTTACGTACAGGTCAATGTTTAGTCCAAGACCATGGCGATATCATTATTAATGCTGGGATTAATAGTGGTTCAGAAGTAATTGCTTCAGGAAATATACATATTTATGGTAGTGCTCGTGGTAGAGTCATTGCCGGAGCTGGTGGGAACACGGCTGCACGTATTTTCTGCCATTCATTAGAAGCTGAATTGGTTTCAATAGCAGGGACTTACTGTGTCGCTGATGATATTCCACCTCATGTGGTCAAACAGCCAGTACATATTTATTTGAATGACCAGCAAGAGCTAGTATTTGAAGCTTTGCAATTTTAATGTATAAATAATCACCAAACCCCTAATTAAAAAAGGGGATTTAAACCATAACAGGAGTGGATTCGGTGGCGAAAATTGTTGTCGTAACATCAGGTAAAGGTGGCGTAGGTAAAACAACTACAAGCGCATCTTTTGCAACAGGTTTAGCCCTTCGCGGCCACAAAACTGTTGTGATCGACTTTGATGTGGGTTTACGTAACCTTGACTTGATCATGGGCTGTGAACGCCGCGTTGTATATGACTTTGTAAACGTTTTGAATAACGAAGCTCGATTACAACAAGCGCTTATTCGCGATAAAGATATTGAAAATCTCTACATTCTGCCAGCATCTCAAACACGTGATAAAGACGCGTTAACAGATGAAGGTGTAGCTCGTGTAATGGACGAACTTTCTCAAGAGTTTGATTACATTATTTGTGACTCACCTGCGGGTATCGAACGTGGTGCAATTTTAGCAATGTATCATGCTGATGAAGCGATCATTGTGACGAACCCAGAAATTTCTTCGGTACGTGACTCTGACCGTATTATTGGTATGCTCGACAGCAAAACCAAAAAAGTAGAACAAAACGAAGGTCGTATCCGTAAGCATCTCTGTATTACACGTTTCAATCCAGAACGTGCGGATAAGCAAGAGATGTTGACGATTGATGACATTTCAAAAGATATATTACGCGTACCGACTTTAGGTGTTATTCCTGAATGTAAAAGCGTTCTACAAGCATCAAACGAAGGTAAACCAGTGATTCTCTTTACAGAAGAAGCGGCTGGCCAAGCGTATGATGATCTTGTTGCACGTTTCCTTGGTGAAGAGCGCCCTTACCGTCATATTACGGTAAAACCTAAGGGTTGGTTAGCACGTCTATTTGGAGCGTAATCATGGCAGGATTCTGGAGCAAACTTTTTAGCAGCGACGAGAAACCGTCAAGCGCACAAACGGCAAAAGACCGTTTAAAAGTCATCGTGGCATCTGAAAATGGTTTAGGTAAACGCCTCAGCCAAGATAAGATTGACATGATGAAAAAAGAAATCATGCAAGTGGTAAACCGCTATGTTCGTGGTGTAGATGAGCAACATATTCAAATGTCTGTTCGTTCTGAAGCGAATATTGAAATGCTTGAAATGAATATCAATTTGCCTGAAGAACGTTAATCTGAATTCTGATTAGCCAAGTAAATTGAATCAAGGCAAAATGTGAGGCTGGATCAGTAAAGCGCTGCTTTACCCAGCCGCAAGATGAGAAGCTTTGCTTCGAGTGGGCTGGATTAGTTTTATTCCTGTGTTAGATCAAAAGCTTTGCTTCGAGTAAACGGGATAAAAAAATAACTTTAGATCCAACCATAAAATGAGTCGCTTAACTTAGAGATGGCGAATAAAACCATTTTACTTGCGTACTCATTTTTGCCTTTTTGTATTTTAAACCAGCAAGGAGATTGCGATGGCATTATCTCAGCCAGCAACGTTCAACGAAGAATGGTCAGATGAGCGTGTTTTTGCCTACCTTACTCAGCTTCCTCCTGAAGGAGTGAATGGCGACTTTCACGTGCTTTACCATGCTTTCAAACATATGCGTCCAAATGACTATGAGCGTCTTTTGACTCAATTCGTTGCCGATGGCCGTGATGTGAACGCAACTAATCCTGAAGGTCAGCGTATTCATGACGTGATTGCTCAATACCCACGTCAAAGCGCAGGTTTCCTCGAAGTATTGGCAAAATTTGCTTAATTTCGAGTACCGAAAAAAAAAGCCCGCATGATGTGGGCTTTTTTTATCTTATTTAAAATCAGCGTGATAGTATTTCAGCATGATTAATGCACGATCAACATGAGCAATGGAAACATCAAGCCAAAACCAATGGTTTGTACACTAATAATGGCCGCCATCAGTTGTGAATCACCTTGATAATAGCGTGTCAAAATATAAGACGATGATGCAGTTGGCAAAGCAAAAAAGACCACTAAAATCATTCGCTCAAAATCAGTCAGACCCATCCAAGTACTCAATAGATAAGCAATACATGGCATTAACATGAGACGCCCTATCGTATTGAAACTTAAACGACGTAGATCGGCACGCATTTGCTGAAACTGTAATGCTGCCCCAACAGAAAGTAGTCCGAGCGGTAAACTCATGGCTGCCAATATTTTTAATAATTCAGGTAAGCCTTTAAATAGACTCAAGCCTGATAAATTAAACAACACCCCTACAACACAGCCTAAAATTAAGGGATTTTTTGCGATTGACTGACAGGTCTGCCTCAATTGCTTCACACTTAAATTTGAGAAGGCCAATACTGAAATAATATTGACTAAGGGCACTGCAACGGCAATTAACATGGCAAACATCTGCATGCCTGTGGAGCCAAATAAAGCGCCCATAAGGGATAAACCAATATAGGTATTAAAACGGATATGACTTTGGATATACACGCCAAAACGCTGCACGGGGATATGCATAAACTGCTTGATCCCCCACAACACAATGCTGATCAAACAGGTGCCCGCAACCAGTACTGTCAACATTCGTGAAACCGTGTTCATATCCAATTGCACGGCTGATACATTCAAAAAAAGCAGCACAGGAAATAAAACGTAGTAATTGAGTTTTTCTGAATTTGCCCAAAATTCATCCTGAACAAACTGTGTGTATTTAAGCACATAGCCCATTACGATTAATGTAACGAGGGGAAACAATGCGACGACGATATTCATGCTGTACGCCTTGAAATAAACAAGCTATTTCATCTTTAACCATTTATGTAGCACAATATAATCCTCATCTAGACTCATAACAAAATGAGTAATTACTCATGGCAATGACATTTTCTCAGCTTGAAATTTTTATTAAAGTCGCAGAACAACAAAGCTTTACTCTCGCTGCTCGGCAGCTGGGAATTACTCAGTCAGCTGTCTCGCATGCCTTAAAAAGTTTAGAGCAACATTGGAATGTCAGCTTATTTAGCCGTGAACAAGGCGAAATTAGCCTGACCCACATTGGTCAGCAGTTATTGCTGCATGCCAAAGAAATCATCAATACGGCACAAATCATGCAACAAGAAGTGCATGCCGCACATGGTATTCAACAAGGAACGCTGAGAATTGGCTCTTTTGGTTCTTCTAGTTCGATTCATCTGCTTCCAGAGCTATTAAAGGCATATAGAGAGCGCTATCCACACATTGAAATCTATGTCGAAGAAGGTACCGATGCAGAAGTGTCTCGTTGGATTTCTGAACGTCAGATTGATGTTGGTTTTGCCGTACTCCCCAAGCCGCAGCTGTTCACCTTCCCCTTAATTCAAGACATTTTCATTGCCTTGATTCCAGATAGTTATTCAGTTTCCAAACACAGTCATTTAAATATCCAAGACCTACAAAACTACCCCTTTATTATGACCCGTGCAGGCAGCCAGTCCCATGTCGAAAAATTGCTTAAACAACACTACATACAACCTAAAATTACCTATCAAATGTCGCAACTGTTAACCATTTTAAACATGGTGAATTTACAGGAAGGGATTGCTATCGTTGCGGATATGGCTATGCCTGCTGAGCTGTTGGCGCTACATCCACATGTGGTTAAACGTCCACTCTTTCCAAATACCCAACGGCAGATTGGACTCGCCGTAAAAAATCAAAAACTCATGAGCCCTGCCTGCAAAGCCTTTATCGAACTGGCCCAGTCCATGTTCTACCAAGATGAGTTCTCAATCTAAAAATAAAAAAACCTGCCGAAGCAGGTTTTTTGTTTTAGAACTTAGACCAAGATATCTCGTTTACCATTTGGCCCCATACTACTTACGATACCATTTTCTTCCATTTGGTCGATGATACGTGCAGCACGGTTATAACCGAGGCTAAATTTACGTTGCAGCGAAGAAGTAGAAGCTTTACGAGTTTCCAAAACGAAACTAACACATTGATCATACAGCGCATCACGGTCTGATCCACCATCACCATCTTCAAAACCGCGAGATGTCGGCTCTTCATCATAAGGCGTTAGGATTTCATCGACATAATTCGGTTCACCGCGCTCACGCCATGCATCACAAATACGGTTCACTTCATCGTCTGAAATAAACGCGCCATGTACTCGTTCAGGCTCAATTTTACCCGGTCCGAGGAACAACATATCACCATGACCCAGTAAGTCTTCCGCACCACCAGCATCTAAGATAGTACGTGAATCCAGTTTACTGTTAACACGTAGCGCAGCACGCGTTGGAATATTGGCTTTGATCAAACCTGTGACCACATCTACGGTTGGACGCTGCGTCGCCAACAGCAAATGAATCCCTGCTGCACGTGATTTTTGTGCAAGACGGGTAATCATTTCTTCTGCTTTTTTACCCACTTGCATGATCATGTCAGCAAATTCGTCGGCAACAATTACGATCAACGGCATCGGCTGTAAACGTGGCGCACGACTTTGCGTTGCAGAGTCATCTGGCTTCCAAGTTGGATCAATGAGATCTTCACCATTGGCCATTGCTTCTTCAATTTTGCGGTTAAAGTCAGTCAGCTTACGCACTTTCATCAAAGACATCAGCTTATAACGGCGCTCCATTTCATTCACACACCAGTTCAATGCACTCACCGCATCTTTCATGTCGGTTACAACAGGCGTTAACAAATGTGGAATATCGTTATAGTTGGCAAGTTCCAACTGTTTCGGGTCAATCATGATGAGACGCAGTTGCTCAGGTGTATACTTCAATAACATCGACAACAACATGGCATTTACTGCGACTGACTTACCAGAACCCGTAGTACCTGCCACCAACATATGCGGTGCTTTCGCCAAATCTGCCAAGACAGGATTGCCGGAAATGTCTTTACCCATCGCCATACTAAGTAAGGCATTTGGATCACGGTATGCCGGCGTTTCTAACAGCTCAATAAGTCGAACCATTTCACGTGAACTATTCGGAACTTCAATCCCGATATAGGGTTTACCTGGAATCACTTCCACCACACGTACAGAGGCCATAGACATTGAACGCGCCAAGTCACGTGAAATATTGGTCACTTTTGACGCTTTTACACCGGGTGCCAAGTCTAGTTCAAAACGTGTCACGACAGGGCCCGGCTGTGCCTCTACAACTTTAGCTTTGACATTAAACTCTTGCAGCTTAATTTCTAACAGTTCAGACAAACGAGACAATTGCTCTGCAGTGAAATTAACTTTCTTATTCGGATCTACAGGATCTAATATTTCCAATCCCGGCAAAGTCGGTAAATCCAAACGTTTTTGTGCCACTTGCATCGCACGAGACATTGGACGACCAGAGGCATCGGTTAAAGGCGCATCAAAGTCAAAATCATCTTCGAGATCTAAACCAATGTCTTCAGGTTTACCCGCCGTTTCTTGCCACACTTCACGGAATGCATCTTTATTCGAGCTGATTAAGGCTTTTTCATCATCAGATACAAAAGTCTGCGGCTGTGTATTGATTTCAGCACGAACCAAAGGCGTAGATTGCGCATAACTACTGGTTGTACGAACCGGTTGTGACTGTTCAATTGCTTGCTCTGCTTCTTCAACCAGCAAATCATCGAGATCATTAAATTCAGCTTCAGCACTGATATTTTTCGGTGTGGTGAGCGTTGTCGTTTGTGCAGCTGCCACACCTAATCCTACAACAGTTGCAGCAGTAGCTGTTGCAAAATCATTTGAATGCGTTGCAGGACTTTCACTTTGTGCTGTATTAAATGGGCTATGCACATCAGTCGCTGTTTTACCATTTGGAACAGCGGCTAACAGCTCATCGAAGATCTCATCATCATCCCAATCCACTGATTTTTTAGCAGGTTGCAACGCTTCTGTCGGAGAAGTCGAATGCACATCCGCTGCTTTGTTGAAATATTCAGTTTGATTGGCAGGCTGCTCTTCTTCTGCAGCTTTCAGTAAAGCATCAATATCTTGTTTGTGCCGTTGGTCATCATTTGAATGCAAGGCACGCCAAACCTCTCCCGTCGCAACAACACGTTGTTGATCTTGCTCAAGCTGACGCACTTTCGCCAAAGTATGTTCAAAATCTTCATCGGATGGTGTAGCAGTCTCCATCGAATCTACCGTAGATAAATGCTGTACATTGCCTTCTTTGTCTGCCCATTCTTTATCAGCAATATCATCAAATAAACGCTCAGCAACACGATCGCGTACTACAGGGTCAACCTCTACAGCATGATGCTCATGGGCGGGTGTAACTGGTGCAACCACTTTTGATGCATGCGCAGCAGCACTCTCTTTTTTAGTCGTTGGTACTGTACGGTCAAATGCGGTGTCGCCTTCAGGCACATTGCGATAGAACAAATCTTGCAGATAAGCCGGTGTGGACTTCATGGTTGCCCACGTCTTATTCCACTTGATACCAAAGACCAAAGTGAACAACATGATCCAAAATGCAATGAGAAATACTGCTGCACCATAGACCGTTAAAATTTGTTCAAGACTTTGACCCAGTTCATAACCAATAATCCCGCCCGATGCATTTTCTAAAGTATCTTCGGGAACATTCCAAAACAGGAAAAGTAAACTTGAAGTTGCCAACAAAATAAAGAACTGAGCGGCATAGCGAAATGGACGGTTTAGAAAACTACGCGGCCACCATACTTGAATTGCTTCGAGAAATAAATAGACAGGTATCAGCAGACTTGCCCAACCTAAAAATCCATAGAGTAAGTCAGCTATCCATGCGCCTGCGACGCCGCTGGCATTTGAAACTTGCTGAGTATCACTGGATAAATGCATCCATCCCGGATCAAATGGCGTATATGTGACTGTTGCAAGGAACAGATATATCCCAAATGAAACAAGGAATAATGTCATTATTAAGCGCTGTGCATATGCACCCGACACCGCTGTCATATACGTTCCTGTAACCAATTCTTCATGAATGTTTTTGTCATTACCCACAACAAAAATGGGCTGAATCTAAACCTGTTATTATGCACCTGTTCAATAAAAAAGATGCAAGATAATTTAAGTATAGTTGTTAACTTTATTCTATATAGCTCAAAACGATTTCGATGATCAATAATATCGACTTTAATCTCACACAATCGTTTCAAACTTTGACGTATAATTCCACAAATTATCATATAAAAAAAGGATTCTACGGATGAGCGCTCGTCACTCACGTCTAATTATTTTAGGTTCTGGTCCTGCAGGTTATAGCGCTGCGGTATACGCTGCCCGTGCGAACCTGAAACCGACACTCATCGCAGGTATTCAATTAGGCGGTCAATTGACTACAACGACAGAAGTAGACAACTGGCCAGGTGGTGCAGAAGGTTTAACAGGCCCTGCCCTAATGGAACAAATGCAAGCGCATGCTGAACGTTTTGGCACAGAAATAGTGTATGACCATATTAACGAAGTTGACCTCAATGTTCGTCCATTCGTACTTAAAGGCGATATGGAAGAGTTCACTTGTGATGCATTGATTATTTGTACAGGTGCAACTGCGCAATACTTAGGTCTTGAATCTGAAGCTGCATTTATGGGTCAAGGTGTAAGTGCTTGCGCAACTTGTGATGGTTTCTTCTACAAAAACCAAAAAGTAATGGTTGTCGGGGGCGGTAATACTGCTGTGGAAGAAGCGCTTTATCTTTCAAACATTGCTTCTCATGTCACTCTTGTACACCGTCGCGACACTTTACGATCAGAGAAAATTCTGCAAGATCATCTTTTTGCAAAAGAAAAAGAAGGTAAAATCAGCATCATCTGGAATCACCAAGTGGATGAAGTGATTGGTGATACGACGGGTGTGACTTCTGTACGTATTAAATCTACGCAAGATGATTCAACTCAAAATGTTGATGTCACTGGTATGTTTGTGGCTATTGGTCACAAACCAAACAGCGGTATTTTTGAAGGCCAATTAAACTTACGTGACGGCTACATCCAAGTTCAAAGTGGCACCGCAGGTAACGCAACACAAACGTCTATTCCCGGTGTATTTGCTGCGGGTGATATTGCCGATAGTATCTACCGTCAAGCGATTACTTCTGCAGGTTCAGGCTGTATGGCTGCACTCGATGCTGAAAAATACCTTGATGCACTCGGCGAATAATCTTTTGCTTCATTCATTTGCTTAGCTAAATAGTTTTAAAAAATTAGCCGACCTGATGGTCGGCTTTTTTATGTATGATAAATATCCGTGTACCTCAATAAGAAGCTTGGCATGCCGATACTCCCTCCTTCTGAATTTACTTTCCCCGATCCTGTTGAATGCGATCCCGAAGGTGAAGGCTTAATTTGCATCGGTGCTGACCTCTCCCCTTCCACACTGTTTGAAGCCTATAGTCACGGTCTTTTCCCATGGTTCAGTGAAGGTGATCCGATTTGTTGGTGGTGTCCTGAACCCCGCTGCATTATTCGACCGCAGGACTATCATCCGAGCAAATCGTTATTACGCAGCATGAAAAAAATGGACTATAAGATCACCATTAATCGTGCGTTTGAAACTGTGATTCTCTCATGTTCACTGCCACGTAGTTATGCCAATGAAACATGGATTTCAGAAGATATCATTCAGGGATATTCTGCGCTATTTGAAGCAGGCTATGCTTATAGCATTGAAGTTTGGGAAAATGAGACTGTTGTCGGAGGCCTCTATGGCGTCAATATTGGCCATGGCTGCTTTGGTGAGTCTATGTTCAGTACACGAACAGATGTCTCTAAAATGGCGTTTTACACCTTAATGCTCATCGGGCAAGAGAATCAGCTCCCATGGATCGATTGCCAATTGGTCAACGATCACCTCTTAAGCTTAGGTGCGAGTACACTTTCTCGCCAACAATACCTTAATTCGTTACAAGATGTTGTGAAACAACCCTCTATCGATTGGAAAAAGTATCAGGACAGTGTATTTTCAAGTAAAACAATAGCGCAATGGGCAAGTCTCAGCGCATGACAATAAAAGAGGGATATTACGATGAATTCCTATCAACCGAAGTCCCTGTTGAACGAATTACAGTACTACATCACGCCTCCGCATGATTGTAGCTACTTAGAAAATAAATCTGCCCGGATGGTCTTTCTTGATCCTGTCCATCGTATTGATGTGGTCACGTTATCTGAACTTTCCCGCATGGGTTTTCGTCGTAGTGGGGATTTTGTCTACCGCCCTGAATGTCATCTTTGTCGTCAATGTCTATCCTCTCGCGTTCCTGTTCATGAATTTCAAATGAACAGCGTGCAAAAAAAAGCGTGGAAACGGAATCAAGATTTAACGGTGAAAATTTGCCGTCCTCAAGATGCCGATGCAATGCATTATGCCTTGTATGAACGCTACATCAATGAACGACATGCTGATGGTGATATGTACCCACCTAGCCAAGATCAATTTGAAAAATTTTTAATTAATAGCTGCACTGACAGTTTCTTTTTAGAGCTATGGTTGGATGAGCAACTGATCAGTGTATCTACCTGTGATCCACTTGATGATGGTATTTCAGCGGTATATACCTTTTTTGATCCTGATGAAAGCCGTCGCTCACTAGGTACTTTTGCCATTCTGAAACAAATTGAGCATGCACAAAAGCTTGGACTGCAATATGTCTACTTGGGCTATTGGGTACCCGATTCGCAAAAAATGAATTATAAATCTCAGTACATTCCACTGGAACTTCTGCTTGATGGACAATGGCGTCGACTCAATCGACCACTGACCCAAGAAGAAATTAGCCAACTGGGGGATTCCCTGATGACCACCTTACCTTCCGGCTGGAACAATCCTATTATTAAATAAAAGTAATCAAACAAAAGATATTCAATAAAAAAGCATCCGTTTATTCACGAATGCTTTCTTTAAATCTGATTACGCTTCACCGCTTTTATTTAAATAAAGCTGCAAAATCATCAATACAAGCCTTCACCATAATAATGGCATGTTCTCGTGTTCCATCGGCATTTGGATAATAATTCTTTCGCAAATCGATTTGGTGAAAATCCGCTTTTTCATATAAACGGATCGCTGGTTGATTACCTTCTCGCACTTCTAAGAAGATTTGAATGGGGTTATTTTTGAGTAAGGCAATAGATTCATCAAGCAATTGAAAACCTAATCCTTTGCCTTGCTGGCTCGGATCGATCGCCATTAACAATAAATTTGCTTCATCTAAAACGGGTTGTAAAATGCAAAAACCTACAACTTTTCCTTGTCGCTCAATCACCGTACTTTGATAGGCAGCAATCGATTCTTGAAATTGTTTTATGGTCCAAGGATGGCTTTGTACGCGGCGCTCGATATCGTAAACCTGCTGGACATCAGCGTCTTGCATCAAACGAATCATCTTCGTTTATCTTTCTATAGCTAGGGTATGAGCATTATAAAAAGTTTGTCTATAAAGTTGAATAAAAAAAAGAGCGATTTACATCGCCCTTCTGAAAAAGTCACCACAGCGCTGTGATTAGAGACCCAAATATGCTTTCCACGTTTTTAACAAACCAGAAGTATCTAAATCATTCGGGTGAAAACCTGGTTTAAAATACATCAGCATTTCTTTACCCATACCAGTGATGATGCCTTTTGAAGGGCTATAACCATAGGTATAAATATCTTTTAATGCTTCAAAATTAAGCTTGTTATCTTCTTTTAATAAACGAGCGACAAAATAACTTTGTACGAAGAATAATGTCACCATTGCGCCAATCAATGAACCTGTACGGAGTGCGTAGGCCTTTATTCCCTGACCAAAGACACCTTCAAATACATCATAAGCTACGGCTTTATGCTCATTTTCTTCAATCGCATGCCATAACCACATATTTTTCATGGTTTCATCAGTCATTAAGGCTTGAATATGTGGGTTTACCAATAACTGTGAAGCAATCGTTGCAGTGAAATGCTCAAGTGCCGTAGTTGCAGTAAGATCCACCATTTCTTGAGTAATACCAACAGGTTTACCAATACGTGCAAAGACTTTGCGCACACCTTGGATAACACGACCCGTTGCCTTATCAAGTGTTTCGACATCATGACCGTATTTTTGTGCAGAAGCATTAAAACCCTCATGCTCTTGCGTATGCATTGCTTCTTGACCAATGAAAGCACTAATTTCTTTTTGTAGGGCTTCATTATTTGCGATCGCGGGGTGTTTACGTACTGCACGCACACTATCAATAAAGAACATTTCACCCGCGGGAAATAAAGCAGACAATGCGGTCATAAAATGTGTCAAACCTGCTGAGCCATTCATCCAGTACTCTGGTACCGCATCAAAATCAAAATTCATGCGACGTACAGGGAAACTTGCACCTGCTCGATTAGTAATCTTTACTTTAGCGTTCATGCCTAACTCCTTTTTGAGTTATGAAATACTCAAACTTTTATTGGTTTTCTTGAGTTCATATTACGGTTTTATTGACACGTAATTATTTCAGTTAAGGACAGTGAATTATCACTAAAGGACAGCTTTAAAAAATATTGTCAGACAATTTCCCTATCACATTGAATAAGCATAAAAAAAAGCGCCTCAAAGAGGCGCTTTTTTACACACATTTAGTGATTATGCAGTTACTTTAGAAACTACACCCGCACCAACTGTACGACCACCTTCACGGATCGCAAAGCGTAAGCCAGCGTCCATTGCGATTGGGTGGATTAATTCTACTGACATTTCTACGTTGTCACCAGGCATAACCATTTCAACGCCTTCTTTAAGCGAGATCGCACCAGTTACGTCAGTTGTACGGAAGTAGAACTGTGGACGGTAACCGTTAAGGAATGGAGTATGACGGCCACCTTCGTCTTTAGAAAGTACGTATACTTCTGCGTCGAATTTAGTATGCGGTTTGATTGTACCTGGTTTAGCAAGTACTTGACCACGTTGAACGTCTTCACGTTTAGTACCACGTAGAAGAACACCACAGTTCTCGCCCGCACGACCTTCATCAAGAAGTTTACGGAACATTTCTACGCCAGTTACAGTTGTTTTAACTGTATCTTTAATACCAACGATTTCAACTTCTTCGCCTACTTTCACGATACCAGTTTCAACACGGCCAGTTACTACTGTACCACGACCTGAAATTGAGAATACGTCTTCGATTGGCATAAGGAATGCTTGGTCGATAGCACGTTCTGGTTCTGGGATGTAAGAGTCAAGAGCTTCAACAAGAGCAACTACAGCATCTTCGCCGTATTGACCAGCTTCACCATTAAGCGCTGCAAGAGCAGAACCACGGATTACTGGAGTGTCGTCGCCTGGGAAGTCATAAGTAGAAAGAAGTTCACGAACTTCCATTTCTACTAGTTCAATTAGCTCTTCATCATCAACGATGTCACATTTGTTCAAGAACACAACGATGTAAGGTACACCTACCTGACGAGAAAGCAGGATGTGTTCACGAGTTTGTGGCATAGGACCATCAGTCGCTGAACAAACCAGGATCGCACCGTCCATCTGAGCCGCACCAGTGATCATGTTTTTAACATAATCGGCGTGACCTGGACAGTCTACGTGAGCGTAGTGACGGATTGGAGAATCGTATTCTACGTGTGAAGTATTAATTGTAATACCACGTGCTTTTTCTTCTGGTGCAGAGTCGATTGCAGCGTAATCTTTCGCTTCACCACCGAATTTTTTCGCACATACAGTTGCAATTGCAGCTGTTAAAGTAGTTTTACCGTGGTCGACGTGACCAATTGTACCCACGTTAACGTGTGGCTTATTACGTTCGAACTTAGCCTTAGCCATGAGATCTTCCTTTTTAAACTACTCATGCAGGGATACTGCATGAGCATTTGGTTTTTAACTATGAATTAGTTTGGGCTTATAGTAATCGAAAGATTACTCGTCGTCACCTTTTTTACCGCCAGATTGGAACTTAGCGATGATGCCTTCGGCCACGTTACGTGGTGTTTCAGCGTATTTAGCGAATTCCATAGAATAAGTCGCACGACCTTGAGACATAGAACGCATATGTGTTGCGTAACCAAACATCTCAGAAAGTGGAACTTCTGCACGGATAGCTTTAGTACCACCAGGTAAATCGTCCATACCTTGAACAAGACCACGACGACGGTTTAAGTCACCCATGATATCGCCCATGTAGTCTTCTGGAGTTTCTACTTCAACTTTCATGATAGGCTCAAGAAGAACAGGATCTGCTTTCATGAAACCGTCACGGAATGCGTAAGAACCAGCCATTTTGAACGATAATTCGTCAGAGTCGACGTCATGGTAAGAACCATCGAACAATGTCGCTTTGATGCCAACAACTGGATAACCAGCTAGGACACCATTCTTCATACGTTCTTGGATACCTTTGTCAACCGCACCGAAGAATTCTTTAGGTACTACACCACCAACAACTTCTTCAGCGAACTCGTAGTCTTTACCAGCATCTTCAGCAAGTGGTTCTAAACGTACGTATACGTGACCAAACTTACCTTTACCACCAGTTTGACGTACGAACTTACCTTCTTGTTCAACTGACTTTTTAATAGTTTCACGATACGCAACCATTGGTTTACCAATGTTCGCTTCAACGTTGAATTCACGCTTCATACGGTCAACAATAATGTCAAGGTGAAGCTCACCCATACCAGCAATAATTGTTTGACCAGATTCTTCGTCAGTACGTACGCGGAATGAAGGGTCTTCTTTCGCCAAACGACCTAAAGCAACTGACATTTTTTCTTGGTCTGCTTTAGTTTTAGGCTCAACCGCAAGCGCAATTACTGGCTCTGGGAATTCCATACGCTCTAGTGTAATTACATTATTTTCATCACATAATGTATCACCAGTAGTAGTATCTTTAAGACCTACACATGCTGCGATATCACCCGCACGAATTTCTTCAATATCGTGACGGTCATTTGCGTGCATCTGTACGATACGGCCAACACGTTCGCGCTTCATTTTAACTGGGTTATAGCAAGGGCTACCTGCTTTAAGCACACCAGAGTAAACACGTACGAATGTTAAGTTACCTACAAATTTGTCGTTCATGATTTTGAACGCAAGCGCAGAGAACGGAGCATCATCAGACGCTTCACGAGAACCTTCAGTTTCGTCTTTGTCGTCAAGGATACCTTTAATCGCCTCGACATCAGTCGGCGCAGGTAAGAATTCAATTACAGCATCCAACATACGTTGAACACCTTTGTTTTTGAACGCTGAACCACAAAGCATTGGTTGAATTTCATTCAACAATGTACGTGCACGTAAACCTGAAACGATTTCTTCTTTAGTTAACTCACCTTCTTCAAGGTACTTGTCCATGAGTTCTTCTGATGCTTCCGCAGCAGCTTCAACCATGTTAGTACGCCATTCGTTAGCAGTATCAACTAATTCAGCAGGGATTTCGCCATATTCAAACTTCATACCTTGAGACGCTTCGTCCCAGATAATCGCTTTCATTTCGATTAGGTCAACAACACCCTGGAAGTTTTCTTCTGCACCGATTGGAACAACGATTGGCACTGGATTACCACCAAGACGTGTTTTAACTTGTTCAACAGCACGGAAGAAGTTCGCACCAGTACGGTCCATTTTGTTCACGAATGCAATACGTGGAACTTTATATTTATTTGCTTGACGCCATACAGTTTCAGACTGAGGTTGTACACCACCTACAGCACAGTAAACCATGCATGCACCGTCAAGAACACGCATAGAACGTTCAACTTCAATAGTGAAGTCTACGTGTCCTGGGGTATCAATTACGTTAATACGGTGCTGTTCGAATTGGTTACCCATCCCTTTCCAGAAGCATGTTACTGCCGCTGAGGTAATAGTAATACCACGTTCTTGCTCTTGTTCCATCCAGTCTGTAGTTGCAGAACCTTCGTGAGTTTCACCAAGTTTGTGACTCTCACCTGTGTAGAACAAAATACGTTCTGAAGTGGTAGTTTTACCAGCATCAATGTGCGCAGAGATACCAATGTTACGATAACGAGAAATTGGGGTTTGACGAGCCATGATTTCTAGCATTCCTAAATTTTGTTGTTTAAAACAGGACGCTTTAAGCTGCATAGCAACTTAAAGCGATTCGATGACAAAACAGTGACAACTGATTTGTCACCCTCCTGAATAGGGGCTGTTTTATCCGCTTAGAAACGGTAATGAGAGAAGGCTTTGTTGGCTTCAGCCATACGATGCACATCTTCACGTTTTTTGATCGCTGCGCCTTTACCTTCAGCTGCATCAAGCAACTCACCAGCAAGACGTAAAGCCATAGTTTTTTCAGAACGCTTAGCAGCAGCATCTACTAACCAACGCATAGCCAAGGCAGTACGACGGGATGGGCGTACTTCCATAGGCACTTGGTATGTAGCACCACCAACACGGCGTGCTTTTACTTCGACCATAGGACGAACTTTTTCAAGAGTAGTCTCGAAAAATTCAACTGGGTCTACTTTAGATTTTTCTTGAACGCGGTCTAAAGCACCGTAAACGATACTTTCAGCAATAGATTTTTTACCATCTTGCATTACGTGGTTCATGAATTTAGCGATTGTTTGGCTGCTGAACTTAGGATCCGGAAGGATTTCACGGGCAGCAACTACGCGACGTCTTGGCATTTTAATACACCTAATAAATATGACACTTCAGGTTACTCCAGCAGGTGCACAAAGTGTCATGTGCTTTCGCTGGCCTTACTATACGTCGCTTGGAATTTTCACAAAAAATGCAGAAATCAGACAAGCGAGACGATAAAGGATTGCAGTTCTAACGAACTAAGAAGTTAATCTTTTCAGATTATTTCTTAGGACGTTTAGCACCGTATTTAGAACGAGACTGGTTACGATCTTTAACACCAGCACAGTCTAAAGAACCACGAACGGTATGGTAACGTACACCTGGTAAATCTTTAACACGACCACCACGGATAAGAACAACACTGTGCTCTTGTAGGTTATGGCCTTCACCACCGATGTAGCTAGAAACTTCAAAACCTGAAGTTAAGCGAACACGGCAAACTTTACGCATTGCTGAGTTAGGTTTTTTAGGTGTAGTTGTGTAAACACGTGTACAAACACCACGACGTTGTGGACAAGCCTTCAACGCAGGAACTTTAGATTTTTCAACTAAAGTTGTACGACCCTTACGGATCAACTGATTTGTTGTTGCCATTTGGCAATTCTCCCGTTAATAAAAAGCCCCAAAAAATACTACTTTTTGAGGGCATGCAATTGTAAGCGAAGACTTAAAATTGGTCAACAATATACGATCATCGAAAACATTTATTCATCATGATTTGCGCAATTTTTCACCCACAAATAAATAGTTTATTTTTCAGAAGAATCTGCTGATTTTTTTGTAACTTTATCTACGGCTGCTGTTTTGGCTTTACGCGGCTTAGTTTTGGGTGCAGCTTTTTCCACTGGGACATCTTCCTGCTGTACAGATTCCAACACATCAAACTCATCTTTTTCAGCTAAAGCAGGTTTTTGCGCAGCCACGGGTGAATGAGGCTCAACAACTTTTTCCGCAAGTGCCTCCAAACCTTCTGAGACTTTTTGTTCCTGCTCTACCTCCACTTCGGCTGCATTAGCGGTTTTAAGTTGTGTTTTTTTGGTGACTTTTACTGCGCGAATACTCTCATGACCTGCAACATCTATGGTCTGATCTAGTACAGGCTCAGCCAAATCAATATCTTTTGCCTTAATGCCTTCTAGTAATTTAGGTGTTGCTTGAGCAAGCAACTCAAGAGAACGCTCATAGGCATGTAAAGGAGACAAGCTAATATCTTGATGCTGCAAAATATATTGGCGCGCATTAGAAAAGACTTGCTGTGCCTTCTGATTCACTTCATCCACCAAACGGCGACTATACACCACACTTACACCAACACTCGCCACAGGAGATAATCGTGATAGCTGATTTAACAATGAAACTTTTGGCATTTGATTGAGCCATGCCCACTTAAACTGACCATTTTCATCTAGTACATATTTTTTCAATACTGCTGCATCAGTATCTGAACCCACCAATTGCTGTAACTGATGCAAATCACTATTTTGTAGCGTACTACTCAGAGCTTTTATTGCCATAAGCAAAGTTTGTTTTTCTGCAATTAAACTCAAGTCGACCTGTTTAAAAATAAACTGAACAATATCTTGGTCACTTTCTTTGCTTAAGTCGAAACCATAAGAACGTCCAACTTGATAAATCACTCGCAGAGTCATAATCAGTGAAGCAGGGATATCAATACTTGAACCAATGACACCTGTCGCACCTGTTAAAGCCCCTTGAATCGAAGCAATCCATTTATTTTGCTCGCCCAAGGCCTGACTAATGCGACGCGAACGATCGACATCTTGTGTCAACTCTTCTAAATCACGTACCCCAGCTTCATCCAGTACAGCATCTACAGATGAAATATCCGAACTAAAATGATTAAGTCGATCAAATAAATAATCAGAAATTTTGTCACTAAATTGAGGAGCAACAAAATTAGCCACATTATTTACGGTATTAAAATGTCGACCGAATAATTGTCTAGAAACATTTGGAACGTGTTCACGCAAGATTTGCTGAGGATTATCATATTTTTTTACATCAAATACGCCCGCTTGCCTTGACTGACCCTCCAAGGTTTGACCATTTTTTTGAGGTTGAATGACCTTAGTTACGGATTCTGGTGCGACATGATTAATGATGGACACCCCAGTAGAACTGAGCTTTTTAGCCACTCCAAAGGCGTTTGAGAGTAGACCTGCCGTTGGTTTATTATTCGTTTTCACCATTCCCTACCTCATTAAAACTATTCTTGAAATTATTGATAAATACTAGGTGTAGTCAAACTTTATCACAACTTGAATATGTATCTTTAAGTTAAGTTTTTTGCTGTAAAGTTGCAAATTAGCTCAGTCAACAATAGGCATAGGATTTGCCATAAGAATTCAAAAAGCTTTCTGCTATCATTATTCCAATCAAATTATATGAGTTCGCTATTTAGAAAGTTTCCTTCGTATACTTTTAATAGCTTGCTCACACACTACCTATAAAGGATCTGTAGATGAAACGTGTTGTAATCACTGGTATGGGCATCAACTCATGCATTGGTAATACATTAGAAGATGTCACTCATTCTTTGCAAAACGGGATTTCTGGAACACGTTTCAACCCAAGTTATGCTGAACTTAATTTTAAAAGTCATGTCAGTGCGGCTGCAGAACAAAACTTTGACGGTATTGACCGCCGCTTAAAACGCTTTATGGGTGTATGCGCAATGTATGCATACAACTCAGCTTTGGCTGCGGTAGAAAATGCAGGCTTAACAGCAGAACAAATCGGTGGTAATCCACGTTACGGTATTGCGGGTGGTTCAGGTGGTGGTTCAACTGCATCTGTTGTTGAAATGAAAGAACTTCTAGACACCAAAGGTGCACGTAAAGTTGGTCCATTCTTTGTACCACGTAACATGACCAACACCATTACCGCAAACGTGGGTGTTGCATTTAAAATGCAAGGTATTGCACATACGATTACTAGCGCTTGTGCAACATCTGCAGATGCCATTGGTTATGCATACAACCTGATTCAATTAGGCAAACAAGACTTAATGCTTGCCGGTGGTGGTGAAGAAGACCATTGGTCACAAAGTCTTTTATTTGATGCAATGGGCGCACTTTGTTCAAAATACAATGACACTCCTGAAACTGCTTCCCGCCCTTACTCTGCTGACCGTGACGGTTTCGTGATCGCTGGCGGCGGTGGCTTCGTTGTACTAGAGTCACTTGAACATGCTCAAGCACGTGGTGCAAACATTTTGGCTGAAGTTGTCGGCTATGCAGCAAATTCTGACGGCGCTGACATGGTTGCACCATCGGGCGAAGGTGCGACGCGTTGTATCCTTATGGCTTTAGAAGAAGCTAAACAACATGGTGTAGATACCATCGACTATGTTAATACACACGGTACATCTACTCCGGCAGGCGATGTCACTGAACTTAAAGCGATGGAGCGTGCTTTCGGTGAAGGACAAGTTCCTCCGCTCAGCTCGACCAAATCGATGACCGGTCACAGCCTGGGTGCTGCAGGTGTACAAGAAGCGATTTATTCTATTTTGATGATGCAAAATGACTTTATTGCACCAAATATCAACGTGACTGAACTTGACGAAGGTGCAAAACCTTTTGATATCGTACTTGAAAAACGTGATGCAAAATTGAATACTGTGATGAGTAACAGTTTTGGTTTTGGCGGTGTAAACGCTTGCCTCGTTTTCAAAAAATGGGAAGCTTAATATAAAGTTTGCTGCTTTGGCGCTTCGCTGCCAAAGCACACACCCACCGCCCTTTTAAGGGTCAATATATGGATGCTCCATCAGATGCTTTCCTCTGGGTCAAAGCATTACATATCATCGCAGTTGTTTGCTGGTTCGCAGCGCTATTCTATCTCCCTCGCCTTTATGTCTACCACGCTATGAGTGATGATGCTACGAGTCATCAGCGCTTTCAAATCATGGAACGTAAGCTATACCGCGGCATTATGTGGCCCGCTATGATTGCTACATTGATCACTGCGCACTTCCTCGTCGATTGGGGTGATGCAACACGACACTACCATGAAGCGCTTTGGTTCTACTTAAAAGTGGGATTGGTTGGACTATTGGTGATTTATCATTTTGTTTGTGGTTATTACCGTAAAAAGCTTATCGAAAATGCACATTATAAGTCGCATAAATTCTGGCGTTATTTTAATGAAATGCCCACTTTGATTTTATTTGCGGTTGTTATTTTAGTTGTAGTAAAGCCAAGCTTCTAATATTTCATATTCAAAAAAACCTCCAAATGGAGGTTTTTTTGAATTCATAGACATCAAATAAGCAAATTAATTAAAATAATTAAATCTTCATTATTTCAATGTCTTACGCTTAAATAATTTTTTTTGTAGCATAAGCTTTTGAAAACTTAGACTAAAGTCTAAGCCATCTCAAGTAAAGACAAATATCTTTTCAATTTACCTGTTGCATGCAACATGCTAGTATCTATTTTATAACCAATTCAGATACTCACTTGTACTGTAGTCAGACCAACTACTGTCCCGCTTAGCTGATTCTTGGTTAATCAATAATGTCGCTGTATTGATGATATGTGTGCGCATGCAATCTGCAGCCTTTTGCGCATCACCTGCAACTACCGCACTATGTAGTTCCAAGTGATCTTCAAAAGTCTGCATGCAGTTTCTTGAAGATGGAATAGTTGCAGAACCTGCAATCAAAACCTGATTTCGCGTATTACTGATAACGTCAATTGCCTTTTGATTACCCACAATTTGCAGCAATGCCAAATGATAGTCGCGGTCCGCTTTTAAAGTTCCTGTGATGTTTTCTGATGAAGCCTGTAGCTTGAATTCTTCAAACAAAGTATTCAAGCGCTCAATATCAGCCTCTGTTCGAACCTCTGCTGCACGATGAATTAGCGGAACTTCCAGCATGAGGCGAATTTGGAAAGACTCAATCATGGTAGGAAATGAAGTGGGAATAATGCGAATGCCTTTGTTCTTTTCAATTTTTACAATTCCAATCTTTTCCAGCATTTGAGCAGCTTCGCGAACGGGTGTGCGTGAAATGCCGCCCAGCATCTGACCCAATTCGGTTGCAGAATATAAAACATTGAATTGCAAATGATTATTAATAATTGCGTCCTGCAATATTTCAAATGCTTCTTCCGTCAATGTTTTAGGTTTTTGAATCAATTTCATGCTGTTTTACAAGGGAATAAATATGACTAACAAACATTATGCCATCATCGGAGGGGGAATCAATGGATTAGCTGTTGCCCGACAACTCCTTCTCGATTTCCCTGATGCCAATGTAACAGTCTTTGAAAAAGAAACAGAAGTTGCAATGCACCAATCTAGCCACAACTCAGGCGTTGTCCATGCGGGTCTTTACTATGAGCCAGGCGGCTTAAAAGCGCGTTTGTGCCGACGCGGTGCGGAATTGGTTCAGCAATATTGCACAGAAAACAATATTCCTTATGATGAGTGCGGCAAAGTAGTTGTTGCACTTTCAAAAGAAGAAGAAAGCCGTTTAGATGCCATCTATCAAAAATCGATTGCCAATAAAGTGCCTGATGTCCGCATTTTAACAGGCAACGAAATACAAGATGTAGAGCCAAACTGTATTGGCACTAAAGCGTTGTATTCTCCACGTACAGCCATTGTGAGCTATGGCGAAATTGCACGTCATATTGCGCAAGAAATTAAACAAAAAAATGGCACATTAGTCCTTGGTCGCAAGGTAGTGAACTTAACCGAGCAGCACAACAAAATCACCGTTCACTTTGAAGGCGGCGACCATTATTCAGAAGCATTTGACTATGTTGTGACTTGTGCAGGCTTACAGTCAGATCGTTTAGCAGCAAACTCTGGTGATATTGAAACTCCCAAAATTGTGCCTTTCTTTGGACAGTACTATGTCATTGATGAGCAATTTAAAAGCCATGTCAAAGGCCTAATCTACCCAGTGCCTGATCCTAAATATCCATTTTTAGGTGTGCACTTCACCAAACGCATTGACGGTCAAATGACCATTGGGCCAAATGCATTTATTTCTTTCGGCCGTGAAAATTATACAGGCAATAAATTCAATCTTTCAGATATTTACGACTTTCTAACGTACAAGGGTTTTTGGAAATTCTCATCGAAAAATATGTCTGCAGCTATGCGTGAACTTAGAACCGTACTGAGCCAGACTAACTTCGTTTCTGAAGCAGCCAAATACGTACCCTCACTTGCCGATGTATCAGTTGAGCCTGCAACACGCGGCATCCGCGCGCAAGCCATGGAATCTGATGGCTCGCTAGTAGATGATTTCGTCATTCGTAAGCAAGGCAATATTACCCATATCCGAAATGCACCATCTCCAGGGGCAACCTCATCCCTTGCGATTGCCGAATATATTGTTCGGGAAATTATGACGCACCACTAATTCATCAGGACACTCACTTAAAGGAATATTAAATGAGCAACATCAAAGAGACAGAAATCGAAAAAAAGAAGCGGCTAAAGAAGGTAGCCACTGCAACCATCGTTGGCTCCATGCTGGAATGGTATGACTTCTACCTCTATGCAACCATGGCTTCGATTGTATTTAGTAAGGTTTTTTTCGATAATTCAGATCCGGGCAGCGCAACCCTAAAAGCTTTTGCAACTTTTGCAATCGGCTTTATTGCCCGCCCTATTGGTGGTTTATTCTTTGGCTATTTTGGCGATAAATATGGCCGTAAGAAAATGCTATTTGTCACCTTTTTATTAATGGGGCTATGCACCACTGCAATTGGATTCATTCCGACTTATGAATCCATTGGTATTTGGGCTGCGGTATTACTGGTATTCTTCCGTATTATTCAAGGTCTTGGTGCGGGTGCGGAGTTTGCAGGCGCTGCCATTACATCTTATGAACATGCCTCTGAAGATAAGCGCGGCAGCCAAGGCGCTTGGCCTGCTCTCGGTCTAAATTTAGGTTTATTGCTTTCATCTCTAACCGTATTCTTGCTGACTTTAAATGGCGATGAATTCTTGGTGAATGGCGGTTGGCGTATTCCATTTATCCTTAGTTTTGTTCTAGTCCTTGTGGGCTTATGGGTTCGGAAGAGTCTGCCAGAAACTCCTGACTATGAAGAAGCGCATGTCACTAAAGCTAAAGTGAAAAACCCATTCAAAGACATCATGAAAACCAACATGAAAGGTTTAATGGTGGTGTTTATTGCAGCCATTGGCTACAACGCTTTGAGCTACATCTTTAAGACATTCTCCTTAGCCTATTTAACGCAATTTCAAGGCGTAAGCGCGCATGTCACATCTTTATCTGTGACCATTGCCAGTTTAGTGGCAATTTTCAGTGTGCCTTTCTTCGGCTGGCTATGCGATAAGTGGAACAGCAAAAAAGTGCTGATGATGGGCGGCTTTCTATCTGTACTCTTTGCCTATCCATTTATGAAACTTTTAGAAACGGGTGACAGCACTTCTATCTATATTGCGATTGCAATTGGTACAGGTCTTTTAGCACCAATGATGTTCGCACCACAAGGATCGTTCCTCAGTCGTCAATTTGCTGTCGAAAACCGCTCTACTGGTGTAAGTTCAGGTCGTGAAATTGGAACAGCCATCGCTGGCGGTTTAGCCCCTTTAGGTGCACTTTCCATGGTAGCTGCATCGCCAACACACTCAACAACCAGTGTTATTATTATTTTGGGCATCTCTGGCATTTTGGTGGCAATTGCTGCATTCTGCGATCAGGGCTATAAGTTTTCCAAACATAAAAATTAATATGGTGTATATATAAAAAAGGCGCATAAAGCGCCTTTTTTATATTGTTCGTTTTTACATTGCTCATATCTAAGATGAGCACTGAATAACAGCCCCACCCTGCTTAATATTAGGCAGGAATACGCAGCACTTGCCCTGGGAAAATGTCATCGGCATTTTTTAACAAAGGACGGTTTGCTTCAAAAATTTTATTGTATTGATTTGCATCACCATAAAATTCTTTAGAGATTTTAGACAGGTTATCTCCCGACTTAACAGTATAGAACTTACTTTCAGGCTCAGGACTCGTCACAGTTAACTGATCATCTACTTGTGCCACATGATCAATATTCCCTACTGCTAGGATAATCTTTTCACGATCTGCTTGGCTTTGTACCTGACCTTTCACTGTTGCTAGATCTGAAGTACCGTTATAACTCACAGACAAACCAGTTACAGGCAAGCCCAGTGCTTTGATATGACCCAATAACTTATTGGCAATTTCTTGTGCAGATGGTTCAGAAGGTGTTGCTGGCGCTGCTTGAGGTTCCGCAGGCGCTGTATTTTTTTTACCAATACCTTTTACAAAATCAAAAAGACCCATATTTTTCTCCGTTGTTTTTACTGTTTTAAATCATTTAACTATTGTTCAAACTCTATTCTTATAGCTAAAAAATAACCGCTTTTGAGTTGTTGTTGGTGACAGAAACGTAAGCTAATGTAAAAACAAAATATTCGGCATAAAAAAAGCCACCGAATGGTGGCTTTTTAAATCAGCATCGCTGAAATCTAAAATTAACCTAGTTTCTTAGAAACGTAGTCAATTGCAGATTGTACAGTAGTGATTTCGTTTGAATCTTCATCAGGAATAGTGATGTCGAAATCGTTTTCGAAAGACATAACTAATTCAACTAGGTCTAGAGAGTCTGCACCTAAGTCATCCATGAAAGAAGCTTCGTTTTTGATCTCGTCTGCTTTAAGACCAAGTTGTTCAGCTACTGCTTGTTTTACGCGTTGTTCGATATCGCTCACAGGAATTCTCCTCATTGCTTGTGGCGTTTTTAATGCCGTTAGTTTAATTGAATCTAAATCGTTTTGAAAGTTTATACTTGAGCGCTTAGCTCATGTATAAACCACCATTTACATGTAATACAGTTCCGGTAATGTAACTTGCCTTTTCAGAAGCAAGAAAACTTACGGCATTTGCGATATCTTGCGGCTCACCTAAACGGTTTAAAGCCACTTGATCACTCATCTTTTTACGAATTTCTTCGCTTAACTGTTCTGTCATTTCTGTTGCAATAAAGCCCGGAGCCACTGCATTTACAGTGATTTGGCGGCTTCCCATCTCTTTTGCAAGGCTGCGACCAAAGGCCTCAATCCCTGCTTTTGCAGCAGAATAGTTTGCTTGTCCTGGGTTAGCAAAATGTGCAACCACAGAACTAATATTAATAATTCGGCCAAAACGTGCTTTGGTCATACCCTTTAAAACACGTTTAGAAAGTCGATAAACGGCTTTCAAATGAATGTTGAGAATGTCATCCCAATCATCTTCTGACATACGAAGTAACAAATTATCTTTGGTAATACCAGCATTGTTCACCAAAACCAATACAGAACCAAAGTTTTGCTCAATGTCTGATACCAATGCATCAATTGCAGTTGCATCACGTACATCTAGAACTTTACCCGCACCATTTTCAGCAAAAGCAGCAGATAATTTTTCCGCACCCGCTTCTGAAGTTGCAGTACCTACAACAAAATAACCGTCTTGAATCAATTGCTGAGCAATTGCTGCTCCAATCCCTCGGCTCGCACCTGTTACTAAAGCAACTTTGCGTTCTTGTGTCATGCAATTTTCCCTTCTGCCACTAAAATGGCATTCAGTGCATCTTCCATACGACCTTTCGTGTCGAGTGGGAATGCTTTTTCAATATTTGGCAAACGTTTTGCGAGATTCGCAAGGACATTACCCGGACCACATTCAGCAATGTACTGAATACCTTGGTCTTGCAAATACTGCATGGTCTTTGTCCACTGTACAGATTGGTATAACTGTGCAGTTAACGCCTGACGTAATTGCGCTACATCAGTCGCGATTTCAGCGCCTACATTTTGTATTACAGGTATAGTAGGCAGCTCAATGGCAGTTTGTTCCAATGCTGTCGCAAACTGTTCAGCAGCAGGTTTCATCAATGCACAATGCGATGGCACAGAAACCGGAAGTGCGATTGCCTTACCGCCATTTTCTTTAGCAGCAACCATAACCGCTTCAACCATGGCTTTATCGCCCGCAATGACAACTTGACCTTGTGCATTGTAGTTTGCAGCATCTACTGAACCTGGGCCTTCTGCTTGAGCACAAAGTTCAATGACTTTGGCATCATCTAGACCCAAAATTGCCGCCATTGCACCTTGACCTTCAGGTACAGCACTTTGCATTAACTGACCACGTAGGTTCACCAGTTTAACGGCATCACCTAGGCTCATCGCTCCCGCAGCAACCAAGGCGCTGTATTCACCTAAAGAGTGACCTGCAAGGTATTTCGGTGCAACACCACCTAACTCTAACCACACACGCCATAAAGCAATACTGGCAGTCAGTAGTACAGGTTGAGTAAATTCTGTTTGGTTTAACCCTTCACCACTTTGAGCAATTTGCCAAAGATCAAAACCAACTGCTTCTGATGCTTCTGCAAATGTTGCTTGCACACTACTAAACTGTTCTGCAAGTTCAGCGAGCATGCCGACTTTCTGTGACCCTTGACCCGGGAACACGAATGCAGTTTTAGTAGCTTGAGCTGCTTGCTCGAGTTGTTTAGCAGACATAAAAAAATCCTTTATCAAGACTGGTGAATTTATGCTATTTGGACATTTATTCAACACAATCCCATGTAAGCTTGTTTCAGGGACGGAAATTTAACACTTAATTTTTGTCTTGGTAATTGCCAAATGCAACAAAAAATCGGTACAAAAAAAGGGAGCTTAACGCTCCCATTTTTTCTACTAAGCTTGACGCTTAATACATCACCAATTATTCAGCAGATGCTTTAGCGAATAATTGACGACCACGGTAGATACCATCTTTAGATACGTGGTGACGACGGTGAGTCTCGCCAGTAGCTTGGTCTACAGTTAATGCATTCTCGGTTAAAGCGTCATGTGAACGGCGCATGTCACGGCGAGAGCGACTTTTACGGTTTTGCTGAACGGCCATGATGGCTCCTTACAAAGATCGAAAAAATGGATCAGAACAAATTCGATTGTCTTATACTCAAGAGTATAACACAAAAATTAGTTAAGTTTACCCTTCAAACCTGCCAAAACATCAAACGGGTTGTCCCGTTTTTCTTCAACAAGCTCTTCAGCGGCAGGTTGATGCTTATGTTCACAAGCGTCGTGCTTAGGTGACAAAGGCATCAACAATAACAATTCATCCTCTATCAATGAGAGTAAATCAGCAGTCGCAGGCGCATCATATGAACCTTTGGTTGTTGCTTCACTTTCACCTAAAACGATGAAATCAGCATCCTCATCCAAGCGCTCTATCAGTGACTCGTCATCTACAAGAGCTAGATGAAAACTTGAAACAAGTGGGATCTCAACAGTATCCAGACAACGCTGGCATTCCATTGGAACATTTGTTTCAACATGACCATCTAGCCATACAATGCGATGATAAGCATCCATTGATAGCTTACAGTCTATGTTAATCAATTGATCATCAATTGATCCAACAGCTTCACGAGCAATACGAACAAAGCGAGATAATGGCAGTGTTCCTGACCATTTAAAGCCCTGTTCAGCCCATTTAAACGGCTCAATCTGTGCCGGAAAGGTATTTGCTGACATAATTAAGGCGGCAATTCTACAAATTCATCAGTACTCTGTCAAAGATTAAGATACAATTTTGTACTTATTTAGACAGACCATTTGGGTAACTTAAGTTATGCATCTGTTGCAGCCGCAAACAGAAGTGAATGTTTCATCACTTATGAGCACAATTTCAACGCTTGATTCTGACATTTCAACCGACCAAGTGCAACTCTCGGCTTGGGAGAAACTTTCCACAGAAACAGAACACGTCGAATGGCTCATCTTACACTTTAATCATTGGTTTTCCCACCTGAATGTGAGCTTAGTGAAAGGTGACTGTGAGCCCGAGTACTTTCCTGCTGATTCAAACGGCCCTGCCCGTATTCAATTTGCTCATGGTTATTTCAATAGCGCTTTGCATGAAATTAGCCATTGGACTATTGCTGGCGAGCAACGCCGTTTACTTCCCGATTTAGGCTATTGGTATGCACCAGATGGTCGCAGCAAAGAGCAACAAGCCCTCTTTGAACAGGTAGAAATTAAGCCCCAAGCGATCGAATGGTTATTTGCCAAAGCCTTTGGACGTAAGTTTCGTGTATCACTCGATAACCTCACTGGTGAAGGAGGAGATGGCAGCAGCTTTAAAGATAATGTCTATGCACAATTACAGGCTTATTTTAAAGGTGAAGCCAAACTTCCACGCGATGCTTGGCGCTTTATCCAATGCATTTGCCACTGTACACGTGCTGGCAAAATGTTACAGGCGAATGAATTTCAACGTGAAATGCTTGATTAAATTATACAATTTGACTGCATTTCACGTTGCACAAAGCGAATAGACCGCGACATAATGTCTAGAGCTTTTAATAATAAGAGGAAAACGACATGTTGCATTTAAGAATACATCCGGAAAATCCTCAGCCCCGTTTAATTACGCAGGCCGTTGAACGGATTCGTGCCGGCGATGTGGTGGTTTATCCTACAGATGCCGCCTATGCCATCGGTTGCCAGATTGGGAACAAAAATGCCATGGAACGCATTGCCCAAATTCGTCAGCTCGATGCTAAACATCAATATGCGATTATTTGTGCAGATTTATCTGACATTGCCACGTATGCCAAAGTCGACAATGCCATGTATCGTTTATTGAAAAATAACACCCCTGCTGTCACCACCTTTATTTTACCTGCGACCAGTGAAGTTCCTCGCCGTTTAATGCATCCTAAAAAGAAAACCATTGGACTGCGTATTCCGAGCAACCCGATTTGCCAATTATTACTCAAAGAATTGGGTGAGCCTTTATTAACATCGACCTTAATTTTACCGGGCCAAAAAGAACCGATTGATGACCCTTACGAAATTGAACTGCAAATCGGCAAACGCATAGATGTATTAATTGATGGCGGTTTAGGTACTTTAAATACCACTAGCGTTGTAAACCTTGCAGGTGAATACCCTGAAGTGATTCGCCGTGGTGTCGGTGATGTCAGTGCCTTTGAATAGCATGTACTGTTAAATACATGCTGTTACCGATCAGAGGCACAGCATGTAAAGGTCATCTGCTCAAAACGCGGTTAAAGCACCTTTCGATAAAGGAATCGACCTGATGACTTTATTTCAAATTTTACTCAAGCTCCAAAATGCGATAGACCTCAGTGTCTCCGAGCAAAACAGTCTTAATCATCTTGCTATATATGCCACTGAGCCGTGGACTTTAGAATCCAAGGCTCAACTGAGGGCAATAGATAAGAATTTAATTTCACCAATAGCGACAACACAGCCGCAAATTTTTCGTTATTTTTTGCATGCATCAACGGTCAAATCACTGTTTAAACGTAGAGCTAATCAAAACCTCTGTTCGCAAGCGCAGTGCCAAGTCATCATCGAATTTGCACTTGAACAAAGGGTCTTACTAACAGGTTCAAAGCCTTGATCGTGTACTTTTGCTCAAGCGCAATAAAGCTGCATAAATTCTTTTAAGTGAATTTTTTGTTGTCCCTGCTCATCAAAATTATTTGTATTGAGCCAAGCTGCATATGCTTGAGACAACATTGGCCAATCCTGATCCAACATCGCAAACCAAGCAGTATCACGATTACGACCTTTCACTATCACATGTTGACGAAACAACCCTTCAAATTGAAAGCCAAAACGTAAGGCAGCATTTTTCGAAGGCGTGTTCAAGTCATCACACTTCCACTCCACCCGTCGATATCCCGCTGCAAAGCATGCTTTTAACAATAGATAAATGGTTTCAGTTGCGGCTGTTGATTGCTTCATTAAACTTGAAAAATAGACATTACCAATTTCGATGACGGCATGTGCTGGGCGTACATTGAGCAAACCAACCCATCCTACAATGGCATCACCAACTTCAATGACATAATGTATCGAACCGGCAAAATGAAAGGAATGCTGAAAATAATCAAGCAATTGCTGCATGCTTTGAATTTGAGAATAAGGCAAATACGTCCAACAGCGTTCATCAGGTTCTAGTTGTACTGTCTGCCATAGCCGCTGTAAAAGACTATCATCAAGCTGATCGGGCAACATCGGAATAAGTCGAACAAATTGCCCCACTTCGGTTTTACATCTGAACTGGCAAGGTTCAAACTGCGCCAACGTCATCCCTACGGCCTGATCCCATTGATTATATTGTTGTGGCATAGTAAATATTCTTTTAGTCAATTCATTCAAATCATTTCATGCTGGACGCCCATCACCCAGATATCACAGCTTAAATGAGTTCATTGATTAATGAGTGTATCTTTTACAATTAACACAAGATGTGATCGATATCACAGCTTTAAAATTTTACATGTGTATAAATAAAGCCTATTCCCTATAAATTTTAAGTTTTTTACCCAATTCAACCGTTCAGTAATTTCTTTAAACGCATTTTTCCATTACACTATTCCCTATAACTTTTGTGCTTTTACTTTCGATGTGAGATCGAAGCGAAAGCTGTCTGCATGCCTTTGAAAATTCGCGTGGCCTATAATTGCAATGAACCAAACTGTCCATAATTCTATGGAAGATGCTCCACACATTCGCGTTTTGGATGAGTGGCAAGAAGCTATTCCAGAAGATTTGTACATTCCACCCGCTGCATTTGAAATTCTATTAGAGCATTTCGAAGGACCACTCGACTTTCTGATTTACCTGATTCAAAAAAATGGCTTCGACTTATTACAAGTCGATATTGCCCCAATTGCATCCCAATATTTGTCCTATATGGATGCAATGAAATCTCTAGATATTGAATTAACCGCAGATTATATGGTGATGGCAGCTTTATTGGCCGATTTAAAATCGCGTCTATTATTGCCAAAACCTAAATCGACCGCAGCACATGAACAAGATCCTAAACAAGAATTGATTGACCGTTTAGAAACGTATTTTCGCATCAAACAAGCTGCGGAAAGATTAGGTCAAATGTCAGTATTGGATCGAGATACATTCGATACCAATGTCAGTTTAGGAACGATTGTCGAAACCAATGACGGTTATGACATTCAATTACTTCGCTATGCCATACTCTGTGTTTTTAATCGACCAGAACCAGTTACCCACCAAATTTTACAAGAACCTGTCTTACTCGAAGAACGTATTGCTTATATTGAAACTAAGCTTGAGTCAGGTGAAGTATTAGATTTTGCGGACTTACTCAAACCAAGCCAAGGCCGCATGGGTGTTGTCGTGACATTTATGGCCGTGTTGGAACTGACACGCCAACAAAAAGTCCAAATTGTCGCATCAGGTGTAGAAGCACCGCTTGCAATTCAGGGAGCACGTGCATGAACACTGCACTTAAACAAATGACTGCGGTGTCTTCAGAAGATAATCTGCATGAAATTTTGATGCAGCTTGAAGCCATTATTTTTGCCAGTGAAGCGGCAGTGAGTATTGCCCGTTTAAAAGAGGCTTTCCAAGACCGTTTCAGTAAAACCGAATTACGCCAATATTTGCAGCAGCTTTCAATGCTGCAACACGGCAGATCAATTGAACTTGTTGAAACCGCTCAAGGTTTCCGTTTTCAAGTACGTGCAAAATATCGTAATATTATTGCACAGACCTGGCCTGAACGACCAACTCGTTTATCGCCATCCTTGCTCGAAACTCTTTCTGTCATTGCTTACCATCAACCGGTAACCCGCGCAGATATTGAGCAAATCCGTGGGGTGACCAACAATAGTCAAATTTTACGTACGTTATTTGACTGGAACTGGATTAAAGAATCTGGTTTTCGTGAACTCCCAGGACGACCCGCGTTGTTAGTTACAACGCCTCAATTTTTAAATGCTTTTGGTCTAACCTCATTGGGCCAATTGCCTCCCCTGCAGGATGCCAAGGAAGCTTTTATGGCCCTCGATGCGAATGCACCGAAGTCATAAATAGGTGAACTGTTGATGATAATTTCTAAGGTTATGCTGTCATGAGTGAAAAATTGCAAAAGGTGCTCGCACGCGTTGGTTTGGGTTCTCGCCGTTATATGGAAGAAGTCATTGCCGCTGGTCGTGTGAGCGTAAATGGGCAAGTTGCCCAAGTGGGTGAACGTATCGAACCAGGTGATGAGCTTCGCATCGATGGTCGTAAAGTTCAGTTCCAAATTGAAGACGAAATTCGTCGCCGTGTGTTGATTTACTACAAACCAGAAGGCGAAATTTGCTCACGCAATGACCCTGAAAACCGTCCAACGGTATTTGAGCAATTACCTCAAATTACAGGTGATCGTTGGGTAATGGTAGGTCGTCTAGATATCAACTCTACAGGTCTATTGCTGTTCACGAATGACGGTGAACTGGCGAACCGTTTAATGCACCCTTCTAGCGAAATCGAACGTGAATATGCCGTTCGTGTCATGGGTGAAGTCACTCCTCAGTTAAAAAACAACATGTTACAAGGCGTTGTTTTAGATGATGGCCCTGCAAAATTTGAGTCATTCTCTGAAATTGGTGGTGACGGTATTAACCGTTGGTATCAAGTGGTTGTAAAAGAAGGTCGTAACCGCGAAGTTCGTCGTATTTTCGAATCTCAAGGCTTAAAAGTGAGCCGTCTTTTACGTACACGTTATGGTTCAGTAATTCTGCCACGCGAACTACGTACTGGTCGTTGGATCGAGCTAGATAAACAAGATATTGACAATTTAACCAAGTCGGTTGAACTTAAACCACGTCAAGGTACTGGCCTGTTTGGTATGGCGAAACGTCGTACTGAACGTATGCAAGACAAACCAATGGCAGCACGTCGTGGTGGTTACTTACGCCAACAACGTCGTGACAGTGACGAAAACCAGCCACTACAAAGCAATGGTTATCAAGACAATCGTGGCGAACGTCGTACTGGTCGTACTGAAGGTGGATTCCACGGCAATGGATTTAATCGTTCAGAGCGTCGCAACGACGGTTTCAACAATAACCGTAATGATCGCAACAGTGAAAACTTTGGTAACCGTGAACGTCGTAACGACAATTTTGGCAATCGTGAGCGTCGTAATGACTCTGTGCCAAGTCGTGCATTTAGCGGAAACAACAAAGGCTTTAAGAAATTTTAATTTCTTAAGCACAAAAAAACCGCTCATTTGAGCGGTTTTTTTATACCAACACTAAACAAACTGTTCAGTGGTTTGTGGAATCGCACTCAGCAAACGCTTGGTATATTCATGCTGTGGTGATCGATACAGCTCATCCGAGTTTGCAATTTCAACGATATCACCATGGTTCATCACCATGATTTGGTCAGAAATATATTTCACCACAGATAAATCATGTGAAATAAAGATATAGCTCAAACCAAATTCATCTTGTAAATCTTGCAATAAATTCAGAACTTGGGCTTGAACCGAAACATCTAGGGCAGAGACAGACTCATCACAGATCAAAATTTCTGGCTTTAAGGTCAAGCATCGTGCAATGGCAATACGTTGACGCTGACCACCAGAAAACTCATGTGGATAGCGATAAAATGCTTGGGCAGGCAAACTGACACGTTCAAGCAAATCAAACGCCATTTGCTCGCGTTCAGCATCATCCTTCCCTATCTGATGCACTTGCATCGGCTCCATCAAAATTTGACCCACAGTAAATCGTGGATTGAGCGAAGCATATGGGTTTTGGAAAATGATCTGTATTTTGCGCTGATATTGAGTAAATTCTTTGTCACTCATCGCCAAAATATCATGACCTTCAAACAGCGCCTGACCACCTGTCGCTTCCTGTAGACGCATCAGTAAAAGGCCAATTGTGGTTTTACCTGAGCCAGACTCTCCAACCAATCCGAGCGTTTTACCTTTCGCCAGTTGAAACGAGACACCTTTGACCGCCTGATACTCATCCTTACCAAATAAACCCTTGCGGCTATAAAACGATTTTTTCAGGTCTTTGACATCTAAAATAATCTGTTCATTACCCGTAAGACCACGCGTTCGTTGTCTACGGGTTTCCTCAGATAAATGCGCATCCTCAATCAGCTCATCACCATTTTGACGCATAAAATCACTGATCATCGGTAATTTATAAGGACGCTCTGACATCTGTGGACGACACTTAAGCAAAGCTCGAGTGTAGATATCTTTAGGATGATCCAGCACTTCATTGACCAAGCCTTGTTCACGGATTTCTCCATGACGCATGACAATCACCTGATCGGCAATTTCGCTTACCAATGCTAAATCATGCGTAATGAATAGCATCGACATCTCACGTTTCTTTTGCAAGGCTTCAAGTAAATCTAAAATTTGCTTTTGAATCGTCACATCAAGTGCTGTGGTTGGCTCATCGGCAATCAATAACTTCGGCTCACATGCAATCGCCATAGCAATCATGACCCGCTGTTGTTGGCCACCTGACATTTGGCTAGGATAGGCATCAATTTTCGTTTCAGGAGAAGGAATACCCACTTCCTTCAATAATTCCAAAGTCCGTGCTCTTGCCTGCTTACGTCCCATACCTAGATGAAGTCGTAATACTTCGGCAATTTGATCACCCACCGTAAAGACAGGATTGAGTGACGACATCGGTTCCTGAAAAATCATCGCAATATCTTTACCGCAGATATTACGCATTTCTCTTGGAGACAGACTCAGTAAATCCTGCCCTTCAAAAACAATTTTACTACTTGCATCTATACGGCTTTGATCACGTGGCAACAGCCCCATAGTTGCCAATGAGGTCACCGACTTGCCACTGCCAGATTCTCCCACAAGTGCCACAGTTGTATTGGCAGGAATGTCAAAAGATATTCCTTTGACCGTTTCGATATAGCTTTTATCTTCGGCTTTAAAGCTCACTTTCAGGTTTTGAACACTGAGGAGCGTTGGTTTAACAGTTTGATTTTGTTCCGTCATCCTTTACTCCTCCTTATTTCAATTTTGGATCTAATGCATCACGCAGTGCATCAGTAAACATCGAAAATGCCGTAACTAAAACCGCCATTGCTACAGATGCTGCTATAAGCTGCCACCATTTACCTAAAATCAATTCACTTTGTGCTTCATTAAGCATGCTACCCCATGACACAACCCCAACAGGAACACCAAATCCCAAGAAGCTCAAAATCACTTCTGACTTAATAAAGGCCACCACTAAAATCGAGATTTGCACCAATGCAATATGACTGACGTTCGGAAAGATATGCACAAAGATGCGTCGGAAATGACTAACTCCTATCGCTTTGGCAGCAAGTACATATTCACGCGAAGTATGCTTCATATACTCTGCACGAATCAGACGATATACCCCCGTCCACCCAGTAAGTCCTAGAATGAGGACAATTGACAAGATCCCCTTTTGTTGTAGTACAGCAGCAATCGCAAGAACCAAGAGCAAATACGGAATCGAGGTAAAAATGTTATAGAACCAGTTTAAAATATCATCAACCCAACCACCGAAGTAGCCAGAAATTGCCCCTAAAATTGTCCCAATCACGACAGCAAGTAATGCAGCTACCACGCCAACAATAATAGATGTTTCAGCACCCTTAATGGTTTTTTGCAGGACATCCTGCCCCCATTTATCCGCACCAAACGGTAAAGTTTGTTTTAGCTCACTTTGTTGATCTAACAAATGACCACCCAATTGCTGATCAATCGCCTTCATATCTTCTGCTAGTGGATCGACAACGCCATAGTAGTCAATTGCATTGGCACCACCTTGCTCAGTCGCAATCTCTGCATTCAGTTCAGCAATTACATCTTTTAAAGGATCAACAGGATTTTCAGGCAATGCCATATCTTCTGCTGATGCTTTGGTTTTGGCTGTTTCATTGAGTTCCGCCCCAATAAAACTTGGAGGTGCATAACTCACAGCCACTTCTTTATTCCAATTGGATGCAACCATGCCTGTCATCGACAATAACAACACCACGAAATAGCACAGTACAACGAACAACGACACCATCGCTAATTTATCGGCTTTTAGGCGTCGCATCGCCAACTTCCACAAGCCAGTCGATGCAGGTGTTGATGCCGTTGCTTTGGTCTTATTGAATATTCCTAGCATAGGCCACCTACTTCAACTGAACGCGAGGATCGACAAGTTTATAAATCAAATCCGCGATTAAGTTAAAAATCATTGTAGCCGCTGCAACGTAGACTGTAATCGCCTTAATGACAGGGAAGTCACTGCGTTCAACAGCAATAATGACTTCACGACCAATACCCGGAATACCAAAGAATCGTTCAATCAGGAAAGCGCCTATCAGCAGTGCCGGTAGACTCGACATGACATCGGTAATAATTGGAATTGAGGCGTTACGCAGTACATGTACACCTAAAATACGGCTTTCACCCACACCTTTTGCGCGCGCAGTTCGAACATAGTCTTGATTGACTTCATCCAATACAAAACTGCGGTATAAGCGCAAAGTTGGCGCAATACTCACCACCAACATAATTAAGATAGGCAGTAAACCGTATTTAAATAAGTTTTCGCTAAAGTGATCACTCCAGCCTTGAACCGGAAACCAACTCAACTGATATGCAAATACGTATTGGAAAACAATAATGTAAACCAAAATACTAATCGACATACCAATCGTACAAAGCATCATAATCATACGATCGGTTAATGTGCCACGAACTGAAGCCACAGCAAGTGCCAAACCAATTGAAATAATCGTTTGCAAAATGGTTAAAGGAATTAAAATCGTCAGTGACGGTCCTAGACGGGTCAAAATAATATCTGACACCGACTCACCTGTACTCCAACTCATTCCATAATCAAAAGTTAAAATCTGCTTAATGAAAATCCACAATTGGACATAGTAGGGTTGATCAACCCCCAACTGTTGTCGGATGTTTTCAATTTGCTCTGGGTTCGACATTTTGCCTGCTAGAATATATGCAGGGTCTCCACCTACCCAGTTAAATAAGAAGAATATGAGCAGAACAACCCCCAACATCGTTGGGATCATCTGCCATATACGCCGTATGATATATGCCAGCATAAAGTTGTCCTTACTTCACTCGTTGCCCAGTAATTTCATCAAAGAAAGCTTTGTTATCAGGTTTACGACCTAAGAAATCATGCACCAGTTTTTCGGCTTCATATTGACCACCTTGCGATAAGATCGTTTTACGGTAGCGTTGTCCCACTTCAGGGTTATTTAGGTTATCTCCGAAAGCAGACAACATATCGAGTGCCATCACTTCAGACCACATATAGCCATAATAGCCAACTTGGTAACCGCCCATGATATGGTTGAATTGTCCTGGGAATTCAGTGCTTGGGACATAGCCTAAAGCTGTCTCGCCTTCCATTTTCTTCCAGACATCTAAGGGTTTAACACTCAAAGCATCTGATGAGTGAAGTGCCATATCATATTTTGCATACAAGGCTTGACGTGCATAATGCAAACCACGTCCATAGCTATGAACTGCTTTTAATTTATTAATCAGTGCATCATCTACAGGTGGACACGCTGGATTACAGTAATTTGCGAGTGTAGATAAAGTTTCTT
Source organism: Acinetobacter sp. YH12023 (assembly GCF_013420135.1). Taxonomy (NCBI): domain Bacteria; kingdom Pseudomonadati; phylum Pseudomonadota; class Gammaproteobacteria; order Moraxellales; family Moraxellaceae; genus Acinetobacter; species Acinetobacter sp. YH12023. Next base: position 95,482 of record NZ_VOYU01000010.1, read on the forward strand.
TACGACGCGCCCACTCTTCATACATTTGTGAAGGTGCTTCTACAAAGTCACGCTCTACAGAAGTCCCCGATTGAGATGCATAGCGTGTATTCGACAAAATACCGTGTAAGGCATGACCAAACTCATGAACAAAGGTTTCAAGTTCATCACTATTTAAACCTTTACGGTTAAAGTTGGTCACCAAAGCAGAAATCGGTTTACGCTTAGTCAAGGTACTACCACCTTTTACGCCCCAAACAGCCGCATGACCATACTTCCCTTCACGTGGGTATTTATCGATATATAAACCACCAAGCAACTCACCGGTCTTTTTATCTTTTACATCGTAATATTCAACTTCTGACTGCCAAACATCGACTTTCGCAGGCTTAAATTCAATACCATAAAGGTCAGATGAAATGGCAAAAATCCATTCTTGAGATGCTTGGGTTGGGAAATAGTCACGCAATTTTTCTTGATCGATTTGGTACTTTTCTTTGCGAAGTTTTTCACTCCAGTAACTCTCACTCCAGCGATTGATTTCAGCTTTTTCGAGTGGAATTTTCAGGCTTTTCGCTTTGAACTCACGTAAAGTCTCAACTTCTTTTTTCTCTAAAGGTGCCACCGTTTGATGAACATCGGCTAAGAACTTATTCACTGTTTCAGGGTCTTTTGCCATACGGTGTTGCAACACCCATTCGGCATAGCTTTTTTTGCCAAAGAGCTGCGCAATTTCATAACGTAAATCCATTGCTTGCTTTAACAATACTAAGTTTTTCTCAGTACCACGACGCGTGAATGCAGTTTGGTAACGCTTACGCGCATCATCGCTTTCTGCTAGTTCCATAAATGGACGGTATTCTGGGTATTCAAAACCGAGCAAATAATTGCCCTTTTCATTTTTCTTTAAGCCCGAAATATAGCTGTCTGGCAAGCCTTTCAACTCCGCCGGTGTAAACTCCAGTTTTTCTTTATTATCTCGTACATTACGCGCATATTCTTGTTCAATTTTTGCTAATTCATCAAAGATAGCTTTCAAACGAGCACGTTTTTCAGGTGTAAATTGTACCCCTGTATTTTCAAAACCATCCAAGATGTCTTGACGCATTTTTTTATCAATTTCGTCATTGGTTTTGAGTTTTTTAATTTGCTCGTAAAGTTTTGGATTTTGATAAACCGAAGTTTGAAACTCCATAATTTTAATTTCACAATCTTCCGCCGCCTTACGTAAAGCCTCATCAGGATCGACGTTACTATATAGTCCGATTGGTCCATAAAAATCTTCAAATTTGGCAAAAATTTGATCCCACTCCGCCAAAACAGGTGCTGCTTTTGCATTATTTTTTATCTTTTTTTGCTCAAATGCCGCTAAATCTGTTTTCACTTGCTGAATTTTGGCATCACACAGCGCAGGTATTTCTTTGGCTTGGAACTTTGGCAAAGTACTCCGTATTGAATCTTCGGCTTGAACGAATTGGCTAGCGCCGATCATCAACATACTGAGGGTGGTGAGTTTCAAAGCTTTATTTTTCATAATTTCTCCAGTTTTGTTCCATTTTATTTTTTCGGGTCAATATCGATGTACATCCATTCTGTTGCCAAAATTGGATGCTTTTTATAACCAATCACGCGTGGTTGCGACAACACACTACGGTAACGTGCATAATTAATTTGGACAGGCATATACACTTCTAATATGCGCGACATTTTTCGATAGATTGCATCACGCTCCGGTCCCGGTTTCATACGCTGTGTCTGTTCATATAAGCGGTCATATTCAGGTATTTTTGAACAGCCGTTGTTGGTGACATTGATATTTTTGCCATAGAACAATTGCATAAAATTGTCTGCATCTGGATAGTCTGCGATCCATGCAGATGCTTTAAACATGGTTTTACACTGTTTTTCGGCTTTTAAAGCTTCTGCAAATGGCATCGACTTTGTTGTCATTTTAATTTTGATGCTATCTAAAGTTTTCTTCCAAAATTCACCCAACTGCTGACTACGGCTACTATTGCCCGATATCGTCATTTCAATCGTTAGCGGTTTACCATTCGGTTGAGTACGCCAGCCATCTGCGCCGACTTTATAGTTATAACGATCGAGCAATAAATTTGCCGCTTTAACTGAGTATGGAATACTCGACTTATAATTCGGGTCATAGCCGACAACGCCGAGTGGAATTGGGCTTTGTAATTTTTGTGCATCACCATTCATCAAAATTTTGATTTGATTATCTGCTGAATAAGCCATCGCCATTGCACGACGTAATGCAATTTTTTCTTTACTAAAACCTCCAACCACAGGGTTTTGCATATTCCAATAGTGATAGTCGATAGAGGGGTCAGAAATCCGCGACATTTGGATGCCTTTTTTAGCCAACTCAGGCTTTAGCTCTCCATCTTTTAAGGCTTGTACCGACAAATCTCCATCTAGTACCAACAAATCCGCTTCATTTTTTGCAAAGGTCAACCAACGTGATTGTGATTCTTCCATCACCTGAATATCAATCACGCCAATTTGCGGCATTTTTTTGCCTTGCATGGCTTTTACAATCTTTTCATCTTTGGCATCTGATGCCTTGAAGTCCCAGACAAAGCCACGATAGTTTGGATTGGCCTTTAAAATAATTCGTGAGCCAGGTGTCCAGCGTGTCAAAATATATGGCCCTGTACCCACCGGTTTACCCATCACAAAACCCGCTTTGTCTCGATATTTTTCGACCACTTCACGTGCCATAGCCGATGCAGGTTGATGAGCCAATAACATTGGAAAGTTTTGATCTGGAGAATTTAAACGAATGACAAGGGTATACCGATCAGGGGTTTGTATGCCTTCAATGGGCGCATCATAATCAAACTTACCTGTTTTTTTCGCCTTTTCTAGAACCTTCTCCATGCCTAAAATGCGACCATCGAGTAGCCAACTGTTTGGTGAACGAAGTTGTGGATCGACTAAACGTCTAAAGGTATATGCATAATCAGCCGAGGTTAATTCTCTTTTTTTGCCTTTAAATACAGGATCATCAGCAAAAAAAATGCCTTTTTGCAGGCGAATGGTATAAGTCAAACCATCAGCACTGATTTCTGGCATCGCAGCAGCCGTTTTAGGAACCAACTTTGCCGGCGATGCTAAATAGTCATAGGTATATAAGGTTTCAAAGATTGATGTATTCACATGTGCAGAATACAGATCATGCACGCCAACTGGGTCAAAACCTGTTTCTGCGACAGGGAAAATATGACGTAAAACTTTATTTGGATCTGCTGGATTCTTTGCCAATGCTAATGTCGGCATCGCACTGAACAACACTCCCCCCATCAAACACGCTGTAGCAAATTTGGTTAGCGTAAAATTCGAATTTCGCTTCATTGTAATCCTGACTCAATTATTTTTTACTAGGCTGAATATCGAGATATTGCCAACTGGTGTTCATCATTGGATGTGTTTTATACCCCTGAATTTCAGGGTGAATTAACCAATTACGAATCCGTGTAGAATGGATAATCCAAGGGTTATCCGCTTCAATTTGACGGTTCATTTTTTCATAAAAAGGTTCACGATCTTTAGGTTTCAACACAATAGCTTGCTTATATAATGCGTCATAAGCTTTAGATTGATAACAACTTAAATTCCCTTGTCCTGAATTTGGCCCATATAGTAATTGAGCAAAGTTCTCCCCTTCAGGATAATCTGCAATCCACGCTCCAGACCACATCATATATTTACATTGCATTGCTTCTTTTAAATTGTCAGCAAAGTTACTGACCTTAAACTGTACCCGTATCCCAATGGCATCGAGATTTTTTTTCCATAACTCAGATTGAATCAGCGATTTAGAGCTATTTTCAGTATTTATTTTTAAGGTCAACGCTTTACCATCGGGCAAGGTTCGATAACCATCAGCACCTTTCTTATACCCAAATCGATCCAGTAATTTATTGGCCAGCAATGGGTTATATCCCAAACTACTGCGATATTTTGGATTAAAGCCACTCACGCCTTCTGGTAAAAACATTTCAGCCTTTACGGCCTGCCCTTGATATAACTGTTTAATCGATTCAGCTTGATTGTATGACATGCTGATGGCACGGCGTAAAGCGATCTTTTCAAGGCTTTGACCACCGACAAGCGGGTCTTGCATATTGAACATGCTGTAGGTGATTTCAGCATCTTTATTTGGATAATGCTTAATGCCGAGCTTTTGCATATCAGGCTTAAGTTTATTTTGAGAATCTAAGGCTTGTGGGACAGCATTTGAGGTCAATTTATCAAAATTTAGCTGCCCTGTTTTAAATGCTAACCACCGTGACTGTTCTTCTTCAATAATACTGACGGAAACCTTGCCGATTTGTGGCATTTTCTTCCCGTTCATTTCTTTAACTAACTGATTGTCCCAAGCGGTGCCTGTCGATTTAAAATTCCAGACAAAACCACGATAATTCGGGTTTGCAACCAATTCTATCTTGCTACGTGGAACATATTTACTGAGCTGATACGGTCCTGTTCCCACAGGATGCTGTGCAATTTTATTGCCATAAAATTCAACAACTTCTTTTGAAATTGCACCAAACGTAACATAGGCCAAAATATATTGAAAATTATAGTCAGGGCGCGTCAAAGTAATTTGCAAAGTATAAGGATCTATCGCTTTTAGGCCGGCAATAGCCGCATTGTAATTAAATTTTCCTGACTTCTTTGCATCCGCAACGACCGCATCCCCTCCTAAGATTTTGCCATCAATAAATGAATAGGTCGGAGAACGGTTAGCTGGATCTAAAATTCGTTGAATCGCGTAAATGTAATCTTGCGCAACTAGCTCGCGCTTTTTTCCCTTAAAGGCTGGATCATCTGAAAAATGGATGCCTCGTTTGATTTTGAAGGTATAGACTTTTCCTTCTTGTTCAATCTTTGGCATCGCTTCAATAGTATTTGGAACAAGAACAACAGGACGTGCTAGATAGTCATATTTCAATAAGGGTTCAAAAATGGCTTCCGCAATATTGCCACTATAATAATTATAGGTTTTGACCATATCAAAACCATCATCCGGTGCTTCAAATGCAATATTTAAAACTTTATTCGATTGTGCAGAAGCTTGAACCTCGGCCATCATCCCTGTTGAAATTAATAATGCAAGGAGCGCTATTTTAAATTTTCTAGTTTCCAAACCTTTTCCTTTCTGATGATTTTTTAATAATACAAAGCCGCAAGCAGACTTTAAATAAAGCCACCTTTACTAAAATAAAATGAACCAGTTTAAATTAAGTTTTAAACGTAGAACTTAATACAGTAATTAATATAAAGCGAAATTCATGCCACCACTCCTTGGTTGAAAGTTATCTGAATTAAATATCCTTTTAAATTCATTTTTTAAGATAAATTTATACTAATAGCGACTTTCCGAGTAAAGCTCGTTTTTATCAAAAATTCAACTCTTGTTGTTGAACGCATCCAAGCATATTTTGCACAAATATAATACATTCCTGATTCATAATGGATCACCTTCAGATGAAATGACAAGTCATCAGCATATAAACCAATGAATTATATGTTTTTATTTTTTATTTATTTCACTGATTAATCTTATAAATCAAACACATAAATATGAATTAATTCACACTTTTTAAGGTTTAATTTGCATCTAATCATGTTTTTAAAAAAAATTTTGATCAAAAGTTAAATTCCTGATAAAACCTAATTAAAAGATAACTTTAAAAAAAATATACTTACCGTTCATCTTAAAGTTCTCCACTTTAAACTCAATAATGTAGATATTTATCAGTATTTTATATTTGAAAATAAAATTTAAATATAAATTTGGCACTTGAATTGCTTAAAAAGAATCAAGCAATATCGCTAACTACAACAAAAAGGAATACTTTTACTATGAAAGAGAAAAAAAATGCTAAATCAGTGGGGGGCACACCATTTAGCAAAACAATACTTAAATTAAGTACTCTTAGTTTAAGTATGCTGTGTTTATCTTTAGCGCATGCAGCAGAAACAAATGAAGAAGAAACAGTAAAGCCAACGAAAGTAGCCAAAGTAACTGTGACTGGTTCATCCATTAAAGGGGTTTCTGCTCAAAGTTCTTCACCTATTACGGTGATTAAAGTTGAAGAATTAACTAAACAAGGGGTTACAACGACTGAAGAAGCCTTAACTAAAATTAGTGCGAACCAAGCGGGCTACAGTACAGCGCAAAACGTTGGTGCAAGTAATACGTCAGGCTCAACAGCGAACTTACGTGGCTTAGGATCAGATAAAACCCTCGTCTTACTTAATGGACGTCGTTTGGCTTATAGCCCATTTAGTACATCTGAGACCAACTTAAATACTATTCCGCTTGCAATGGTTGAACGTATTGAGGTTTTACGTGATGGTGCCTCTGCAATTTATGGTGCAGATGCAATCGCAGGTGTAATTAACTTTATTACAAAAAAACAATACACTGGCTTAGGTATTAGCGGTGGTTTACTCAAACCAGAAGATAAAGGCGGCGAAGAATACGATGTTTCGATTTTTGGTGGCTATGGCGACTTAGATGAACAAGGTTTTAACGTTTATGGCGCAATTGACTACCGTAAAGCCAAAGAAATTATGGCAAAAGACCGTAAAGTCAGCCGTCGTGGTGGCCTTCTACCTGAGTTAGGTATCGATGCTGGTTCAGCAAATGGCTTCCCTGCTAACTTTCTTGATCCAAACGGCGGGCCTTTAGATGCTGACGGAAATCCTGAAGGTGTATTAGCGAACCCGTATGGTGGTGCAGCCAATTGTAATAATTTAACCAATGTCACTGAAGATGGCGGACTCTGCTTCCTTAATACGCAAGCTTTAATTGGTATTCAGCCAGAAACTGAGGACTTGTCTGCAATTGGTCGTGCAACCATCAAACTTAGCGATAACTTCAACGCTATTGGTGAATATGTCTATGCAAAAAGCAAAGTGACGACATCTATTGCTCCAGACGTCTACAGCCGCTCTGTCACGATTCCTAAAAGCAGTCAATATTATCCAGGCGAGGGTATTACCCCTGGTGTTGATGGTCTAAGTGGTGATCCATTACAACTTTACTTACGCTCTCAAGCGGGCAACCGTGTTTCACAATCTATCAATGAATCTCATCGTATTTTTGCTGGACTTGAAGGTGAAGCATACGGTTGGGATATCAACGGTGGCGTAACTTACGCAAAAGGCGAAGCATCAGATAGCTTTGTTAGTGGATACTTAAATCGTAACAAACTACAAGAAGGATTAAATGACGGCACAATCAACCCATTTGGTCCATCTGCAGATGCTAACGTTTGGACCTCATTAAATGTGAGTGGTACAACAAACGAAGCAACACTTGATTCCACAACATTTGACTTTACCGTGAGCCGCCCGATTTACACCTTACCAGCTGGTGATGTTGGTTTTGCATTTGGTGGAAGTTTTACAACTCAAGATTGGGAAGCAAAAGTAAACTCTGAGTTAGTACGCCTTGTACCAGGTAGTGGTATTGACCCTGACAAACCTCTGAGTAAAGGTGACCGAGATATTACTGCCGCTTTTGCTGAGCTTCAAATTCCAATTACCAAAACAATTGAAGCTCAACTTGCAGCACGTTATGACGACTACAGCGATTTTGGCGACACTTTCAATCCAAAAGTCGGTATTCGTTGGGAACCAATGAAGCAACTTATGTTCCGTAGTACCTACAGTACTGGTTTCCGTGCTCCAAGCCTTTGGGAAATTAATGCGCAACAAAGTAAAACCTACACTGGCGCAAAATATAACGACCCTGTCCTTTGCCCAGGCGGTAAACCAACCTCAACTCAATATCAAACCGAATGTAATACTCAGTTCTACCGTATGCAAGGTGGTAACCCAGATCTTCAACCAGAAGAATCTAAAACATTTACAGCCGGCTTTGTTTACGAACCAATTAAAAACTTAGTTTTAGCTGTTGATTATTACAACATTGAAATTGACGAATTAGTTGGCCAAGTGGGTGAAACTTCAATTTTTGAAGATCCTGAGAAATATGCTTCATTATTCGTGCGTGGTGCCGATGGTCGTATTGAATACATCAATACCATTCTAATGAATACAGGGGGTATTAAAACTCAAGGTATCGACATTAGCTTAGATTATCTTTCACCATTAACCGCGACAGGTCGTTTCGGCTTTGGCATTAATGGTACCTATGTCATCAAAAATGACTATCAAGAAGAAAAAGATGGTGCTTGGGAAGGCTTAGTTGGCGTGTATGACGATCCAGCTGTTTTACGTTGGAAACACACAGCAAATCTAAACTGGAGTTATGAAAACTGGAAAATGATTTTTGAACAACAGTTCTTCCGTGGTTATGACGACCAAAACCAAACTGGGAAAGCACAGTTCGACAAACATCGTGTTCCTGACTACACCCTTTATAACATTGCAACAACTTACAGTGGATTTAAAAACTTAGAGCTCACTGGTGGTATCAAAAATATCTTTGCTGAAGAACCTGCAGCATCGAACGTTTTAGATAACTTCCAATATGGCTATGACCCACGTTATAGCGATCCTACTGGTCGTACATTCTATGTCCGCGGTACTTACAAGTTCTAAAAGCTAAATTTGCAAGTACGATTCCAATAGGAATCGTACTTGCACTATTTATTTAATTAATTAGTCAAACATAAAAAATGCAAAAAACACTTATATCTCAAGTGCCAATTTCACTATTGATTGTTTGTCTCACATTTCAGGAGTAGTAATGGGCAAAAGCTTTTCCGAATTAGAAAATAATTCCGGCAAACGCCTGATCGGAATTGGGGCAGTCATTCTTCTGCATCTCATTGTACTCTACGGATTAATTACTGGCCTGTCCAAAAAAGGTGAGAAAACTGTAGAAGAACCTGTTGAATTAATCATTATTCAAGATAAAAAACTTGAGCCAGAAAAACCGAAACCAATTGAAAAACCACCTGAATTACCAAAACTCGTTAAGGAAGTGCTCAAAACACCAGACCCTCAACCTGAACAAAAGGTCGTTGAAAAAGCTGCACCAACTCAAACAGTTAAAGCCGTATCAACACCTACGCCTACAGCTTCCCCATCTCCTAGTCCTGTGGCAGCACCAGCACCAGCACCAGCACCTGTAGCTGCAGCAGCTCCAGCACCTGCCCCTGCTCCAAAACCAGCTGGAGAAACACGTGGTGCTTCTGAAGGAAGTGTTGGATGTAAAGAACCACCATATCCACGTGAGGCCGAAATGGCTGGAGAAATAGGCACAGTCCATATTTCTGTTCTTGTTGGTACAGATGGAAGTGCAAAGCAAGTGAAGGTTAAAAAATCGAGTGGTACTAAATCTTTAGATAAATCCGCAAGTAAAGCATTCAGCTTATGTACTTTTAAACCTGCACTCAAAAATGGTGAGCCAGTTGAAGATTGGTATGAACTTGAATACGAATTTAAACTTGATTAATAAATCTACAAAAATTTGGAGAATATGAATGAATAAAATGATGAAATCTGCACGTATTTTTGCATCTGCTACAGTTTTAGTAACAAGTACATTACTCCCACTGCAAGCTGCATTTGCTGAAGAATCTGCAAATACTGCAACAACACAAGTAGAAACTACGAATACAACAAATACACCTGCACCGCCACCAATGCCTACAGCAACCAAAGAAGTCTATAACCCGTATGGCTTAGAAGCACTATGGCGTGAAGGTGACATCGTTGCTAAATCGACACTCTTTATCTTGGTCCTGATGTCGATTGGAACTTGGTACATCATGGTCACTAAATTTATTCAACAAGCTAAAATTAAACGTCAAGGCAAAGAAGCCGAAGCTAAATTTTGGGATGCTGCTTCAATTGATAGCGCTGCTGAAACGCTTGATGAGTCTAGCGCCTACCGCTTCATTGCAGAAAAAGGCATTAATTCAACTAAAAAACATGGTGGCAACCTGTTAGAACGTATCGACTTCAACACATGGGTGACTATTTCAATCCAGCGTGCTATCGATAAAATTCAAAGCCATTTAAGTGGTGGATTAGCTTTTCTCGCAACTGTCGGTTCGACTGCACCATTTGTGGGTTTGTTCGGTACAGTTTGGGGTATTTACCATGCTTTAACGGCAATTGGTATTTCAGGTCAAGCATCTATTGATAAAGTTGCAGGCCCGGTCGGTGAAGCCCTAATTATGACGGCAATTGGTTTGGCTGTAGCAGTACCTGCGGTTCTTGGCTATAACTGGTTAACGCGTCGTAATAAAGCAGTTCTAGATAATGTTCGTACCTTTGGTTCAGATCTACACACCGTACTTTTAAGCGGTGAGATCAAAAACAATAATAACGACACAAAATAAGAGAGGCATCAGCCATGGGAATGATGGTCAATTCAGATGGTGACGAAGATGATGTAATTTCAGCCATTAATACAACACCTTTGGTTGATATTATGTTGGTGCTGCTCATTATTTTCTTAATTACAGTACCTGTTGCAATCCATACAGTTCCGGTGAAGTTACCTGAGGAAAAAAACACACCTTATGAAACTAAACCGATCAATATTCAGATTGCTGTCAATAAAAATGGCGATATCTTCTGGAATGAAAAATACATTGCAGATAAAGACACGCTGATCAGTCGACTACAAGCGGAAGCTAAAAAGCGTCCGCAACCTGAAGTTCATATCCGTGGCGATCAGGTGACAAAATATGAAGCGATTGATGAAGTCATTAGTGCAACACAAGCAGCAGGAATTGGCAAAATTGCTTTTGTCACGACTCCTGTTGCCGCACCATAATCGGATGAGGGACAAGGTATGGGAATGAATGTCGGTTCCGATAAAGACGATGATGTTATGTTGGACGTCAACATGACGCCATTGATCGATGTGATGTTGGTTTTGCTCATTATGTTTATTATCACAATTCCAATTCCAAATAACTCGATCAATATTGATTTACCAAACGGTACGCCACCGCCAACCAATGAAAAGCCGCCTGAGCCAGTCACTTTACGGATTGATGCGCAGGGTAAATTATTTTGGAATGGTCAACCCGTTGCCAATAAGCAAGCTTTAGAAACACTTTTTGCTGGTGTTGCACAACAAGCAGATCAGGATACGATCAAAGTGCAACCTGACAAAATGACAGAATATAAAGATGTCGCTATGGTGATGGCAGCAGCACAACGTTTGAATGTCAAAAAAATTGGGGTCTCAGCAAATCAATAATTGCTCCCCAACAAAAAAGCCAACTGATCACCTCCGTTGGCTTTTTTAATTCTTCACAGAAATCTATACAGTTAGTGACACAGAAATAAACTCATAGTATTTATTAAGTATTTTTCTGCTTCCAAAAATCATATAGCTTATGATCACAGTTTGGCTTTAACTGACTAAAACTCAACCCTTGCTGTTCATGAGGTTCATGTCTTAATTTTTCGGCAATCTCTGCTGTAGATAAGCCATAGGCTTCTGCATCAGCATTTGAATAAGCATACACAATTTTTTCAACTCCAACCATTCGCAGAGCTGCCAAACACATTGGACACGGTTGTCCGCTCGCATAAACGACACAGTCCTTCAAAGACGTCGTATTTAAATTTTGTGCGGCTTGTCTTAATGCATTTAACTCGGCATGAGATGTCGGATCGCCCGAGATTCATATTTGATTCACCCCTGTACTCACCACAACGCCATGCTTAACGATCACAGCACCAAATGGCCGACCACCTTGCTCAATATTTTCTTTCGCAAGTTGAATCGCAAGTTCTATAAACGCATGATCCGTCATAAATACGCCCAATCATTGTTAATATAAAGAGTTAGCCCATTATGCCAATACAGGAACATCAATCCATAACGCCCCTGAAAAGTGTTTGGCTAAATATGCTTTTAAATATTCAGCAGTATCTTTAGAAATCAATGCATCTTGCGATTCATCATTTAAATTATAAGCCAGTGCATAAAGTGCCAAGCCACGACTTTTTAGTGCTTCCAAACTTAAAATCGTATGGTTAATGCTGCCCAAACGACCTGATGTCACCAAAATAACGGGATATTGTTTCTCTACAACATAGTCGATGGTTAAAAGATCCGTGGTTAATGGCACCATCAACCCACCCGCACCTTCGAGTAAAACGTTGTCATATTTTTCAGTTAAACGTTTTGTCGCGTATTCGATTTTAGCAAAATCAATGTCACGTCCATCAATTTTGGTAGCGAGATGTGGCGACGCAGGATAACTAAATATTTCAGGCATCGTGAGTTTGGTTTCATCTTCGACCAACAACCCTGTACCCATAATTTGACGATGTTGTTCAATATCTTCAGAAACATCAACATTGCCGGTTTGAATCAGCTTTTGCGTGATCGTTCGCGTGCCTTGTTCATTCCATATTTTAGCCAAATAGCCCGTGGTATATGTTTTACCGATGCCTGTATCGATCCCACTAATGAAATAAACTTGCCCTGTCATGGCATTCTCCGTGCAATACAAAAAATCGGATGATAGGTCAGTGTATAACGCATCTGCCCAGTTTCATCACGCAAAGAAAACTGTTGATATGCTGAATAAAAATCAAAGAGCGATTGTTTCGTCCAACGAAAATGTGAGGCTGTCGCAGTCACACCTGTCGCTTTTAAATGCTGCAAAACCTGCTTTGGATGATCAAAATATAATGCCGCTGTCTGCTCTGAAAGATACAGAATTTCAAAACCATTTTGACTTAATATAGCTTGAAGCATGTCGATATCGAGGTAGTCCAAACCCTGCCCAGTCAAAGCTTTTATTTCCTGTAAATTCTGCTGTCCAAAGGTCGAAAAACAAAAATATGCCTCTGGATTTAAACTTTGAAAGGCTTTTTCGACAATGCCCGCAAAGTTCCCTACCCATTGCAAAGCCGAACTCGATGCGATCAAGTCGATATGCTGTGGAAATTCAAGTTGTTCGATATCTCCAAGCCAGTAATGAATCTGCGGACTTGACTGAAAATACTGTTGAATTTCTGCATATAGATCATTTAAAACCAAACGATTGATTTGCATATTTTCCAGCATTAAATGGCTTAAATTCCCCGAGCCACATCCAATTTCAAAAAGCGTTTCCACAGGATGATTTTGCAACTTTGGACAATACTGCTGCATCAACTCAAATAAATGTTGAGCAATCTCTTTTTGTGCTACGGCATGTTCAGCATAGCTGTGCCCTGCCTGAGCAAAGCGTAACGCCACTTGGGATTTATCAATCTCAAAATTATTCACAAGTCACTCACAACAATTGAGTCAACTGATCCAAATCAGTTTGTGTAATCTGAGCAGTGAGTGAAATGCGTAAGCGCGAACTATGCTGCGGCACAGTGGGTGGACGTACAGGCATGATATAAAAACCTGCCGCTTGCAAAGCTTGAGCCTTGGCAACAGTTTTATTCGACTCGCCAATAATGACAGGCACAATATGTGATGTAGATGGACAATCAAAACCTTTGGCTTGCACAGCTTGTTGCAAATTTTGACTGATTTGCTGTAAATGGTGACGCTCTGCTTTTAAATTTAAAACATTCTTGAAAATAAAATCTGTCCACGCCATACAGATCGGGGGCTGTGCGGTACTAAAAATCAACGGTCGCATCGAGTTAATCAAATAGTCACGAATAATCGCATGACAGATGAGATATCCCCCTATTGAAGCCAGTGCTTTACCAAATGTACCGACTAAAAGATCAATATCATCCATCACCCGATATTGCTCAGCACAGCCTAAACCACGCTCACCGCGCACACCGATCGCATGTGCCTCATCGACATACAACATCACTTTAGGAAATTGTTTTTTGATCCGTACCAATTCAGCCAAATCGGTTTCATCACCATCCATACTAAAAATCGATTCAGTCACCACAATGATCCGCTCAAAAGCCTCATCTTCATGATATTTGCATAAAAGCTGAGAAAGATGCGCCAAATCATTATGGCGATAACGTACATATTTCGCACTCGATAATCGGATGCCATCAATCATACTGGCATGAATCAGCTTATCCGCCAATATCAAGGTTTTACTGTCTGCCAGTGCAGGTAAAATCCCGATATTCATGTGATAGCCGCTATTAAATAACAGTGCTGATCGGCCATGAAAGGCATCACTTAATGTTGATTCAAGTTGTTCATATTCAGGAAAGTTTCCCGTCAGTAACCGCGAAGAGGATGAACTCATCCAACGCTGTGCGTTCGGGGTTTCATCAAAAAACTGTTCACGTAGATGTAGGTTTGAAGCCAGACCTAAATAGTCATTTGACGCTAAATTCAACATATTGTGATCGTGAATACTGATGCAATGATCGTGCTGAAGATTAGAAGTGAACTGACGTAAGTTGCCTTGCTGTTTCAGTTGATCAAGTTGATCTGAAAAATGGCTAAGCAGATTCATACCGACTGCCCCATGTTTTTCACCACCTCAACCATTTGTTCTAGCAAAATTTTTAATTCATACTCAGAAATAATATAGGGTGGCATCACATAAACCAGTTTCCCAAATGGACGAATCCAAATACCACGACGAACAAACTCCTGTTGTAGCGTTTTCATATCGACATTAAAGGTCAATTCCACAACACCAATGGCACCAAGCACACGCACATCTTGCACATAATTGAGTTTAGCTAACGAACTCAAGCCCAACTTTAGCTGTTGTTCTATACGTTGAATATTACTCGCCCAGTCCTGTTGCATTAAAAGTTGAGTACTTTTCAGCGCAACTGCACACGCCAGCGGATTCGCCATAAAGGTTGGCCCATGCATAAATACACCTGCCTCACCTTGACTAATGGTTTCTGCGATATGCTTGGTAGTCAGAGTTGCTGACAAAGTCATATATCCGCCAGTCAAGCCTTTGCCAATACACATAATGTCCGGCTCAACTTCAGCCCATTCCCATGCAAATAATTTTCCTGTACGCCCGAAACCTGTCGCGATCTCATCGAAGATCAGCAAGATATTGTATTTTTCGCAGAGTAATTTAGCTTGACGCAAATATTCAGGATGGTAGAAACGCATGCCTCCCGCACCTTGCACAATCGGCTCAAGAATTAATCCCGCAATATTTTCATGCTGTTTAGAAAGAGTCATTTCTAATTCTTCAATATCCGACTGATCCCAAGCATCATAAAAGCCAACTTGAGGCGCAGGAACAAAAAATCGATTTGGCAAACTTGAACCAAAAATCTGATGCATCCCAGTCACGGGATCACACACAGACATCGCATTCCAAGTGTCGCCATGATAGCCAGAACGTGGTGTGACAAAATTGGTTTTATTCGGTTGATGCAAAGACGCCCAATACTGCACTGCCATTTTCAAGGCTACTTCGACAGCAACCGAACCTGAATCAGCAAAGAAGATTTTATCTAAACTGGGCGGTGTGATTTTTAACAGTAATTTAGCTAGTTGAATCGCGGGATCATGTGTCAATCCACCAAACATGATATGAGACATCTGTTGCAGTTGATCGGTCACAGCTTGATTTAGCTCAGGATGGTTATAACCATGAATCGCACACCACCATGAAGACATACCATCAATCAATTGATGACCATCTTCAAGCTCAATCATTACCCCTTGCGCACGTTTCACTTTAAACGTTGGAAGGGGCTGAGTCATCGATGTATAGGGATGCCAAATATGTTGCTGATCAAATTGTAGATCGGTTAAATTGGCCATCCCTCACTCCATGTATCAGGCTTAAACATCAATGAGGCAAGATGTTAACCCCACGCCAATGAAAAATAAATTGCCATAAAGCCCAGCTATTCAGAGATTTGTTCTATTTTCTTTAAATATTGGCAGATTTTGCAACTTATGACTTCAGATAGAAACAAGGGAAAGCCATGTGAGCCAGAAACCAATTCAGTCTCCAAAAACTTTACAGCTAAATTATGCAGTAAGCGTCCAACTTTGTAATTAACTAAAAAATCTTGCTTAGCAAACAAATGGTATTGATGACCAGTGTAATTTTTCAAGATACTGACATTATTAAGCTTCTCCAAACAGTTCAATCCTGCTCGAAGCACATCTAAATTTTGCGCTTGAATCAAACTTTGCAAGGTGATGAAATCTTGCTTAGTGCTATCAGTACCCTGACAAACCATATAACCAAACTTCTTTAGGGTCGAAATCGCATCCTGCTCGAAAGATTGTTTGAAGCTTTGAAAACTCGCTTGATCCATCGCAGCAGGCCACTGTTCATCAGCTACAAAACTTGGATTTGAGCCTAATGTGATCAGCACTTTCTGTTGTTGATATTTTTTTTGAATTTCATCTACCAAAATCGTCGCCAATTGACCACCAAGGGACCAGCCAATAATCACATCAAATTGCTGCGCCAATTCAACTTTCTGTTCCAGCACTGCTAGATTTAAGGCATCAAAAATATTCCATAATTCGACCTGATAACCTTGGGTGATCAATGCCTGCTGTAAAGGAGCAAGTAATTTACTACCGCCGCCCCATCCAGTAATAAGTAAAATCTGTTGTTTCAATGCAAACTCTAAAATTAAACGATTCCAAATAGTATAAAAGTTCAGAGCACGTTTGATAGTGGCATTTCAGCACATCAACCGATTTGCCAAAAGACATTCGAAATCGACTTCAATAAATATAAAATCAGCTAGCCTACAGCGCTTTAAAATTTGCTAAGATCAGATAAAGAACAATATAAACTGATGCTCTATGAAAGTTTCTTCATTGCTAAAAATCTGTTTCATGACATGTGCTTTAATAGCAACTACCCAAATCACAGTTGCTGAAACATCCATACTCAGCACCAATCAAAACAAACAAAAACAATGGGTAGGCACACCCGCACCCAACTTTAAATTGCAAGATCAAAATGAAAAATGGCACGAACTGAAGCAATATCAAGGGAAATGGCTCGTTCTGTACTTTTACCCTAAAGACAACTCACCCGGTTGTACAGAAGAAGCCAATCAATTTAAAACCCTATATCCACAATTTTTAAAAAGTAATGCTGTTGTTTTGGGCGCAAGCTTAGATGATGTTGCATCACATCAAAAATTCTCTAAATCACTCGGACTTCCCTTTCCAATTCTTGCCGATCAACAACATAAACTGGCGACACAGTTAGGTATTGTACGAAACTTAGGGATTTTGAAAGTTGCCAAACGTGAAACCTTTCTGATTGATCCGAAAGGCATTATTGTGTATCACTACAGTAGTGTGAATACACAGACACATGCGGCGCAAGTTTTGGCAGATATCAAAAAACTACAACAATAGTTTTCATGACTTAATAAAAAACCCAGCAGAAGCTGGGTTTATTTTGATATTTTTTAAATTACATTTGAGACTGAATATAGTTTGGAAGACCAATGAGTTCGATCAAACGCATTTGCTTTTCAAGCCAGTAGGTATGATCTTCTTCAGTATCTGACATTTGCTGACGGAGCATATCACGGGTCACATAGTCACCCTTTTCTTCACACAATTTTACGCCTTGAGCAAGTTTCTCACGAACATGATATTCAAGCGCCAAATCCGCTTTTAAACAAGTCACAACGTCTGTACCGACTTCAATATCATCACGATTCATATTCGGCGTTCCTTCAAGGAACAATACGCGACGAATCAATGCATCTGCATGTGAGCCTTCTTCTTGGCTTTCATGATCGATACGTTCAAAGATTTTACTTAAGCCCCAATCTTCATACATACGGGAATGAATTAAGTATTGATCACGAGCAGCCAGTTCGCCACCGATCAGCATATTTAAGTAGTCTACGACTTCTGGATTGCCACGCATTTTCTTCACTCCATACCCTTTTCAAATATTATGGACAAGTTTCAAAATGAATGCAAAATATAATTTTTGTAAGCTTATGATTTTTATATAATTTAAATGATAAACATACGCATTTGCAGTTCAATTCCGCGCATTTTTCACATATAAAAGAAGCCCTTGCAGAATATTCAAGGCATTTAGAACACGAAATAATCAAAAATCGCTGGATGCTGTTTTTTGTAACAATTAACAATACGTCTTGTTTAGCAAAAATATCTCCAGATTGATTCAACACACTGTGCTTATCGCTATAGGAAACTTTATACTGATGCCCTATGCATTGCTGTCAAAGACAAGGCGAAAATCTCCAACGAAGACGGACTTAAGCTGAAGTCCAACGTGCTTTCTTCCACGCTTGCTGTTGCCTTAAATCTAAAAAAGTCCAAGCGACAAAACGGCTTTCTTTTTGTCCCTGCGTCATTTTAATGGTTTTCACATCCACTGCACCGCTCTTCGCTAAGGCCTTTAAAAGCACTGGCAATGTTGTTTTCTTGGAAACCAGCGTACTAAACCAAAGACATTGTTCAGCAAACTGGATGCTCTCTTGTACCATTTGGCAGACAAATCGCTCTTCGCCGCCATCACACCAGAGTTCGTTCTTTTGACCGCCAAAGTTTAATACCACCTTGCTCCGATCAACTGGCTTGCCCAGTTTTCTTAATTTTTGCGTTGCTGTCGCGTTGGCTTCATCTTGCGAGGCATGAAATGGTGGATTACACATGGTCAAATCAAAACGATCTGAAGGTTTAATCACACCATTAAAAATATTGCTCGCTTTTTTTTGCAATCGAATCTGAATGCCTTTACGCAGATTCGGATTGGCCTCCACAATAAATTGAGCACTTTTAACCGATGCAGCATGTATGTCTGAGCCTACAAATTTCCAGCCATAGCTGCGATGACCAATAATCGGATAAATACAGTTCGCACCAACCCCAATATCTAAGACTTGAACGGTGTGTCCTGTTGGAATCTGCCCTTTGTTGTTGGCACTTAACAAGTCAGCCAAATAGTGAATATAGTCAGCCCTGCCCGGAATAGGCGGGCAAAGAAAATCTTTGGGAATATCCCAATATTGAATGCCATAAAAATGCTTAAGCAATGCTTTATTGAGCATTTTCACAGCGTGTGGATCAGAAAAATCTACCGATAAATCATTATATTTATTTGGGCTGACAAAAGGTGCAAGTTCCGGACAACTCTTGATGAGTTGAGGAAAATCGTAACGACTGCGATGCAGATTTCGTGCATGTAATTCCGATTTTTGCTGCGGAAAAGATTTCTTTGCTTGCGCCATGTGTATGCCAATATTCAACGGGAGAACAGAATCAACTGATAAGGCAGGATCTATACCTACAAATTAGTCAATATTGTACGTGAATTTGACCATCAATGACGCCCCAATCCTGTTATTTGTCTATCTTCAGAATGAATAACGACTTGGATAACTATTCATATTTAATCTGGACATTTTTGTTTGCTATATCATTAAACAAAACCGTGAAACATGAAGAATCAACAAAAAGCCCCATCGTTGATGATTGGGCTTTTTATATAAGTATAAGATAGTGATTTATATGAAATAAAAAATAGAATTTCGTATAAGGTGTATTATGTTAATTTTAGAAATAATGACCTATAAATAAAGTAGCTTAAAACAATCAATCTCTTTTAATTTGACCGCAAACAATTGATCTAATAACTAATCTTAGAATCATCCACCATGCATAAATACTGGCTAATGATATTGAATCATTATCATCTAATAAACCATGTGCAACATTATTGCGTAGATTAAAACCTATTGCTTCGGTAAAAATACTCTTTAATTCAAAAACCAAACTTTTACCGAAAATTTGTTCTGTTTCGGGAAGCTCCATTAACGTGCTCAATCCATTCTCGTTTTCTATACCATTTTTATCAAGATTAGTTGTTATACAACCAGCTTCCTTTAATTTTGATCTCACTATATGTTCAACTTGTGGACAAAGAAGATGTATCGCAAGACCAAATTCTTCCTCAAAACCTAACCATAAAGCATTCCCTAATAAAAAAGCTCTATCTTTGGGAACTATAGGAGATTGATTACATAGAGCAATTATTAATTCTTTGGTTACCCTATGCTCTGTAAGTAGTTGTCTCAATGCAGGAAGAATTTGGCTTTGTATAGCAAGATCAATGTGAATGGCAAATTGACTTTGCATTTGTTGATATAAAACTGCTTGATTATCTAGATCATCTGTACTCGCATTGAGATTCATACTTGGGGTCTTGGCAATAACACGGCCATCTCTACTTAAATGACGTCCGCCAAATAAACTCCCAAAAATACTATTCTGTAAAGTTTCCTGTGAATTCTTTAATAGTTGCTCATAGTTAGTGGGATGAGTAATTCCAGTAAAATATAATAAAGCATCTTGAGGAGTAGGCTTTCCTTTTACATGTTCAATAGATACTTCAACTAATTCAGAAATATCTACAGGTGGTGATTCTAAAGATACCATTTCATCTAAAGAAGCTTGCCCTGAAGATATTATCTTCGTACGAACGACTCTTATTTTATTTTCAATACTATATCTATTTCTTTCTTTGGCAGGAATTCGACGATACGCTTGAATAGCATTTTCATAGAATCCATTTGCAGCTAGATTGCTATGAGCACTTCGAATATCAGCTTCACTTTCATAACACTCAGCTATGCCAATAAGCGACTCTAAATATTTTTCCTGCTCGTTACATTGCTTATTTTTTTTTGCGGATAACTCAAAATATGAAATAGCTGAATGAAAGTCACCAGTATTTTTTAATTCTTGTGCTTTTTTATAGATATTCTGGCCTATTTGAGATCTTAGATCCTTGTCTATTCTTAATTTATCTAATAAATCTGCAAGCCATAATTGCATGTACTTACTGTTTGGATATTCCTTAAGAAAAGCTGCAAAAAGTAAGCTTTTAATCTTATCTAAACGTTCCCAATCATTACTTTGTATGGCTAAACGTGCCGCTCGTTCGAAGCACTGTCCAATATCTCTATGCCAAGATTTATCGTCAATGTCATGCATAAGATAAGTATCAATTGCTATTTTTACATGATGGATTTTTTTAGGTTTAAGCAATAACCATAATAAATCTGCAATTCTTGCCTTTAAATACGGTTCGTTTATGTCATCTAATATTTGTTCGAAAAAAGATAATTCATATTCAGTAAAGTCCTCTGGAGTTGCAGACCTTCTCCCCATTTGAAAATCTTCAAAAATAGGCTTAAATGGCTCATTTAAGCTATCTGGCACAAGCATCATTGAAGAAGCTCTAAAGAGTAATTCAAGAATCTTCTGACTATCATGTTTTTCTGCATCCAACATTTTACTCGCTAATGCTTGTAAACTCATTCTAATAGTAGAATAACCATGATGATCACCTTCAGGAATATCAAGTTCCCAATTGCATTCTAAAAACTTCTCACGATTAAGATATAAAGCTTCTTGCGTGTTATCCATTAAAATTCTCTTTTTTTTCAAAAAGACAGCATATATCTATTTTTTATTTAATATAAACCCCTTATTAAAACCTGAACTTTACAGTATTTTTCCTCTATTTAACATAATGGCGATTATACGAAATGAAGAAGCCTAGACCTAATATCTAGGCTTTAAATTAAAGGACACAAGTTAGATATGACTCTTTGTCCATTTATTTGTGAGATTTTGCGTCCATAATCATAAGAATATACATCTATCCAACATTCATCCTATATTCGCGTTTTTTAAATCAATAAAAAAGTACTTTTACAGCATTCACATGCATTTTCTGCTG
Organism: Acinetobacter sp. YH12023; assembly: GCF_013420135.1. Taxonomy (NCBI): domain Bacteria; kingdom Pseudomonadati; phylum Pseudomonadota; class Gammaproteobacteria; order Moraxellales; family Moraxellaceae; genus Acinetobacter; species Acinetobacter sp. YH12023. The sequence goes on from NZ_VOYU01000010.1 coordinate 117,120, forward strand.
AATTTAGAGCGTATTAAACCCAATCATCAACATATATTTTTTCAAATCAATCAAAGACAAAACCAAATATTCTCAATATGATAAAAAATGCGTCAATTAAAGTTGAAGAATATGAATAGTAAGACAACAACACAGATACTCGTCACAGGCGCAACAGGCTATATTGCCAGTTGGGTCATTAAAAACTTACTTGAACTTGGGCATACCGTACATGCCACAGTTCGAGATCTCAACAAAAAAGCCAGCTTCATCCATTTAGAAAACATTGCAGCAAAAACCAGTGGCACATTAAAATTATTCCAGGCCAATCTACTCGATCAAGGTGCATTCGATACAGCAATGCAGGACTGCGATATTGTCATTCACATGGCGTCCCCTTTTGTAGTGACCAACTATAAAGACGCGATTAAAGACATTATTGAGCCTGCGGTGATAGGCACTGAAAATGTACTCAATAGTGTAAATAAAACTGAATCCGTTAAGCGAGTGGTGGTAACGTCAAGCATTGCATCAACTTATGGTGATGCAATTGATATTTTACAAACCAAACATAATCAGTTTGATGAATCGCACTGGAACACTTCTAGCTCTGAGACGCATCAGCCTTATCCGTATTCAAAAGTTATGGCAGAGCGAAAAGCATGGGATATGCAAAAAGCACAACAACGCTGGGATTTGGTTTGCGTAAATCCAGCCTTAGTGATGGGCCCTTCATTAACAGCATCGACTCAGTCTGGCAGTGTTGAGGTTTTACAGCAGTTTGCCAATGGTATGACTTTGGCGGGTGTTCCACCAATGTGGAATGGAATTGTCGATGTCCGTGATGTCGCCGAAGCGCACGTACAAGCAGCATTAAACCCTAAAGCATCAGGTCGTTATATCATTAGCGGTGGTACTTTAAGTTTATTAGAAATGGGGAAAATATTACGCTCGCATTTTGGTAATAAATTTCCTTTTCCACGCAATACCTTACCGAAGTTTGCCTTTAAAGCATTTGGCCCTCTTGCAGGTTTCCCACGAAAGTTTGTTGAACTGAATATGGGTTACCCAATTTACTTTAATGCTGAAAAAAGTAAAAAAGAATTGGGCATTGAGTACCGAAATATTCAACAAAGTGTGGTTGAACATTTCCAACAATTACTCGATGACGGTGTGGTTAAGCAATATATTCCGTAAATCATTCATTTGCAAAAAAGCCACCTTGAATAGGTGGCTTTTTATATTAAAAAAACTAATCTAACTTAGAAATCAAAAGTCACGCCGACTTTATAGGTACGTGGACCACCCACTAAGGCATAACCTGAGTTGAATGTACCTTCCCAATATTTCTCATCAGTCACGTTATCAACATTGGCTAAGAATGTAGTATTTACACCACCCAAATTGGTTTTATAACGCGCACCTAAATCTAAGATTGTATAGTCTGGTAGTTTAAGACTATTAGTTTCATTTAAATATTGTTCACTCACATAATTTGCACGCGCATTCACATTTAAACCATCTACATAAGGTACCGCATAATCTAAGCCAAGCGTTGCGGTAAAGTCAGGAATACCATATACTGTATTGCCTTGATTAGTTACACCATTTTTCACCGCTGCTTTGGTATATTCCGCATCGATATAAGCCAAACTACCCATCAGATTTAGACCTGTATAAATCTCTCCTGAAAATGCCCATTCCACGCCACGTGAACTTGTTTCTGCATCATCTGTGGTAATTTGATTGATTGTACTATTGGGTTGACCATCAGAATATGAAGATACCATGGTCGATGGTTTTTCAATTTGATAAAGGGCAAATGTATTCAACCAAGAACCTGCTTGATATTTTGCACCCAATTCATATTGTTTGGTTTGGAATGGCGCAAAGGTGACATTATTGTTGGCATCTGCAACGTTATTCACCGTTATACCTTCAGAAAGACCTTCAACATAGTTTGCATAAATAGAAAGATTCTCACCAAATGGTTTAACCACAACACCTAAGCTTGGCGAAATTTTATCATCTTGATAGCCAGTCTTTCTTTGTAAATTCTTGGTATCGATATCCTGATAGCGTGCACCAACAATCAGCTGCAATTTATCATTTAACATTGAAATCTGATCAGATACCGTATAGCTGGTATATTTATTATCTAAATTCGGTTTAACCATTGGGTACGCTGAAGGCATCCCTACAGTCGTGTTAGGAGCATACAAATTGGTTGATTCAATATTCTCTTGCGTCGCTTTCACATGCTGATCTGTTTCTTTGGTCAAGTAGTCAGCTCTTACATTTAAGGCATGTTTTACAGCACCTGTATTAAACTTATATTGGAAACCTGTATTGGCTGATGTAATCGACTCAGATGACCCTGTACGATAGTACTGTGAAGTAGCATGACCATCAGCTTGCCCTACGATAAGACGCGTACCAAAAATGTGTCCGCTATAGGCCTTTTCAATATGCCCTACACCTGCATACACATTTAAATCAGGTGTAAATGCATATTCACCACTTAATCCTACAAACTCACTATCTGTATGACCTTCTAAATTACTAAAATAATTGGTATCGCCTTTAGGCGCATCAAGTACGCCATTATAGATATGACCATGTGCGTCTTTCACGCCGAACGCGACCATTGCAGGTGACCCACCATTACGATCATCACGTACCGCATAGGCATCAAAATTAAGTTTTAACTTATCCGTTGTATAGTCTGCAGCAATTGCACCTGATGCATGTTTATCTTCCATGCCTTCAATAATGTGCTCACCTTGACCATAAGCACCATTCATACGCAAACCAAACTCTTTTTCAGCACCAAAACGTCGCGAAACGTCAAAACCTGATTGGTAAAAACCACCTTCTTCCATTGAAGCTGAAACTTGAGTTTTTTCTTTATCTGCACGCTTAGTTTGAGCGATGACCACACCACCGACCCCACCAGCAGGCGACATACCTGCAACCAAGGCATTCGGGCCTTTTAAAACCGTTACCGAATCTAGAAATTCAGTCGGTACGCGTCCATAAGGCGCCATACCGTACATACCATTGAGTGCAATGTCATCGTGATTGATGTCAAAGCCACGAATATTAAAGTTTTCGTTTATATGACCTTGGTTGGTGGTAATACGGATACTCGCATCATTTTTTAAAACTTCACCAACTGTCCTAGCCTGCTGTTCTTCAATTAACTTTTCACTATATGCAGCAACGCTAAATGGCGTATCAACAATTTTTTTATTTCCCAGTGCACCAAGGTCTGTCTGCGCTTTCAATTTTCCATTTGCAAGCTGCTTTTCAGCTGGTACCTCAACTTCAATCGTTTCAAGCACGGTTCGCTCTGCTGCATTTACTACTGCAGATGTGCCCACCCCTAAGATCGCGATTGAAATCGCACGGACTAAATGAGTTTTTGGAAAATTGATCATTGTTGAACGCTTAATTTGTTTGAATAAGAATCATTATTATATTTAGAATAATTCTTAACTGCATCATGAATCTCGATGATAATATTTTTTTAATGAAAAATATAAATATTCATTTTTTATAAATTGTAGATAAGACAAATGTAAATAATTGTTTATTATTAATTTTATAAAAAATAAAAACACAAACTGTGCATGTTAAATTAAAGTTCTCAGGCAAACAAATGATTAATTAATATACAAATAGTTTGAATTATTACATGGTTAATTGCCACATGAATAGATAAATTCTTTTACATCCAACGATTATTTAAAAGTAAATAACGCTTTTGCGTTAGTGCCTTTTAGCCAAATTTAAATCTCCTTTTTTAAATTTTTAACAAAAAAAAGCGACTCAAAAGAGCCGCTTTTTTCTAACCGAAGTTAAACTCAAATTATTGAGCTTGACCAGGTTGAGCCACTACAGTACGGCTACCAGAAATCGTAGCGAATACGCGACGGTTCATAGCACGGCCTTCTTTAGTGTTGTTGTCAGCGATCGGTTGATCCCACGCGAAACCTTGAGTAGATAAACGAGCTGGGTCAACGTTGTATTCGTTAACAAGTGAAGATTTAACAGAGTTAGCACGAGCTAGTGATAAACGTTCGTTTAGAGCACGTGGACCAGTGTTATCTGTGTGACCTTCGATGTTAGCTGTAGCATTAGGGTATTCACCTAATTTTTCAGCAACTTTAGCGATTTCAGGTTTGTATTGATCTTTGATGTTAGATTTGTTTGTATCAAAGAACACACGAAGTTCCATGTTAAGATCTTCAGTCAACTCTTGAGGAGCTGGAGCAACTGGAGCAACTGGAGCTACAGGAGCAACTTCAACTACAGGAGCAGCAGGTTTCAAGTGACCGCCAAGAACTACGTTAAGACCAGCTAAAGCTGTGTAGTTCCAGAAATCTTCATCGATGTTGTAAGTAGCACGAGCTTCAGTACGTAGAGATAAAGCATCGTTTAAGCGCCAGAAAGCACCTAGACCAGCATTACCCAAAGTACCTTCTTCAGTAGTACCACGGTCAGCACCTAAACCACGAGCAGCAGCTTCGTCAAATTTGTATTTGTAGTGACCAGCACCTAACAATACATATGGCTTAACTTTGCTGTCATAGTTTTTAGTGATCAAATCAGAAGTAGCATAGAAGTTACCGTTGATTTGAGTTTGTTTGTACTCACCCCAATCAGTATCCACATCGCCTTTAACTTGGTTGTATTCAGCTTCGAAACCTAACCATGGAGTTAATTCAACACCAAGTGCTGCACCAACAAACAAGTCGTCTTGTAGCTCTGGACCTTCAGTAAGGTTGCCACGGCTGTTGTTGTGTTCAGAATCTTGGAAAGTGTAACCAAGCATTAATGGAGTAACAGTTACGCCTGCGTTTGCAGCTGCTAAAGGAGCAGCTACGAGCATTGCTAATGCAATACGACTCATTTTCATGGATTTATCCTCCAGAGATAACAATTGTTGTTCAAGCTCAAGCCGAAAAATTGGCTATCCTGAGATAGGCTTTCTTATACCCCAGTTTTTTTTTTAAGCTATTCACGCTGAATCATACAAACACTTTTTTCTTTTTCCAAGTGCTTGATTAATCTAATCAAGTAAATTATTGACAAAATTACTTACAATTTCCGTTGTAATTCGGTAAATTTTTACTCAATTTTGAGCAGTGAATCGCCTATTGTCACTTGCTATTTTCATTTTAACAGCTTTATCTAAAATTGAGTAATAAAATTCTATACTCAAAATTAATATCGCCATTAAAAACACATATAACATTAGACATATAAAAATAATATTAAATTTTGGATTAAATCAATGCTTTACAATAAAGAAACTGGCTTTACGTTATTTGAACTTTTGGTCTCAATTGCGATTATGGTCATTATCGTGACGATAGCTTTACCACATTTCAACAATTTAATGGCGCAGCGAGAAGCGAATAACATCAAATTGACTATTCAGAATCACAATGCATTCGCACGGACTCAGGCCACTATTTATCATTCCAATATTGTCATTTGTCCTAGTCTTAACTTTAAACTTTGCCAACCTAACAACTGGAACAGTGGTCTGATCATATTTATTGACAGTAATAAAAACCGTCAAGTCGACGCAAATGAAAAAATATTGCTGCAAGATAAACTCAATTTAAAATATGGCGATCTGTCTTGGCGTGGGACTTTACACATTCCGAGCCTAACCTTTCAGGCTAGCTCCGGTTTACCCAATGGTTCAAATGGTAGTTTCTACTACTGTTCGAAATCAACGCTTCAACCGATCCGAGCAGTCTTAAGTCGAATGGGACATTTACGATTTGAAAACCCAATCAGTTGCTAATTTGAGAACCGGTGAGTCCAAAGCAGCTTTTTAAATTTGCTTTATTCCTGTTCAATTTTACTTATACTGCTGACGTATTCAAAAATTAATGTATAAGAAAATGGAGACATGTAATGACTGATATCGTCATCGTGAATGGTGCCCGTACAGCAATGGGTGGTTTTCAAGGGAGTTTAGCCGCTGTCACTGCACCAGAATTAGGCGCAGTTACGATTAAAGCAGCCATCGAACGCGCGGGTATACAACCGACAGATGTTGAAGAAGTCATTATGGGCTGTGTGCTTCCGGCTGGTCTGAAACAAGGTCCTGCCCGTCAAGCGATGCGTAAAGCCGGTCTTCCAGATTCAACTGGTGCCGTAACCATCAACAAGCTGTGTGGTTCAGGTATGAAGGCCGTGATGCAAGCGGCAGATATGATTAAGGCAGGTTCGGCTCAAGTCGTGGTTGCAGGTGGTATGGAGTCAATGACCAATGCCCCTTATGTTTTAACCAAAGCACGAGCTGGCTACCGTATGGGCCACGGTGACGTTAAAGATCATATGTTCTTAGATGGTTTAGAAGATGCAGAAACGGGCCGACTCATGGGTTCTTTTGCGCAGGATATGGCAAACACAAAAGGCTATACACGTGAACAAATGGATGACTTCGCCATTCGCTCGCTTAAACGTGCTCAAACTGCAATTACTGAGGGTTATTTTGCTGACGAAATCGTGCCTGTCACTGTTTCGAGTCGTAAAGGCGATGTGATTATCGATAAAGATGAACAGCCTTTTAACGCCAATATCGAAAAAATTCCAACACTGCGCCCTGCTTTTGCTAAAGATGGAACAATTACCGCTGCCAATGCCAGTTCTATTTCTGATGGTGCGTCTGCTTTAGTATTAACATCAGCAGAACAAGCATCAGCAAAGGGCTTAAATCCACTAGCGAAAATTGTGGCTTATGCATCAAATTCACAGCATCCGTCCGAGTTTACCATTGCACCTGTAGGCGCAATTCAAAAAGTTCTAGATAAATCGGGTTGGAATGTTGCTGATGTCGATTTATGGGAAATTAATGAAGCTTTTGCCATGGTCACGATGTGTCCTATTGATGAATTTAAATTAGATGCTGAAAAAGTAAATATCAACGGGGGTGCTTGTGCGCTTGGACATCCTGTTGGTTCTACAGGTTCACGCATTATCTTAACGCTGATCCATGCATTAAAACGTACAGGCGGTAAACGTGGTATTGCAGCGCTGTGTATTGGCGGTGGTGAAGCGACTGCTGTGGCGATTGAATTGCTTTAATCCTCTGCTGACTCCCTTCACAAAGGGCGATTTAGAGGGAATATTCTTTAATCCTCCCCTAACCCCTCCTTTAATAAAGGAGGGAGACTGAAAATCCCTCTGTAAGAGGGATTTTTTATGCTTACATTTTAGACATAAATTGTTCACATACAGCTCAGCCAAGGCTCTTAAAATAAATGTCGACATAATAAAAATGGATGACCACCATGCAGCTCAATCACTACTTGAATTTTCAAGGCAATACCGAGGCAGCCTTTAATTTTTATCGTTCTGTATTTGGTGGAGAGTTCCTCAATGTGATGCGTTATGGTGATATGCCTGCTGAGGAAGGCATTTCACTATCCGATGCAGATCAGCAAAAGATTATGCATATTTCCCTACCGATCAATGAATTTACCGTGCTGATGGCCTCAGATGTCAACGAACAATTCTGTGCGCAATCCAATCAACCCTTTACCTTAGGCAGCAATCACTATATTTCGATTAATTTAGAAAGCAGTGAACAAGCTGAAGCCAAACGATTGTTTGATGCATTGTCCAAAAGTGGCTCTATAGAAATGCCTCTCGAAAAGACCTTTTGGGGTGCACTCGATGGCGCATTTACCGATCAGTTCGGTATTAAATGGATGGTCAATTGCCAGCTTAAAAATGAATAATCACTCATTAAAAGTATTTCGATCAATAAAAAAGCCTCCGAATGGAGGCTTTTTTATTGATCAAGGCACTTAAGCACCAGTTTGATAATGCGCTTGCGGCACTGCAGTTGAAGCTTGATATGGATTGGTAAAATCACCTAAGCCAGCAGCAGCTTCAGCAATATCTTTACCTTCTTTCACTACAAAAGTATCGAAACCTGAACGCTTCATGTAGTTCAACACGTCTTTGAATACATCACCTGTCGCACGTAGTTCTCCTTGGAAACCTTGGCGACGTAACAATGCAGCAAATGAGTAACCTCGACCATCGTTAAAACCGGCAAATTCGATGAAAATAGCATCTAACTGGTCAAGCGGGAATTCATTGGTTTCAGGTGAAGCATCCACCGTGACGAAAAGTGCTTTTTTACCAGACACATTCGCAAGTTGATCTAACTGCTCAACTGTTAAAACCACGTCGCCTTGTGGCAACACACCATCTTCACCAATGACTTGGTAAGTATTGTCTGCAATCGAGCCATCTTTAGAGAGGACTTGTAGTGCTGTATTAAGCATATGCACGCTCCTTAAATGGTTGGATGCCAACACGGCGGTAAGTATCAATAAACTCTTCGCCTTCAGCACGAAGGTCTAGATAAGTATTTAAGATTTCTTCAATGATGTCTGGTACAACTTCGGCTGCAAATGATGGGCCTAAGATGTCACCAATTGATGCATCATGGTCGGCATTACCACCCAAAGTGATTTGATAGAACTCAGCACCCTTTTTATCTACACCTAAAATACCGATATTACCGACATGGTGGTGACCACACGCATTCATACAACCAGAGATGTTCAGATCCAATTTACCTAAATTGTAAATGGTATCTAAGTCATCAAAACGACGAGAGATCGCTTCAGAAATTGGAATCGATTTCGCATTTGCCAATGAACAGAAATCACCACCTGGGCAGCAAATGATGTCGGTTAAGAATCCAATATGCGCACGTGCAAGATTATGTTGATCAAGGATTTTCCATAGATCAAACAAATCTTTTTGCGGTACATCAACAAGCGCAATGTTTTGCTCATGTGTGGTACGGAACTCACCAAAGGTATATTTGTCAGCCAAGTCAGCAATCAGGTTCATTTCTTCAACAGTCATATCGCCCGGTGCAATACCCGCACGTTTCAAAGAAATCGTAACGATGCGGTAACCTTTGACTTTATGTGCATTGGTGTTGATGTTGAACCATTGTTTAAATTTCGGCTCTGCGGCAAATTGCTCTGCAAAATCTTCATCCGCATAATCTTGGTAATCAAATGGTGTGAAGTTCTCATCCATTTTCGCCAAGGTATCAGCATCAATTTTTAAAGTTTTGATGGTATGTGCAAATTCAGCTTCCACTTTCTCTGCAAATACTTCTGGTGTTAATGCTTTCACCAAAATTTTGATACGCGCTTTATATTTGTTATCACGACGACCGTGTAAGTTGTATACACGAAGTACCGCTTCTAAATAAGCAATCAAATCTTCACGTGGCAAGAAGTCACGAATAAAGCTACCAATCACTGGGGTACGGCCTAAACCACCACCAACTTTGATTTTATAGCCAATCTCGCCTGCTTCATTTTTCACGATATACACACCGATATCATGGAAAGACGTTGCCGCACGATCAGTTTCTTCCAGTGCTGAAACTGCAATTTTGAACTTACGTGGCAAGAAAGCGAATTCTGGGTGGAAAGTTGACCATTGACGAATCAATTCACACGTTGGGCGTGGGTCAGCAATTTCACCCGCAACCACACCAGCATATTGGTCAGTGGTGGTGTTACGAATACAGTTACCCGAAGTTTGAATCGCATGCATTTGAACAGATGCGAGCTCTTGTAACATATCAGGCACATTTTCTAGTGCAGGCCAGTTAAACTGAATGTTTTGACGAGTAGATACGTGCGCATAACCACGGTCATAGTCCTGAGCCAATGACGCAATTTTACGTAATTGTTTAGAATTCATCAGGCCATAAGGTACTGCAATACGTAGCATCGGTGCATAACGCTGTACATAAAGGCCGTTTTGAAGACGCAGTGGACGGTATTCATCTTCCGTCAATTTACCTGCTAAATAACGTTCCGTTTGATCACGGAACTGTGCAACACGTTCATTAACCAGTTGCTGGTCAAAATCAGTATATAAATACATGGCGTACAGCTAGTAATTTCTATTATAACAATGCACAGCATAACGAGATTTTATCTATCAAGAAAATGCGTTTTTTACATATTTAATAGCGATTTTATTGATAAGACTGTCGCAATTTCACTGATATAGCGGATTTCGGTCCTTTACTTTTTATTTATTAATATATTGAATTATTTTTCTATTACTTAGCATAAATTTACATAAAGAATTTAAGCCAATAAAAAGCCCGATAAATCGGGCTTTTTATTTAGCGATGTAAAATCACTTATTTTTTATCTGGTAAAGCATACGCAACAAGGTAATCACCAAGTTTTGTACCAAATGAACCATGACCACCAGCCATGATCACAACATATTGTTTACCATTTGCTTCATAAGTCATTGGAGTCGCTTGACCACCTGCTGGTAGACGACCTTCCCACAAAGTATCACCATTCGTTACATTGATTGCACGGATATAGTTATCTTGTGTTGCGCCTACAAACATGACATTACCAGCAGTCGAGATTGATCCACCAAGACCCGGTACACCAATTTTCACAGCAGGTAATTGGAACAATTTCGGTAAACTGTCACGAATTGTACCAATACGTTTTTTCCAGACCACTTCATGTGTATTTAAATCTACACCCGCAGTAAAGCCCCATGAAGGTTGTTTACAAGGTAAGCCAAGTGGTGACAAGAATGCTTTGATTTCCACCCCATAAGGTACGCCATACATCGGTTGCACGCCTTGTTCAGTACCCGCACCTTTCGCAGTTTGCTCACGGTTTGGATCTGTAGGAATCAACTTAGTGACAAATGGCAAGCCAATTGGGTTCATCACAGCAACTTGACGGTCTTGGTTCACCGACATACCACCCCATTCGAATACCCCAAGGTTACCTGGGAATACCAATGTGCCATTTTCAGAAGGTGGTGTATAAATACCGTCGTAGTTTAATGATTTGAAATACACACGACACATCAACTGGTCAAACATAGTGGCACCCCACATTTGTTTATCAGTCAATTTATCTTTTGGTGCTAAATCAAAATCAGAGAACGGTTGAGTTGCAGAATAATGCTCACCTTTAGTTTGTGGACCACGTTTTACAGTTTGTGGAACCGCTTTTTCGGTGATTGGCACAATCGCTTTACCGGTACGACGGTCAAGGACGAATGCATTACCTGTTTTGGTTAAGACATAGATCGCAGGAACAGTATTACCTGATTTATCTTTGATATCTGCCAATGAAGGTTGTGATGGTACATCCATATCCCACAAATCATGATGTGTGGTTTGGAAGTTCCAAATCAATTTACCAGTCGATGCATTAATCGCAAGCATTGAGTTTGCATAGCGTTCATCTAATGGCGTACGGTGACCACCGAAGATATCCGGAGTACCCACACCTGTTGGAACATAGACGATATCTAATTTTTCATCATAGGCTAAAGGTGCCCATGCGTTTGGAGACGCAACAGAGAAAGTTTTTCCTTCGCCTGGCATAGCATTCGGGTCTTGTGCACCAGTATCAAATATCCACAATAATTCACCAGTATTGACATCATAACCACGGATGACACCAGATGGCTCTTTAGTCGAGAAGTTATCGGTAGTTGAACCGCCAATCACAATGGTTGTACCAGTAATCACTGGAGGTGAAGTTGGGATATAACCGCCTGGATACGGATAAGGCATATCTTTTTGTAGATCGACTTCGCCGTTATGACCAAAGTCACTACAAGCTTTACCTGTGTCAGCATTGACTGCAACCAAACGACCATCATTTACAGGCAAGATCACTTTGCGCGGACATTCAGTTGAAGTCGAGCGTTTGTTCTCTAAGCTTTTTGCAAACTGAGTGGTATTTGCTGCGTCAAAATAAGACACACCACGACATGTTAAATGTTGATAGGTATTGTCCGCTTTAAGTTTCGGATCGAATGCCCATTTTTGTTTACCTGTCGCAGGATCAAGTGCAATTAAACGTTGGTGAGTTGTACACATAAACATGTCATTGCCGACTTTAATCGGAGTGACTTGGTTTGTGGTTTCACCTGAGTCATTTTCTGTTGGTAATTCACCTGTACGGAAAGTCCACGCCACTTCTAAATCTTTCACGTTGTCGCTATTGATTTGAGCAAGTGGAGAATAACGTACACCACCTTGTGTACGACCATAGGCAGGCCAATCTTCAGGAGCAATGCCCTCAATCGCTTTGGCTGTTTGAGGTTGTGCATTTTTAATTTCACCGTTAATTTCTTGCGGATCATTAAAAATTGAATAGATCATCACGATAATCGCAATCACCAGTGTGCCTGATAATGCAATTTTCGCAGTTTTGCCATTTTCCATACCGCGTGTCACGGCAGGAATCAGTAACCAAAGGCCCAATAAGCCTAAAATATCAAAACGCGGTGCAAGTGCCCAAAAATCAGAACCTGCTTCCCAAAGTCCCCAAATCACTGTACCCAGCATCAACGCTGCATAAATGTATAAAGAACTGTTTTGAATTTTTCTTAAGTATATTGCTGAAGCCAGCATTAACAGGCCGGCGATTATGTAGTACCAAGAACCGCCAAGGACTGCCAGCCAGATACCACCAATCAATAGAACTAAGGCGAAAATTGCCATCACAACGACGGTAAATGTTCGCATCCCAGTTCCAGTAGATGGGTTGCTCATGTTGACCACCTCTATTGTCGAATGTTGTATTTGGTGCGTGAAATACATTCAACGCACCACCGTTTTTATGTCGCAAAGAGAAGTTGTTACAAAAACAATTCAAGGGGGAAATATCGTAATTCTTCTCAGAATTACCGAATTGCTTTTATAAGAACTCTAATTGGACATCAATTAAAATGCTGTTTGAAATTTGATACCGCCGACCCACGCATTCTCACCATTTTTGTAAGCACCGACGTGACGGATATATTGAATATTTGGACGAATAGTTAGCCAGTTTGCCGCATGAATACCGTAGTAAATTTCTGCGTCATACTCTTCACTTTGTAGACCGCGTGCATCAACGCTGTTATTGGCAATATTGGCGTCATTCACATCATCATTAATGCTGATACGACCTAAGCCAATCGCGATTTCATCCTGAGGACGTGCATCGAATGCGCCTTTGTATACCAAGCCAATGTTTTGCATATCACTCACATTGTTGGTGTCTGAGTCATGCACAGTAACATTCACAAAACCGCTTAAACCACGTGAGGCATCGTCTTTGTGTGCTGTCAGTTGTTGTTTCGCCACAATCCAACCACCTTGATGGTGATCTTTTTCATTTATTGGGCTATCAATGACATCGGCATCAGCGGTACTGTAGTAGTAACCTGCACGGTATTCACCCGGAAGCTTTTGTGTCCCCACTTTTGGAGTCCACACTACTTCAGCAGGAATAATCGCACCTTTTGAACCATCGGTACTCAAGTTCCAACCTTTACCACGTTTTAGATTTTCAGGGTTGTATTCATAAACCCCGACTTGTGCATAGAGTTCAGGCTGAATGTTATATTTCACGCGAGCAGCCCATTGGCTGACTGGCCAGTTGTACCATTGGTCACCGACCCAGTTACCCACTTGTGAACCACAAAGTGCTAAGTTTTGAAAGTCACAGTCAAAGCTGTTGAAATCTTCACCTTCACCAAAACGACCGACTTTAATATCTAATTTTTGGTCTAAGAATTTTTTCTTGATCCAAAAATCAGTCAAACGCCAAGTTTGACCACGACCCCACACTTCTTGTGTTGCACTTAAATGACCATTTAATGCATCTGAAGTTTGAGACAATGAACGACCATTACGTTCAGTGATATTGATTTGCGCTTCAGTATCTTTCCAACCCGCAATTTTTTCTAAATCGAGATGTGCCCCGATCGCGAATTGGTCCGCATATTCAGTGCCATGACCAGAAGCATGCTTTGCATCTAATAAAGTGGCTAATTCGCCACCATAACTAAAACTAAAATCGTAACCTTTCTGTTGGAGAGCTGTTCGTTGACCGTTCCAATCACCGAACATCCATGGGCTTTCAGAACTGAAAGCATCTGCAGCAGTTGCCGCTTGGGTTGCTGAACCCGCAAGCATTATTCCGAGACTAAGATATAAAGATCCAAGTTTACTCACAGCTATTTTCATTTGGAGACCTATATACCAATTGTGTTAATAGTTCACATAATACTCTCACATTTGTATAATTTATTTATTTTTTTGTTAATAGCACTCAATGTTTATATGGATATTTATCTAATTAAGAGATTTTAAAGGTTTTATTGCTCAACTTATCACCTTTTTTTATGCTATTCATAACCAACTATCTGCACCTAAAGTTTTACCCACATGGGTATAAATCAGTGCTGATCTTGAAAACTTAATCGGGCATGCCAGTTGAGTTTGTGTCATTGTGTCGCCTTCTTGTAGCGGAACTTCAACACGCCAATGCCGCTCTTGGGCCAATTGTGAATTTAGAGCTTCGTCCAAACTTAAAACTGGTTCCACACAGACATCTTGAGAGGCAAAAATCTTTTTCCACTCAGCCCATGTTTTGGTTAGTATTTTTCGGGTAATTGCATGCTTAATTTCAGTCTGGTCTTGCGGATCAAATGACATGCCTTGCGTTGCTAAAGCGGGTAAATCTAGAATTTGCGCCAATCCATGTAAAAACTGTGGCTCCAAACCACCTATAGACAGATAGCGACCATCTTGGGTTCGATAATAGTCATAGAAACTTCCGCCATTCAGATACGCCGTCTCTGCTGCGGTTACCGCATTGGCAGCCAATACGCCAGCTGCAGCCATATTGTTCAATGCGACGGCACAATCGGTCATGGAAATATCAATATATTGTCCTAAACCGCTACGGTAACGCTCAATCACCGCAGCTAAGATGCCAGTAATCGCATGCATTGATCCGCCTGCGACATCGGCGATTTGAATCCCTATTGGTGGCGGGCCACTATCTTGGCGTCCGCTATGACCTGAAATGCCCGATAAAGCCAAGTAATTGATGTCATGCCCTGCACGGTCTTTGTAATGTCCGGTTTGACCATAACCCGTAATCGAGCAATAAATAAGTCGCGGATTAATTTCGGCCAAAACTGCATAATCCAAACCCAAGCGTTGCATGACACCTGGACGAAATTGTTCTACCACAATATCAAAATCTGAAATTTTGGCTTTGATCAATTCAATACTTTTCGGATCTTTTAAATCTAATGTGATGGATTGTTTATTGCGATTTAAATAACTATGCGCTGTGGCTTGCCCATTGGCATAAGGTGGCATCAAACGAACTAGATCGGGACGCGTCGGTGACTCAATATGCACAACTTCCGCACCCATGTCAGCCAAATACAAGGTCGCAAATGGCCCTGGGAGTAATGTCGAAAAGTCGAGTACTTTCAATCCTTTTAAAGCAGCTTCCATGGATATTTTTCTCTAATTGTGTAGATTTTTTATCCATGGTAGAAATATAAAATGATTAAAACAATGTCATGTTCAGCCATTTACCTTGATAGTTTCGGCAATTTACCATGTAAAAATGGCAAAACCGCTGTTGTAAATTGCCATGATTTCTTTTTTTAGCGTCATTTAGGTCAAACATTTGTGAACATTAAAGAGACTGAAGGATTAAACATGAGTCGTGATACGATCAGTATCCATTTCGTCAACGCAGCCTTAACTGGTGTGAGACGTCTCGGCATGGATGTCGAAACTTTATTGTCTCATGTTGGCATTGAGGCTGAACTTCTACGCCAACCCAAAGCGCGTATTTCACCTGAACAATACACACGTTTTATTAAAATGTTGTGGATGGTGACTCAAGACGAACACGTCGGTTTTGATATTCAACCGCGCCGCTTGGGTACTTTTGCCATTATGTGCCAATTGATTATTCATGCAAAAACCCTCGGTGATGCACTTGAATTGTCTTCGCAGTTCTACAAACTGTTTGGTGATGAATGGTCGGTAACACTAGAACGTGATAAACACGAAGCACGTTTAGTTCCACAAATTCCAAAATCTATGGACCCAGACCATTTCATTACAGAAAGTATGCTGATGATTTGGCATGGTCTCGCTTCTTGGTTGATTGAACGTCGTCTGCCTTTAGAGCGTGTTCACTTCGGTTATGAACGTCCTGAACATGCTGACGAATATGATGCCTTGTTTTTTGCACCTGTCATGCAGTTTGATACACCACGAACTGAAATTACATTTGCAGCGGATTATTTAGATTTACCCATTCGTCAAAACGAAGAAACGCTTGAAGAATTCTTAAAAGCGGCTCCTGCACAGTTATTGGTTAAATTTAAAAATACCAATTCATTAACATCTCGTATCCGTGATGTGCTGAAGAGTCAAATTGGCGAAGAAATGCCAACCTTGAACGATGTTGCTTCAATGCTGTATCTATCGCCGCAAACACTACGTCGTCGTTTAGCCGCTGAAGGTAAGAGCTACCAAGGTGTGAAAGATGCCTTACGTCGTGATGCTGCAATTCACTTATTGCTTAATCCAGACTTAACGCTTGAAGATGTTGCACAGCAAGTCGGTTTTAGTGAAACCAGTACTTTCCACCGTGCCTTTAAAAAGTGGACCGGTGTAACACCAGGCCTATATCGCCAATTACATGGTTATCACTAAGCAATATTCAAAAATAGCATTCTCTAAAACCTGATCTCGATCAGGTTTTTTTATTTCGGAAAATCTGCACGTTGTTTTTGACAAAGCAATGGATCGACGGGCGTGATCACGCGTTTGCCATCCTGTATCCGATACATTTCTGCCTTGGTCACATGATCATTTCGATCATACTCACAGGCTAAACCGCCCGTCCCTTCATCTGAAGGATGAATCCCATAGATCATATAAATATAAAAACCGATCAAGCATACAAAACCTAAGCAGCCTGCAAAAACAAGCCAAGCCAGACCTTTCAACACTCGCTTCACATTTTTATGCATAAGCAGATCTTCAATATGTACTGAATCGATAGCAACTGATCTTAACCGATCCTCGCTTTCAATATGCAGGTTGATTTTTATCTTATTCAGCAGCAAGCGTTGACCAAAAATATCAAACGACTCGCCCGTTCTCATCATTGCACTAGGTTGATTAATCCGTACACTCAAAAAACCAATAAAAATTTATAGATCATAGGGACAGGATTATGAGCGAGGCTTACATCATTGATGCCATTCGCACACCGCGCGGCAAAGGAAAAAAAGACGGTTCACTACATGCCGTTAAACCGATTAGCCTACTGACCGGTTTATTGAACGAATTACAAAACCGCCATCAGTTTGACACCGCGGCAGTTGACGACATTGTACTGGGCTGTGTAACCCCCATTGGTGACCAAGGTGCGGACATTGCCAAAACCGCAGCGATTGCGGCCGGATGGGATAATGATGTGGCAGGTGTTCAGATCAACCGTTTTTGCGCCTCAGGTTTAGAAGCAGTCAATATGGCTGCGCAAAAGGTCCGCTCTGGCTGGGAAGACCTTGTGGTGGCTGGCGGTGTAGAGTCGATGTCTCGTGTGCCGATGGGCTCAGATGGCGGTCCTTGGGCGCTTGACCCTGAAACCAATATGGCCTGTGACTTTATTCCACAAGGCATTGGAGCCGATTTAATTGCCACCATTGACGGTTACAGCCGAGCAGATGTGGATGCCTTTGCAGCCAACTCTCAACAAAAAGCCGCAGCAGCTCAAGCCAATGGTTATTTTGACCAATCTGTCGTTCCTGTTAAAGACAAAGCAGGCGTGACAGTTTTAGCCAAAGATGAATTTATTAAACCAACGACCACAGCAGAAGGCTTAGGCAAGCTCAACCCAAGTTTTGCCATGATGGGGCAAATGGGCTTTGATGCCATTGCCTTGCAAAAATATCCTGAAGTCGGCGCAGTCAACCATGTACACCATGCAGGGAACTCATCGGGCATCGTTGATGGTGCTGCCGTAGTATTGCTTGCCTCTGAAAAAGCGATCAAAGAACAAGGCCTAAAACCGCGCGCCAAAGTGCTTGCCACTGCATTGGTGGGTGCAGACCCGACGATTATGCTGACTGGCCCTGCACCTGCTGCACGTAAAGCCTTAGCCAAAGCTGGCTTAACCATTGATGATATTGACCTATTTGAAGTGAACGAAGCTTTTGCAGCAGTCGTGATACGTTTTATTACCGAACTCAAGGTTGATCCTACCAAAGTCAATGTGAATGGCGGTGCAATTGCATTAGGACATCCGCTGGGTGCAACAGGCGCCATGATTTTAGGCACCCTGATGGATGAACTAGAACGCCAAGGTAAAAAACGCGGTTTAGCAACCTTGTGTGTGGGCGGTGGTATGGGCATCGCAACGATTATTGAGTTGGTATAAGGAGAATAAAAATGAGCGCAATTCAATTTGAAAAAAATGCCGACAATATCGTCATTTTAACTTTAGATTCTCCAAACCAATCTGCCAACACCATGAATGCAGATTTCCGTGCTGCACTGGCTGAAACGGTAGACAAACTGCAAGCAGATGAAAATATTGCAGGGATTATTTTTCGTTCCGCAAAAAAAACCTTTTTTGCCGGCGGCGACTTAGACGAACTGATTCAAGCTACACCTGAGCATGCGACAGAATTCTTCAATATGATTGAAGAGATGAAAGCCAAACTGCGTTATATCGAAACCCGTGGCATTCCTGTTGTAGCAGCCTTAAATGGTACAGCGCTTGGCGGTGGCTGGGAGTTAGCTCTTGGCTGTCATTATCGAATCGCACTGAATGATGCTAAGGCAAAATTTGGCTTACCTGAAGTAACTTTAGGCTTACTGCCAGGCGGTGGCGGTATTGTACGTATAGTGCGTTTATTGGGTCTGCAAAATGCATTTCCACTCTTAATGGAAGGCAAGCAAATTGGTGTCGAAAAAGCCAAATCATTGGGGCTGATTCAAGATACTGTAGATAGCCTTGAAGACCTGATAGACAAAGCCATTGCGTGGGTGAAAGCCAATCCAAAATCACAGCAGCCCTTTGATGTAAAAGGCTATAAAATTCCGGGCGGTACGCCATCGACTCCTGCTGTGGCGCAAATGCTCGCCATTGCCCCCGCTATGCTACGTGACAAAACCAAGGGCTGTTACCCTGCGCCTGAAGCCATTATGTCGGCTGCTGTTGAAGGCGCTCAGGTCGATGTTGATACGGCGCTCACGATTGAATCACGTTACTTTACTTACCTTGCAACCGGTCAAATTTCTAAAAATATGATCGGCACCTTCTGGCATGGTCTCAACGCTATTAAGTCTGGTGCAAGTCGTCCAAAAGACGTCGCGAAATGGCAAGCCACCAAAGTTGGTATTTTAGGCGCAGGCATGATGGGTGCAGGCATCGCTTATGCCACAGCATCAAAAGGCATTGCAGTTGTACTTAAAGATATCTCTGTAGAAGCTGCTGAAAAAGGCAAAGCCTATAGCCAAAAACTGCTGGATAAAAAAGTAACTCAAGGCCGTTTAAGTGCAGAAAAACGTGATCAAGTCTTAGGCCTGATACATGCCACTGCAGATGCTGCCGACCTACAAGGCTGTGACTTGATCATTGAAGCTGTGTTTGAAAATGTCGAACTCAAAGCCAAAGTGACGCAAGAAACAGAAAACTATTTGGCAGAGGGCGGTATTTTTGCATCCAATACCTCAACTTTGCCAATTTCAGGCTTAGCCAATGCATCTCAAGATAAAGCTAAATTTATCGGTCTACATTTCTTTAGTCCTGTCGACAAAATGCAGTTGGTGGAAATTATTAAAGGCAAAAACACATCAGCTGAAACCTTAGCCAAAGCCTATGACTATGTGCAGCAAATTGGTAAAACGCCAATTGTAGTCAATGACAGCCGCGGTTTCTTTACCAGCCGTGTCTTCGGCACCTTTGTGCAAGAAGGTTTACGTCTGCTGTCTGAAGGCGTACACCCTGCCCGCATTGAAATGGCTGCACTAAAAGCCGGCATGCCTGTAGGCCCATTGGCGATTCAAGATGAAGTGTCTTTAACGTTGTCTGAGCATGTTGCTTCTGAGGCCCGTAAAGCCCTACAAGCTGAAGGCAAAGACCTACCACGTTCAGGTGCGGATGAGGTGATTCAAACGATGATTCATGAGTTCGGACGTAAAGGCAAAGCTGCCGGCGCAGGTTTTTATGAATACCCTGAAGGCGGTAAAAAGCACCTCTGGGATGGCTTGAGCAAATGGCAGAAAGATAATGCTATTTCTGAACAGGAAATGATTGACCGCTTCCTGTTTGTACAGTCACTCGATACCTTACGCTGCCTAGAAGAAGGTGTTTTGGAATCGACTGTTGATGGCAATGTCGGATCAATCTTCGGGATTGGTTTTGCCCCTTGGACAGGTGGTGCACTTCAATTTTTAAACCAATATGGTTTGGAAAAAGCGCTATTACGTGCCAATACACTAGAAGCAAAATATGGCGAACGCTTCAAAGCACCGAAATTACTGAAAGACAAAGTGGCGAAAGCTGAGCAGATTTAATTATTCATTTTGAGCATGCAAATTTTGCTGTTCAATCACATCAAAAGGAGCTTCGGCTCCTTTTATTTTTCCTTCGCATTCGCGTGTTTGCAAACAAGTCTAGATTTTACGCGAACTCTCATCTGTTTTATGTTATAAAGTAACAAGTTTTTTGATTTCTTTTTATCCGATTGAGTAGCTTGTTATGACTGATCATACTTCTCCTGAAAAATCACCGTGGGGCTGGAAGGCACTGATTATCTTCTGTATTTTAGGTGCGCTATTCATGGGTATTTTCTGGCTTGCTGTGACCAATGAACCAGACTATATGCCGAGCCAACAGAAAAAAGACAATACTCAACAGCATGCATTTAAAAATGCCCCTGTGATGTCAGAAGAAGCCTTGAAAAAGGCGCAAGCTGATCAAGCAGCTCGTGAAGCTTCTGCGCCGACTGCAGCAGATATGCATATGACTGAAGAACAACATGCACATATGAATGACATGAGCCCTGAACCTACTGCATCGAATGATCATGGTCACTAAGCTTTGACCTCATCTAAATAAAAAAACGCTTAAAATATTAAGCGTTTTTTTATTTATAGCTGTCCAATTTTACGTATTTAAGCCAAAGCCATGTACATATCTTGATGCGGAATACCACAATCTAAATATTCATCACCTTCAACAACAAAACCTAAAGCTGCATAAAACGGTATAGCATGCACTTGTGATGATAGTTTTAAATATTCACGTTGCTCTAATTTCGCTTGTTCGATGATAGCTTGCATCAAGATTTTACCAATACCCTGACCGCGATAGGCCTTTAAAACAGCAACACGACCTATACTGTTATTTTTCAACAAACGTGCAGTTGCAACGGCTTTCATCCCATCATGAACAATAAAATGCAGTGAAATCGCATCTTCTGCATCCCATTCATCTTCGGGCGATATCTGCTGTTCTAAAATAAAGACCTGTTCACGTATCGGCCGAGCTGCAGATGCCAGTTGCTCCCACGGACCAAATTGAATATTTAACTGCTGCATCCCTTCATCCTTTAGCATTTACAGCCAATATCTTGCTGGTCCCATTGATCATTCAACAATAATTCTAACGAATGCTTTTGAATACCATACATCTGCTTTAAAGCTTGAATCTGTGCCAATACCGCTTGATCAGGTTCGACATAATCTGCACGTTTGGTTGCCAAGATCATTTTATTTTTACTGGTATGCTCAAGTGCCACAAATTCGAAAACTTTGGTTTCATAACCATATGCTTTCAATAAAAGTGCACGAATCGTGTCAGTGAGCATCTCTGCTTGCTGGCCGGCATGAATGCCAAATTGCAACATCGGTGCAAGTACTTGTGGCGCTTTCAATTGCGGACGCAGTTCTTTATGACAACACGGCGCACACATGATCATTTGCGCATTTAATCGAATACCGGTATGAATCGCAAAGTCCGTTGCCACATCACAGGCGTGCAGCGCAATCATGACATCTAAGCGCTCAGGCGCATACGTACGAACATCGCCTTGGAAAAAATCCAGTTGGCTAAAATTCGACTGCTGCGCAACGCTTTGGCAAAATTCCACCATTTTCGGGTTCAGCTCAACCCCTGTCACTTTAGGCACTTGTTGGTGTTTTGCTAAATAATCATATAATGCAAAAGTCAGATAGCCTTTACCTGAACCAAAATCCACGACATTTAGAGATTGATCGGTCTCTTTGATCTGGCTTAAAGCGCCTGAAAAAATTTCTACAAATTTATTAATTTGTTTCCATTTACGTGCCATGCTCGGAATAATTTGTGCTTTTGCATCCGTAATACCGAGTGGCTGTAAGAAATAACTGTTTTGATCGACATAGCGGTGTTTCGCTCGATCATGTCCTTGCTGCTCCATAGGATTTTTCCCTAAGGCTGGCTGCTTTTTGCTGATGCTTAGCATGGCTTTCTTTTTATTTTTCTTAAGCTGAATTTCTTCATCTAAGGTCATCAGGTTGGCTTGCTTACAACAACTCAATAAACTTTCGACTTGTTGATATGCAGCTGCCATTGGATAGTTTTTGGTGATGTCTTGGGTTTTATAACGATATAAACAACTGAGAAATGACTCACCTTGCAGCGAAATGACTCGCAAGGTCATTTTTTCTAATTGGTCTAATTCACCTTTATACTGACTCAAAATCATGCGATCAAAACGCTGTGTTTCAATGGCTTGCAGAAAGGCTGCTAAAAATTGCTGCTCTTGCGTAGAGGGAGAAGCCAAAGATGACATAATATAAACCTAGATAAATTTGCAAAACAATTTTAAATCTTCTTACACCAAAAGCAAAATTAAATTACTATACATATGTATATTTAAATTATTATAAAAGATACGTTATGAATCCTCCCCATCTTTTAGCTTATGACCCAGCTGAAGAAAGACTGAATTTCTATACCCATGCTTTCGGTGCAGCGTTGTCGGCCATCGCAGGTATCCTACTGATTTTAAAAGGATCATATCTTCCAACTGGAAAATGGCTTGCACTTTGGGTGTATGCATTCAGTATGCTGTTATTGTTTTCAGCATCGAGTCTATATCACTTCGCAGAATCTCCTGAGCGCCGTGGTTGGTACAAAAAACTCGACCATACCGCAATCTATTATTTAATTGCAGGCACTTATACCCCGTTTCTGGCAATCGCACTACCTACCGCAAAAGCGCATTATTTACTCATTGCACTGTGGGTTATTGCCGCTATTGGAACACTATTCAAATTAATTTTCATTCATCGTTTTCAAAAGATTTCGTTGATTGCTTATTTGGTGATGGGATGGCTTGCAGTACTGGTAATGGATGATATGCAACGCTTTTTATCTGATCAAGCTTTAACCTACCTGATCATTGGCGGGCTATCTTATACAATCGGTGCATTGTTTTATGCCTTAAAAAAGGTAAGATATACACACGCTATCTGGCATATTTTTGTATTGATAGGTGCAGGATCACATTTCCTGTCGATTTATCTCTACGTGATATAACCCACTGACACTGCATTCTTTAGTGACCCTAATTCCGCAGTCCGTAAGTTGGTATTTCGTATTTTTTTAAGAAATTACGCCTTTTTTAAAAAGATTACGCTTTTAAAACTAAGTTCAATTATTTTTAGTAAGTGTAAGGTCCACCATGGCGTCTTCAAGTGCTGCTGCCACTGAACAGCAACCAACAAATTCAAAATTCCGCGTACTTACAGCAAGTCTTGTAGGTACCACAATCGAATTCTTCGATTTCTACATCTATGCAACTGCGGCTGTAATTATCTTCCCGCATCTGTTCTTCCCTGCAAGTACAGATCCAACAACCGCAACAATTCAATCTTTAGCAACGTTTGCGATTGCCTTTATTGCTCGCCCGATTGGTGCAACATTCTTTGGCCATTTAGGTGACCGTATCGGTCGTAAAGCCACATTAGTTGCTGCTCTCCTCACCATGGGGATTTCTACAGTATGTATCGGCTTGCTTCCAACCTATGCTCAAATTGGTATCGCTGCTCCGCTCATGCTTGCACTTTGTCGCTTAGGTCAAGGTCTTGGTTTAGGTGGTGAATGGTCAGGTGCCGTGCTGCTTGCAACTGAAAATGCGCCAGAAGGCAAACGTGCTTGGTATGGTATGTTCCCTCAATTGGGCGCGCCAATCGGCTTTATTCTTGCAACAGGCTCATTCTTGACCTTAGGTCACTTCATGTCTGAAGCTGAGTTTATGCAATGGGGCTGGCGTATTCCATTCATTGCAAGTGCGCTATTGGTTATTGTTGGTCTGTGGATTCGTTTAAAATTACATGAAACACCAGCGTTCCAAAAAGTTTTGGATAAGCAAAAAGAAGTAAATATTCCGTTCAAAGAAGTGATCACTAAGCACTGGGGGATGTTAATTCTCGGTACGATTGCCGCGATTTGTACATTCGTTGTGTTCTACTTAACCACAGTATTCGCTTTACAATGGGGTACAACCCAGCTTGGTTACACACGTGAAGAATTTTTAAAACTTCAACTGGTTGCCACACTTTGTTTCGCTGCCTTCATTCCACTTTCTGCTGTATTTGCTGAAAAATTTGGTCGTAAAACGACTTCGATTGCGGTATGTGTTGTATCTGCATTGTTTGGCTTAGTCTTCTCAAGCATGCTTGAGTCTGGCAGTACTGCGATGGTGTTCTTATTCCTATGTATCGGTCTTGCGATCATGGGTTTAACCTATGGTCCAATTGGTACGGTATTGTCTGAAATCTTCCCAACGTCTGTACGTTACACAGGTTCAGCTTTAACCTTTAACATGGCTGGTATTTTTGGTGCATCTTTCGCGCCATTGATCGCAACTAAACTTGCAACTGGCTATGGTTTATATGCAGTAGGTTACTACCTAACTGCGGCATCAATCCTTTCATTGATCGCGTTCTTAATGATTCGCGAAACTAAAAATGATGATGTGAATAATCAGGTTTAATCTGCACATAATAAAAAAGCCAGCACCTATTGCTGGCTTTTTTATGTCTCAAATTGAGTCAATGACCTGATTAGCTACTCTATAGTTGACATCATTTCGATTTTATTCATGAATGCAGCTTAGATCCAACTGAGCAATACACATCATCTGTTCCAATACACGGTCATTCACTTAATTTCAAACAGCAAATGAATGGCACGATTCAATTTTATTAACCAAACAAGGCCTGTAGCTCTACATCAAGAAGAACATTCACCAAACCGTTTAGCAATAATGAACGGTAGTTTTTGATTAAACCAACTCGATAATATCAATGGTCGGTGGCACAAGAAAACGGAAAGGTACCCCAACCATGCCCGTACCAACAGTGACAAAGACGTCTGCATTGTCATGCTGATATAGCCCTTTTTTATGACCTAAAATCGACACTTTTTTCATTACATAATCGGTCAACCATGGCAATTCCACTTGTCCACCATGCGTATGACCCGACAACATCAATGGTCGTCCTGGCAGTTTAGGTACCATATCAACGGTATCTGGATTATGCGACAAAATGATCCAAGGCTTATCTTGTGGCAATTCTGGCAAATAGCGCATATCGGCTTTACCTGCCCACAAATCCCCAACACCTAATAAACGAAACTCATTAAACTCCACCACTTGCCCTTCGATATCCACCACATGATTACTTTCTAATGCATGTTTTAACAGCGCTTGAATAGGCGGACCGGGATATTGCTCATCATGATTACCATTCACCGAATAAATCGGAGCAATAATTTTTTTCAGTACAGCCAGTTCTTCAGCCAACTTATTTTCAGGTTCATAAGTCCAATCCCCTGCAACCACGACCAAATCAGGATTTTGCGCATTGATTTTATCGACGATCATTTTTAACTGACGTTCATGACCTGAAAATAAACCAATGTGTAAATCACCAATTAAAGCAATGCGTACAGGCTTTAATAACTGTCGTGTTTCATGCAATTGATATTGACATTTTTTCACCTGAATCATGTGCGGCTCGATAAATCGGGCATAGCACAAAAGCCCCGTAACAGCACCGACAAAAATCGCTTCATGTAGTGAATAATAGCCACTCCAGCCTGCATAAAAGCTAAAGAAGAATAAAGGGATAAGTAAATACGAGAGATAAAATGCCAACAAATGTACGAAGGCTTTAAACGGATGAATCGTTTCCGTGCGTGACTGGCTTAACCAAGCTTGGGATATTGCCCAAACGCCCAGCACAGCCAACCCGATATAAAAATACATCACTACGGAATCTAATTCCCACATACATTTGCTCTACAATTTGCCTAACGAGAAAACTCGATCACTATATTTATCTTTTCACAGCTGACACTTATACTCAAATCAAATTTTTTAGTATGTCTAACAGTATGAACTCAGCTACACCGAAACAGCAAAATTTGCCCTTCATACACAACCACACTAAGGCGGTTTTGCTGAGTTGTAGCCTTGTTTTGACTTTATCTGCATGTAGTACCTTGCCTAAACAGCAAACTCAACCTGTGGAATATGCTTTTAATACCCCGACAGACGATACTAGCCTTGCTAAAATTGTGCTGCCGCTACGTGAACAAAATCCTAATTTAACTGGTTACCACGTACTTTATGACCCATTAGAAGCCTTAGCAGCTCGAATCGAGCTAATCAATAAGGCCGAAAAAAGTTTAGATCTACAATACTATATTTGGGATAACGACAAAATTGGTGCTTTGGCCCTACATGCCATGATCAAAGCTGCAGATCGTGGGGTGAAAATTCGTTTATTGGTCGATGACAATAATGCAAAAAAAATGGAAGGCATTTATATGGCACTCGACCAACATGCTAATATTGATGTCAAACTGTATAACCCATACCGCTTCCGACATTTCCGCCCTGTCGATATGGTGCTGGATCTAAAACGCATAAACCGTCGTATGCACAACAAAAGCTTTATTGCAGACAATCAAATTGCTCTGATTGGTGGTCGCAATATGAGTAACCAATACTATAACGTCAGTGATAATTATCAATTTTCCGATGTCGACGTCATGTTGGTCGGTGCGGCATCCGATGAAATCATTCATTCTTTTGACGAATATTGGAATGATGACTATGCCTTTCCAGTACGCCAATTGGTCAATCCACGCCACTATAGCTTGCGCTTTGACAGTCTCAAACAACAACTCGATGACTATAACCAAGAAGCCACTGTAGTCAATTATTTGGACTTAGCTAACCGTTCACATGCCTTTGATGACTGGCTCAATAATAAAATCCAATTTGACTGGGTCAAAGCCGAAGTAGTCAAAGACTCCCCGAGCAAAATCAAATCTAAAGCCAAAAAAGAAGAGCACCTCAACTTTCAGCTCCTCAACCGTTTAGATAAACCTGAACAAAGTGTCGATATCGTTTCAGCCTACTTTGTCCCAGAAAAAAAAGGGGCTGAACGCCTAAAAAACCTTCGTGCAGATGGCGTAAAAGTCAGAGTCTTGACCAACTCATTCCAGGCCAATGACGTACCATTGGTTCATGCTTTTTATAGCAAATATCGTCAAGATCTCTTGGAACACGACGTTCAACTCTATGAATTTCTCTCTAGACCTGATGCAGAAAACCTCAACACCAATACCAAAGAGTTGGCGGAAAAATCTAAAGTTAGTCTAAAAGGTTTAAGCCGTTCAAGCCTGCATGCCAAACTGATGGCAATTGATGAAAAACAAGTCTTTATCGGCTCATTTAACTTTGATCCACGT
Source organism: Acinetobacter sp. YH12023 (assembly GCF_013420135.1). Taxonomy (NCBI): domain Bacteria; kingdom Pseudomonadati; phylum Pseudomonadota; class Gammaproteobacteria; order Moraxellales; family Moraxellaceae; genus Acinetobacter; species Acinetobacter sp. YH12023. The sequence goes on from NZ_VOYU01000010.1 coordinate 144,812, forward strand.
TCAGCATATTTAAATACTGAAATTGGGGTATTACTGAATAGCCCACGCTTAGCCAAAGCAGTCCACTACACCATGGATGAAAATTTGAGTAAATATGCCTATAAGTTGGTGCTCAATGCAGACCAACAAATCAATTGGAAAATTAAGTTGTCAAATGGTCAAACGCGTATTTATCCACGTGAACCGAAAATCAAGTGGTGGCAAAAAGCAGGAGTGAAATTTATCTCTTGGTTGCCGCTCGAAGGCTTTATGTAAGGATTATGCTGCAAAGGCATCCCCTTGCAGCCTGTATCATTAAATTATTTAGCTTCAACTGGAACTGGCGCTTTAAGGACTTTGGCTTGAAGCTCTGCCAATCCCTGATTCATTTTTTGCTGCACTTCTTGTGTCAGACTGTCAACAGTATGACCTGCCGAATCAATTGCGGGCAATGTCATGAGATGCGCAGTGACATTCGGCATTTCTAAGACATTTTTGACATGTCGATCAAAGCTAATGTCTCCGACGTAGGGCGCAATATTATCGAGTTCACCGTCCTGATTCACATAGCAAATTAAGCAAATTTGGACTGGACGTTCGGCTTCAATTGCCGCACCTAAAATACGACCATGAATTTTTTTAATTTTGCTGCCATCTGAAGTGGTGGCTTCTGGGAAAAAGAGTACCGGCGTATCTTGTTTTAAGAAGCCCGTAATTTGTTCTTTAATTTTAATCGAGTCGCCAGAGCCACGCTTAATAAATAAGGTGCCACCGCCTTTCGCCAAATTACCCAGCACTGGCCATTTTTCAATCTCAGCTTTCGCCAAAAAGAAAACACGTGCGCCAGAACCCAAAACTGCCACATCTAACCATGAAATATGATTACTTACCCAAAGGGCTGGTTGACGTGGAATTTCGCCATGCACTTTGACTTCAAGATTAAATACTTTGCATAACTTGCGACAAAAATACTGCACATAGCGGGTATTTTGCGGGTTATTCGGGTCTTTATACAATTGATGACGATAAACCAAATAAAAACCCTGCGTCACGGCAACAGCTGCTGCACCGACTTTTTTACAATACAAATAAAATTTTGAAAACACATTAATTTGCGGTGTATTGACGATTTGAGGTTGATTCATAAACGGTTCACTAAAAGGACACGGTGCCACAATTTGGCGTAAATTTTCATCATCATATACCGAAGACAGTTTTTTTGCATTGATCATAAAAACCGAAGTCGAAGATAATATTTTCCCATTTTAATCGTTTTTAAAAATCAAATATTATTTTTATATCGGTTTTAAAGGTTAAAATTATGAATCATTCATATTCAGACAATCCCCCTATTTCTTCATGGCAAGCGTTAAAAGCCATTGCTGGTTTTTCATTGATATATGTGAGTGTGCTTTTCTTATTGGCGCTGAGCTTTCGAAGCTTTCTCTAATTGAATAGCACAACATACAGAACTTAGCCATTAATCCCTCACTTAGATTAACCCTCGCACTGCATTTTCGCCTAAAATGAATCTTTAAACAGGAGTGTGTGCTGAGTGGAAAATTTAAATCAACATCAAGCGAGCGGTGAACGCGTAATTTTAGTCAGTGTGGCAGTACAAATGCTTGCAGACCTTGATGCCGAAGAATTCCACTTACTTGCTCAATCTGCAGGTGCCAATATTCTGCAACATGTGCATGCTCAGCGTATTAAGCCTGATGCCAAAATATTTATCGGCTCAGGGAAAGCTGAAGAAATTGCAGAAGTAGTCGCAGAATATGAAGCCGAATTGGTCATCTTTGACCATGCTCTCACCCCTGCCCAAGCACGTAATCTTGAACGCATCATGCGTTGTCGTGTGGTCGATCGTACAGAATTAATTTTAGATATTTTTGCCCAACGCGCACGTACCTATGAAGGTAAATTGCAAGTTGAGTTGGCTCAATTACAACATATGGCTTCACGGCTGATTCGTAGTCGTGGCGATCTCGATAGCCAAAAAGGTGGGATCGGCCTACGTGGACCGGGTGAAACGCTGCTGGAAACTGACCGTCGTCTACTCAAGCTCCGTATGGGACAACTCAAAGCGAAACTTGAGAAAGTCCGCCAAACACGTATGCAAGGTCGTGTGGCACGTCAAAAAGCTGCTGTTCCAACCGTGTCATTGGTGGGTTATACCAATGCTGGTAAATCGACCTTATTTAATAATTTAGCAAAAAGTGATGTCTATGCAGCAGACCAACTTTTTGCGACACTTGACCCAACTTTACGCCGTCTACATTGGGATGGTATCGGCAACTTAGTTCTCGCAGATACTGTAGGTTTTGTGCGTAATTTATCGCACTCACTGGTCGAGTCGTTTAAAGCCACCTTAGAAGAAACGTTAGAGGCGACCTTATTGTTACATGTCATTGACTCCAGCAGTCCTGACATGATGGAACAAATCGAGGCTGTCGAAAAAGTACTGAAAGAAATTGGTGTCGATGTTCCGATTCTGCGCGTCTATAACAAAATTGATGTCAGTGGCGAAGATCCTAAAATCATCTATGGTAAGCCACATCAGCCGGAACGTGTCTATGTCTCAGCACATAGTGGTAAAGGTCTTCCCTTATTACGCCAAGCGGTTCAAGAATGCTTGATGGGACAGATTCAAAGCTTTGAAGTCCATCTAAAACCAGCTTATGGCAAATTAAGAACACAACTGTATGCGCTCAATGTGATCCAAAATGAAAGTTATGATGAACAAGGCAACTTAATTTTGCATGTCATCATCGCCCCGCATAAGTTAGAACAACTGATTAAACAGGCGCATTTACCCATCGAAGAAATTTTGGGAACGCGTGCGCAACAATTTCAACGTCCACTTGAAGAATTTGAAATTAAAGACTAAATCGGTTAAAACTTGATTAGTATAATTTTAACGAAAGACAAAAATGGACTGGATCAAGCGCATCGATTGGAAAGCCTGGATAGGCACTATTGCATTAATTATTATTTTCCGTGAAGGCGCGGTCTGGGTCATGAAGCAATTCAATCACCCAGAATTAGGCAATCTAGTCGGTCTGATTAGCTTACTGATGGTGCTTTCATTTTGGAGAAAATTCAACAAAATTCCAGCCAGTTTGGTCGATACCAATAATAAGATTATGAAAGAAAGTGCCTTTGCCTTCCTACCTATTAGTGCAGGCTCATTGCTAATGATGATGCATTTAGGCGATGAAATTCCGATGTTTTTGATTGTTCTCTTTGTCAGCACCCTCATACCGCTGTGGGTCTACGCAAAAATGTCTAAGAAATGGCTATAGGAGAATCAACATGCTTTCAATCATCTCTGGATTCATCATTACCCTGATCGCCTATCTTGTCGCAAAACCTATTAATAAAAAATTACCGCAAATCCCCGTGATTGTGATTGGGATGTTTTTCGTCATTGGTATGCTCTATCTTTTTGGCATTTCCTATGAAAGTTATATGGCACAGGTCAATCCACTGTTCAATAACTTACTCGGCTATGTCACAGTGGCCTTGGCCATTCCTTTAGCAGCGATGCGCTACGATGACTTGCCATTAAAAGCCGTGGGCGGGATTTTAGTCTTTGCCAGTATCAGTGCCGTTGCCCTCCCTATGGGGCTGGCTTATTTGCTGCATTTGTCAGATCCAACCATTATGGCTTTTGCTACACGGGCAGTGACCACCCCTATTGCCATCAACATTGCCACGCTGTTGCATTCCCCGATTCCTTTGGTGATTTTGATTGTGATTTTATCAGGGGTGATTGGTGCAGCATTTTCACCCATCATACTTAAAAATATTCATGATGAACGTGCATCAGGACTCGCCTTAGGACTTGCTGCACATGCGATTGGCACAGCTCAAGCTTGGCAGCGCGGCAGCATTGCTGGGCGCTATGCGGCATTTGGCATGGCGGTAAATGCAGTATTCACAGCAATCTGGTTGCCAACTTTCATACTCTATCTACAAAATATGTGACTGAGCAATCACTTTTAAATGATTGTTTCGTATAAAAAATAAACTTAATATAAATTCTAGGGTACACCACAACACATTGAATGATGTGCTGTGGATGTTACATTTTTGGTAAAGGCACTTTTGTGCAACATGTCAACTTTCCCGAATAAAATGTAAATATTTATGCTTAGAGTAGTTGCTCTAAGTTTAAATATTACCTAGTATGATCAATAAACCCTCACAAAGTGTATTGATAAAGGATTATTAATATGATCGGAAAAAGTTTGAAATGGGCTGCATTATTCGGTGCTGTAGTAACAAGCTCTGCACTTTATGCTCAAGATCTTACAGGGACTTGGCAACAAATTGACGATAAAACCGGTTCGCCTAAAGCACTGATCGAAATTCGAAAAGATGCCAAAGACACCTATACCGGAAAAATTGTCAAAGTGACGCCACGTCCGGGTTATACACCAAAGGAAAAATGTGTGAATTGCCCTGCACCTTATACCAACCAGCCTATTTTAGGGATGGATGTATTTAAGGGGCTGAAACTTGAAAGTGAAAATACCTACTCTCAAGGAAAAATTATTGATCCTTTAGCAGGCAAAATTTACAGCTTAAAAGGCAAAATTTCTGCCAATGGTAAGCGCTTACATTTACGTGGATATCTGGGGATTTCCGCGATTGGTCGTACACAGACATGGATTCGCGTTGAATAAATTTTAAATTTATTCAGTAAATTGATTTGATATAGGTGAACCACCTACAGGGAATATCTGATGAAAAAATTAAAAGTGAGCCTCTTATTCTTAGCTGCTGTAATGAGTGGTTCAGCTTTTGCTCAAGACCTTTCAGGGACTTGGCAACAAATTGATGATAAAACAGGTTCACAAAAAGCCATTATTGAAATCCGTAAAGAAAGTAATGGAACATTCGTGGGTAAAATCATTAAAGTGACGCCGCGTCCGGGTTATACGCCACGTGACACCTGCGTAAACTGCCCTGCACCTTATAAAAACAAACCGATTTTAGGCCTTGATGTGTTAACTGGTTTAAAACATGTTGAAGGGACCAATAATTACGACAAAGGCCGTATTATTGACCCACTTTCTGGCAAAATTTACGACACAAAAGTTCGCTTAAATGCCAGTGGAAAACGTCTTACGCTACGTGGCTATATGGGTGTATCAGCACTTGGTCGTAGTCAAACTTGGATTCGCCAAGAATAAGCTTAGTGTCATAAAAACCGCCGCCATGGCGGTTTTTTTATGCCTAAGGTATTCAAATTATTTTAAAAATAAAGTTGACTATTCTCGTAAACTTTCTAACATACGTGCTCATAAATCACGCTTCTAGGGGAAAAGCGATTATGTTTAAAAAAATATTATTCAGCCTATGCACATTCGGTTTGATGAATGTCGCATTTGCAAATGACATTACTGGCACGTGGCAACAAATTGACGATAAAACAGGAGCGGCCAAAGCGATTATTTCGATTCACAAAGAATCCAATAATACCTATACCGGTAAAATTATTAAAATTACGCCACGTCCGGGCTATACACCGCAAAAAAACTGTAATAAGTGCCCAGCACCTTATACCAACCAACCAATTCTCGGTATGGAGATTATTAAAGGTTTAAAACAAGTAAATGACACCAATAATTATGAAAAAGGCCGTGTTATCGACCCATTGGCAGGTAAACTTTACGATGCAAAAATTCGTTTGAATAGCACGGGGAAACGTCTCACTTTACGTGCAAGTATCGGTGTTTCAGTACTTGGCCGTAACCAAACATGGATTCGCGTTGATTAATTCATACGGATCAATAAAAAAAGGCCACATCGATGTGGCTTTTTTATTTTTAAATACTTACATCACTGGATTATCGACCGCAAACATGTGCTGATCTTCTAAACGATAGGCCATCAACTGATTGCCCCAGACACATCCGCCATCCACATTTTGGATTTTTGCTGAAATGCTTTTTCCTTGCAAAGCCGCCCAATGACCAAACAAAATTTGATGGCTTTGCGCTGCCTGTGACTCATACTCAAACCATGGCTGAAAACCCTTCGGCATAGGGTCATCGAGTGAATCCTTAAAACTGAACTCTAAACGACCTTCTGCATCGGTTAAGCGCATGCGGGTCAAATAGTTAGTAATACAGCGTAAGCGCGCATGACCAGACAAATCATCCGACCATAGGTTCGGCTCTTTACCGTACATCACTTGAAGAAACGCATCGACCACATCAAAGTCGTCATGACCAATCACCGCTTCCACTTCTTTTGCCAAATCAGCGGTTTGCTGCGCAGTCCAATTCAAAGGAATACCCGCATGAGTCAAAATGGTTTGCTCATTCGGAAATAGACACAGCGGCTGCTTGCGTAACCAATCAATCAAATCATCACTTTCTAAAGCGTGAATCACATCATCGATATTGTCTTTAGGATTGATATCCTTAATACCGCGAGCGCATGCCAGCAAAGTCAGATCATGATTGCCCAGTACCGTCGCCGCAACTTCACTATCCACTAATTTTTTGATGAACCGCAAAGCGCCTACCGAGTTTTCACCCCGTGCGACGAGATCACCGGCAAACCATATAAAATCTTGGTCTGCATCAAACTTGATCTCTTTCAGTAAAGCTTTTAATGCTTCAAAACAGCCTTGAACATCACCAATGACATAGTTATAGCGAATATTGCGAGTCATCATTATTTAAGCCACCATTTGATCTGCTAATGCGACAAATTCTGCAAGTGTTAGGGTTTCAGGACGCGCCATTGGATCAACCCCTGCATTTTCAAAACCATCTTCAACCAACATGCCTTTTAAGCTGTTGCGTAACGTCTTACGGCGTTGAGTAAAGACATGTGAAACCAAACGCGCAAGCGCTTTTTCATTTTTCGCCACAATCGGTTTAACGGCATAAGGCTCTAAACGGAATACCGCAGAGGTGACTTTTGGCGGCGGATTAAACGAACCCGGCGGCACTTCAAATAAAAACGTCGGTTTACAGAAGTATTGGATCATCACCGATAAACGGCCGTATTCTTTAGTATTCGGTGAAGCGGTAATACGGTCCACGACTTCTTTTTGCAGCATGAAGTGCATGTCTTTGACTTTGTCGCCAAACTCCAAGAGATGAAACAGCAGCGGAGTCGAGATGTTATACGGCAAGTTGCCAACCACGCGCAGAGGACGGCCTTCGGCAAACAGCTCGGTAAAGTCATATTTCAGCGCGTCGGTTTCAACAATGGTCAAGCGCTCAGGATGCGGCACACGGCCCGGCAAACCTGCAGCTAAGTCACGGTCCAGCTCAACCACAGTTAGAGCATCACATTCACCAATTAAAGGCGATGTAAGCGCAGCAAGACCGGGACCAATTTCGACAATATTGTCACCAGTACGCGGATTTACCGAACGTACAATTTTAGCAATAACACGTTGATCATGTAAGAAATTCTGTCCAAACCGCTTACGCGTGTGATGCCCTTCATCTTTTGGGTTTAGGGCATTAATTTGATACATAAAATTCTCCGCATAGGTTTATTACAACGATTACTGACTTGATTCAAATTCACTCAAGCGAGCAAAAATTTCTTCGGACTTGGTCATATTATCCCGAGCCGCTTTAATTACACTGAGCAATGGCTCTCTTTGTTTCAACAAAGCCATTGTTTCAGATTTCATCATTTCTTCAGTTTCAGCCTGAATGGAGAGCAAACTTTCACGCATTTCAGCATTGTTTACGCGCTCTACACCGAGTTCGGGATTACCATTCAGTTGAGCCTTCAAAAAATTATTGAAAGTTTCAAAATCTGCTAAAAAGTCATCTAAATCGTCTGGATGAATAGAATTCACATCAGTTAACTTCAGCAAAGAACTCAACATTCGTCCCGCAATATAGACTTGATTTTTGGCAATCATTGCTTGAATAGCTGAATTGTTTGCTCTAGCCATCATATCAGCCAGAATGTTATATTCAGCTTGAATACCCGGAATGGTTTCACTTACAAGAAGTTGATATTCATATAGCGCACTCAGGCTATTTTGATGCTGTACAAGCAGATCAATATTAGCATTGATTGCCTGTCCATCTTGAAGCATTTTATCAGCACCATCACGATTCGCATATTTTTTATGCACCGCGGTCAGCGCTTGATTAAATTTTTGCTGATTATGTTTAAAGCCATCCACAGCACCCGGTAATGCAAAACGTATAAATCCTTCCGTCTGTTTTGGAATTTGCAGCGATAATACTTTTAATTCACAAAAATGATGATCTGTAGCAAGCGTTGAACATGCTGACAGCATCAACGCTAACACAATCCCAAAAAATGGGCGAATGTTCGATTTCGCCCCAAGCATCTTGTTATTTTCCTGTTTTGTTTTTGATAATTTTTTTCTATTATTCATATAAAATTCAAACCCTTATTATTAATTTTCGTTATTTTTCGCACGTGCTAATTCTAAAGCCAAATCAACCGCCACCTGTAAACTCGAACTTTTAGCAAGACCGGTTCCAGCCAGTGACAGTGCTGTGCCGTGATCCACTGAAGTCCGAATAAACGGCAAGCCCAAAGTGATATTGATGGCTTCGCCAAAGCCCTGCGACTTTAACACAGGCAAGCCCTGATCGTGATACATCGCCAAAACCGCATCCGCATCTTTTAAATTTTCAGGGGTAAATAAGGTATCAGCAGGTAAGCTCAGGCTCATATTCACCCCTTGAGCACGATAACGCTCTAGCACCGGATTGATCACTTCAATCTCCTCCATGCCCAAATAGCCATCTTCACCCGCATGTGGGTTTAGACCGCACACCAAAATATGCGGATGATCTTTTTTAAATTTGGTTTTTAAATCATGAATTAAAATATCAATGACTTGATGCAAACGTTCTTGAGTAATGGCATCTGCAACATCACGAAGCGGTAAATGTGTTGTTGCTAATGCGACACGGAGCGTTTTTGTAGCAAGCATCATCACGACACGGTCAACGCCTGCAAATTCTTGATAAAACTCCGTATGTCCGCTGAAATGGATACCGGCATCATTAATAATTGACTTTTGCACAGGTGCAGTTGCAACACCTACACTTTTGCCAGACATCGCATAATCTGCAGAACGACGTAATTGTTCCAACACATAGGCTGCATTATTCACATCTAACTGACCTGCGATGACAGGTTTAGTCACAGGCACATGTTCTACATAAAGCTGACCTAGAGCTGCCGACTCCTCCTGCCCAACATAGTCAATCAGTTCAACTTCGAACTTTAACTGTTGAGCACGCTTGAGCAGCAAATCTTTATCAATAAGAACCACAAGTGGCCTTTCATCTATTCGATTGGCTAAGCTCAAACAAATATCAGGTCCGATACCTGCGGGTTCACCGCTCGTGATATATAAAGGCAGCATGAGTCTATCCTGTGTGTGCAATAGCATTATTATACTGTGTGATGCACATGACAGACCTAATTTTATTGACTAAAAATATCGGACTAAAACTCAAAAATAAGCGCGTTGTGCGACATTGTATGGAATGAAATCGAAAGCAAAACCTGAAATGCCAATGATCCAAATCAATGCAATAAGAATTACAATGCCGCGCTGAACGGCTGACACATGTTGCGGGTACTTCGTTATCAGCCAAAAAGACATACCACCCAGAAGCAATAATCCAATCAACAGATAAACCAATAAATAACTAAGGAAAAATAAAGTGAGCATCATTAACAAAACGATGATCGCACCATCCGCCCCGTGCAAATACACCAAATACAAAAAAGTTGGGCTTAAAACTAAGGCGCTATATAAGCCCATTAATTGCAACCATTGCCGCCAGAATGAGGGTTCAGATGTGTTTTTTAACAGATTAGAATTCGACATGATTTACTTTCATCCGCTTTTCTTATAATTTCTGGATTATCTGCTGTTTATTGCTGAAGAAATATACTACAATACAGCGCTTGAAATTTTATATTTTCATTTGTGATTCTTCACGTATTCGTATAGAATCGCGTCTCCTTTTGTTTGGACAGTTTCCATAGTCCAAACCAACTATAATAGGTAGTGGTTTAATGAAAACTCTCAGCGCTAAGCCAGCTGAAGTTCAACACGACTGGTACGTTGTTGATGCTTCTGGCAAAACTTTAGGTCGCCTTGCGACTGAAATCGCTCGTCGTTTACGCGGTAAGCACAAAACTTCTTATACTCCTCACGTTGACACTGGTGACTACATCGTTGTTATCAATGCTGAGCAAGTTCAAGTGACTGGTAAAAAATCACTTGATAAGAAATATTATCGCCACACTGGTTTCCCTGGTGGTATTCGTGAAACTAATTTCGAAAAATTAGTTGCTCACAAACCAGAAGAAATCTTCGAACGTGCTGTAAAAGGCATGTTGCCAAAAGGTCCTCTTGGTTATGCAATGATCAAGAAAATGAAAGTGTACGCTGGTACTGAGCATCCACATACTGCTCAACAGCCACAAGTTTTGGACATCTAAGGGATACAGCACATGGCTACTAACTATGGTACAGGTCGCCGTAAGACCGCAACTGCACGTGTTTTCCTATCAGCTGGTACTGGTAAACTCGTAATCAACAACCGTTCTTTAGAACAATATTTCGGTCGTGAAACTGCTCGTATGGTTGTTAACCAACCACTTGAGCTTTTAGAAGCTACTGAGAAATATGACCTTTACATCACTGTTGCTGGTGGTGGTATCGGTGGTCAAGCAGGCGCTATCCGTCACGGTATTACTCGTGCATTGATCGCTTCTGACGAAACTCTTAAACCTGCTCTTCGTCAAGCTGGTTTCGTTACTCGTGATGCTCGTGAAGTTGAACGTAAGAAACTTGGTTTACGTAAAGCTCGTAAACGTCCTCAATTCTCTAAACGTTAATTCGTTTACCGAATCGGACAAAAAACCTTGGCTTATGCCAAGGTTTTTTTATGTCTTAATTTTTTATGAAGATGATGCAAATAGAATAACGATCCGATAAACAAAGAGACTCAAACTCGCAATTAAGCATATAACCGACAATGTTAGTGTAATTGTAGAGATGGTCATTTTGCTTTTTTGTTCTGGGCTATCATCCTCTGCTCCATAATCAGAGGCATAACCTCCAGCGAGTGCCGTATAAAAGCCAATGCCCATAAAAATAACAGCAGCTAAAAATAATAATTTTTGTACAAGTACAATGGTCATCATGCGGTGACAATCAGGTAAATGAATGACATGAAAAGCTATCAAATAAAACAAAACTGTAATTTTCACTGTAGCTGCATTGATATTGCTAAAGTCCCCGTGATTTTACTGTCTAATTTTAGTATCCTATCTTATTCATTTCTCATCGTCTCGGATTATGTCAGTCGAAAATGCACCTCTCCAAGGGATTACGCTTTACAGTCATGCGGATGACTTTCGCTCACACTGGATACGCTATGTACTTGCAGAGAAGCAAATCAAACATAATTTAATTATTGCTGATGATGAAGACGAAGATCTTGCGAGTTTAAATCCCTACAATCAACTTCCGATGATGATTGAAAATGGCCTAAAACTCTATAACAGCAGTATTATTGCCGAATATCTGGATGACCGATATCGTCAAAATAAACTGTATGCAGATGCACCCATGCCTCGTGCAGAGCAACGTCAATATGTATGGCGCTTCGAACAAGATTGGTTAAGACTTGCCGATATTATGCTTCGCCATCCCGATACCCTCAATGAAAAAGCCAAGCAAAAAGCACAAAAACAATTGCGTGATACACTCATTTCACTAACCCCCTTGTTTCAGCATTATCCTTATTTTATGTCTGAACAATTTAGCATGTTAGACTGTATGCTCGCACCTGTATTTCTGCGCCTAAAAGCCATGGGGATTGAGCTTCCCAAACAGCAATGCCGCCCTATATTTCTCTATTGCCAACGCATCTTTAGCCGTCCTGCATTTATCAAATCGATGACATTGCAGGAAAAAAATCGCTATAGCGAGCTTTTAGCAAAAAATTAATTTCCCATTAATATTCGAGTAAGCATTATGTCTGAACAAGAACTACAACTCACTCCAACGCGTCCATACTTAACACGGGCACTTTATGAATGGATTTGTGACAATCAACTTACACCGTACCTACTTGTCGATGCGACACAGAATGGTACGATGGTGCCAGTTCAATATATCCAAGATGGTCAAATTGTCCTGAATATCGCACCTCATGCAACGCATGCGCTACACATGAGCAATGAGACGATTACTTTCTCTGCACGCTTTGGTGGCGTTTCGCAAAACCTCTATATCCCCTTTTCTGCTGTTCTAGGTATCTATGCACGTGAAAATGGTCAAGGCATGTTCTTCGATCCTCAAGAATATGAAGGTATTCAGAATGATCAAAATGCTTTAAAATCAAACGACCAAGAACAACAAGAGCAGCCGAAGAAAAAACCAGGTTTAAGGTTGCTCGATTAAAGAATAAGGAAGCGAATAATGGCTTTTGATTTAGTACAATATTTTGTCGAACAAATAGAATCTCAAAAGCCTACGCTTTTAAGTCATTTAAATCGTGAAGAAAAACGTCAACATATACGTGAAATTAATGCATTAACTTTAGGTGAATTGATTCATCAGCTCCGCAATAATGCTCAAAAGGTTTATCAAGAAATTACTCATCCAGATGAACTCTATATTCAAGAAGTTTCACGCCATCTGACCACCAATCCATCGAATGCATCAATATTAGAACGCTCTGAACTTGAACACCTAACAACTGAAATTTTTCATTTACAATTAAATGAATTAAAGCAACTTCATGATACCGGCTCACACTCACCACAAAGCATTCAAGAATTACTCAATGGACAAATTGAGCACCTTTCTGGTCAAGCGGATGATTGGGTTTGGTCAACAAACAACCTAACAGAGCTTCTTGGTTCTAAACCAAATCTGCAAGAAGAGATATCATTAGAAACATCAATGAAGGAGTTCAATCAAATGGTTAATCAACAACATACTCAAGAAGATGTGACAACTGAAGTACAAGTGCCAACTTGGTCAAAAATTGTAGAGCCTATCGTTGCAGTGGTGATTTTATGGATTCTGGCATCTGCAGCTTGTAATATTTTTGCTTAAGTGGCTTCATTTGTCTAAAACAATGACCTGCTTCTTAAGCAGGTTTTTTTAAATCGAATATTTTAAATTACACGCCTTTAGATCACTTTTTGTTTTCTTTATGTAAATCACTCAGCTTTATTCTGCAAAAATTGAGTTTTGTCACACCATTTACAAAATATTACATTTGAATTTTTGGTAAATTTTATATCAAAAATAAAGTTCTAAAATACATAAAAAATATATATAGCAAATTAAATCACATTTTTTAAATCCTAAAACTTAACGCTATATTTAGAAAATATTATCCTTTTAAAGCAAAAAATTAATTTTATTGCAAAGCCCCATACGCTTCCTATAATTAAATTATGTAGTTAAAAACGCTAGTTTAATTACCTAAATATCTACAAATAATAATCATGTATAACCTAAAAGAGGGGCATAAAAATGGCTAAAGTTTCATTAGAATCACTCACAACAATCGACGGTTTTCATGCAGCGGCACTGGTAGACGGTGAAAGTGGCCTAGCTATGGCGACACAAGGCGGTGGAGATATTGATTTAGAATTAGCAGCTGCTGGAAATACTGAAGTGGTTCGCTCCAAAAGACGTGTTGCTCAGTCACTCAATTTAGATGATCACATTGTCGATATTTTAATTACCTTAGGAAAGCAGTATCACTTGATTCGTCCACTGGAAAATAATGAATCCGTGTTCTTATATTTAGTACTTGATCGTGCCAAAGCAAACCTAGCCATGGCTCGACACGAATTAAAAACCTATGAAAAAAATTTAGATTTTGCTTAATTTCACCCAACCCTCTTATGCCAATAAGAGGGTTTTTTATTCCCAAAATGTTTTACAGGTTTGAATAAAATTAGTCGAGGAACACCATGAATAAGCAATATATCAATATCGGCATTGTTGGATTAAGTATTCATGATTCAGATCAACTCAAACATCAGCTTTACGCAATTTTTCCACAGCACTTTAATATCCAATGGAAAAGTGCATCTGATATGAATCTCGATTGCTTATTTATTCATGAGCGTTTTTTTGATACCGAAGGAATTCAAAAAATATTAACGCGCCGCGCTTTACCTTGGCTCAAGATCTCGAAAGACAACCAACAATCAGGGCGTGTCAGAAACAATACGCTGTTCCTTCCCGTAGACGACAATCAAGAGCTCAATCAATGGATTGATAAACATCTCGTCAGCCATAATGACCTTAACGAATCCATTGAGCATGCTCAACATGATCAAATCCAGAGCTTTAGCGATTTTAATTTGGAGGATGATTACTTCAAAAAAATGTATGCAGAAGATAACCATGAAAAATTACACCTATATGATGATCTAGGTACAATAGCGGTAATCGATACCGCGCAAAATATAGCTTGGCTCAACCTCGAGCGTCAACTTCAACACACAGATGCTAGTTTTAAATATGATTTCGCATCAATTGAAGATATGACCCATGTAAGTCGAAAGCACCCCGTCATCCTTCAAGACTGGATATGGAATCTATTTTGGCAAACTCCGAATTTTTACCAAACAGTTCCTGAAGATGGTCATTTTCGAATTTTAAGCTGGCCAAAACCTGCTGAAAATTTATCTCATAAACAAATTTTTCAACTTTCTGCATGCTTTATCCAGGGCGCAAAGATATCAGCGATCGCAGAACAATATGATATACCCCTCAGCACCGTTCGACAGTTCATTGCTGCGAATATGGCATCACTGAATATTAAAAAAATAAATCTTTGGGATAAACATTACACGCCACCTGAAACACATGAACCAACAGAAGAAAAGAACTTTGTGCAAAACTTCTTTCATAAATTACGCCGTAAATTTGGATTTTAGAATAGGACATCAAACATGATTCTTCAGCAATATAAAATTGTCTTTGCTGGTTCTATGGGTGCTGGAAAAACTGAAGCGATCCGTTCACTTTCTGATATCCCAGTTTTACTGACCGAGGCGTTTAATACAGATCAAACCAGCCATCAAAAACTTGAAACTACGGTGGGTATCGACTACGGAGAAGTGACCTTAGAAGATGGTTTAAAAATAGGTTTATATGGTACCCCTGGACAAAGTCGTTTTGATTTTATTTGGCCAGTGATTTGTCAAGGCGCAATTGGGGCGATTATTCTGATTGATCATAATGTTAATAACCCCTTAAGTGAACTCGAAAGCTATTTAGAAACCTTCCAAAACTATACAGATAACATAGCCATTGGAATTACCCATACAGACGAAATCACAAGTTCAACGAATACTGCTATCTACAAAGATTGGCTGATTAGTCAGGACTTATATTCGCCCCTATTCTTTATCGACTGTCGCAAAAAATCTGACGTTTTACTGCTACTTGAAGCTTTAATTACCTCAATCGAAGTAAATCACTATATCACTGCATAAGGAGCTACTAATGTTTAATGTCACAAAACGCACCGCTTCGAATGAGTTAATACAACATACCCGTAAACAAATAAATAATATTATTAACAATGCACGCGGGGTTCATTTCATCATGGTGTGTTCAACAGATGGATTTGAGCTGACGAGTGTTTACAAACGTGGGCAATATAACAATAGCAAGTTAGCAGCGGTTAGCAGCTCTATCCTTGCAATGGTGTCAGCATTTATCAAAGAAATTCATTTAGTTGGTTGTCAGAATATAACCTTAGATGCAGAAAATGGAAAAGCAATACTAACATCTGTTGCTGCGCAAAATCACCCCATGATTATTGTGGCATTGACTGATAAGGACATTTTATTAGGCCAAGTCTTATATATGCTTAAAGCTGCAACGCAATCAATTATTTCAGCGGATCAATAAACTTTATAGAAATATTGAAGACTATTAACTTTATATTTGATTCAGAAATATTCATTTATTCGTCACTTTAACTTATTCATTTTCCTATTCTATTCTTCTGCTTTTCTTCTTATTTTTCCCTTTTCTCCGCACATAAAAAAACACCCCCTGCACGAGTCAGGGGGTGTTTCGAATAATGAGCTGGCGATGACTTACTCTCACATGGGTAACCCCACACTACCATCAGCGCTAAGAGGTTTCACTTCTGAGTTCGGGAAG